>DHOL01000052.1:0-7966 GCA_002410755.1 Ruminococcaceae bacterium UBA5391 | reverse complement strand
ACTGTTTATGGATACCGGCCTTGGCCGTGATGGCTATTCTATTATTGGACAGGGTAAAATTGACAGTATCGTTTCCGCCCGCAGTGAAGACCGACGTGAAATCTTTGAGGAAGCCGCTGGTATCTCACGTTTCCGCTATCGAAAAGAAGAATCGGAGCACCAGCTTGCGCAGGCGGAAGAAAACCTGTTACGCCTTAAGGATATTCTTTTGGAACTGGAGGGCCGTATTGGGCCGCTGAAAGAACAATCCGAAAAGGCAAAACGATATTTGGCACTTGCCGAAAAGAAAAAGAAACTTGAAATTGGCCTCTGGCTTGCAATGCTTGACCAGTCCGGCCACGTTCTGCGGGAGCAGGAGGATAAAATACTGATTGCAAAAAATCAGTATGATGCCGCAGGACAGGCAATCGAAACGTTTGAGAAGGAAATTGAAAAGACATTTCAAAGCTCAAATTCCTGCGCTGCAAAAGCAGATGAAATCCGGAATAGTTGCAACAGCCTTGAAGCGGAAGCAGCAAAAAAAGACGGAGAAATCTCTGTCCTTCAGAATGATATCCGTCACAATGAAGAAAATATTACAAGACTTCACAGTGAGATTGAGCAAAACAGCCTTTCCGGAAAAGACTTGGAAAAAGAGATTGAAGCAAAAAAGCTAGAACTTCAAAAATGTTTTCATATGGCTAAGGAGAAAGATGAGGAATTTTCGGAACACTCTGCCGCTTTGAAGAAACTCAAAAGTGGGATGAGTGAGACGGAAAAGAAAATTGATGAGTTCTCACGCAAAATTGCAGAACTGACTGCCGAAACTACAGAATCGAAAGTTGCAGAGATGGCAGCACATTCCGCAGTTGCTGAAATCTCTCTACATCTCAACACGGTGCGCCAGAATATAACGGAAAAACAGCAGCAGAAAGAAAAGCTGGAGGTTTCAACAGAAACCTACCGCCAGAAATTGGAGGAATCCGACAGCCATATCAAAACCCTCTCCAATGCTTCGGCGGGATATAAAATGCGTTTTGATACCCGCGTTAAAAAGCGTGAAGCTGCAAAGCAGCAGAGTGACGCACTTCAGCTTGATCTGCATGAACAACTCCGCCGTGCAAAGCTGCTTGAAGACTTGGAACAGAATATGGAAGGCTTTTCGGGCAGCGTAAAGGCAGTGATGAAAGCGTCCGGGCATGGGATGCTGGAAGGGATACACGGGCCGGTTTCCCGGCTGCTTAAAGTTGCGGAAAAATATGCTGTCGCCATGGAAACAGCTCTTGGTGGTGCCATGCAGAATATTGCTGTTGGAACGGAACAGGATGCAAAGCGTGCCATTGCATTTTTAAAACGCAGCAATGCAGGCCGTGCTACATTTTTACCGGTAGAAACCATCCACGGAAGAACTTTACAGGAAATCGGACTCAGCAACTGCCGCGGATTTATCGGCGTTGCTTCGGAGCTTTGTTCATTTGATGCAAAATACCGGGGTATTGTAGAATTTCTCCTCGGAAGAATTGCAGTTGCGGATAATCTAGACAGTGCAGCTTTTATTGCAGGAAAATACGGTTACCGCTTCCGTGTTGTTACGCTGGATGGTCAGGTCGTTAACACGGGCGGTTCCTTTACGGGTGGTTCCCTTACAAGAAATTCTGGCCTTTTAAGACGTTCAACGGAAATTGAAAAAATTAAGCGAGAAGCGGAAGAAATCCGCCAAAAGGCATCTTCTGCTGCGGAAGCATTCCGTGCAGCAGCAGAAGAAGTATCTGAAGCGGAAGCACAGCTTTCAGGGGCGAAGGGTGAACTTGTCTCTGCACAGGAAGAGCATGTTCATCTGGATGCGGAGTCCCATCGGGCAGAAGCCGATCTTCTCACTGCAAAAAATGCTCTTTTGACTCTTCAAAATGAGGCTGCTTCAGAAGACAAAAGGCTAAAAGGACAAAGCACTGCGGAAACAGAAGCAAAAAAGCGAACTGAAACGTTTTCCCTGGAAATCCAAAAGCAGAAAAGCGGGCTTATGGAAATCAGCGGAAACCGCAATGAACTCAACCAAAAATGTGAGGCCCTTACCAGTAAAATTCAAAAGCTGGAATTGGACCGCCTTGCTGCGCGCAAGGATTCGCAAGCCCTGGAGACTTCTATTCAGGAGGCGGAGGAACGCGGGCGTGGCCACCGGGAAAAAATTGAGAAGCTGAAGCTGGACATTGAAGCCGCAAGCAGCTCATCAAAAGAGATAAGTCAAAAAATCGATACTCTTACCAAAGAATCAGCGGCGCTTCGTCTGACGGCAAAAAGCCACGCAAATGAAATCGACTTGTTTAATAAAAAGCGAATGGAATTTGAGCAGCGATCGGTTCAGCAGCGTGCAGCCGAGCGGGAAAAATCCGAAGAAAAAGAGAAAATCGGCCATGACCTTGCCTTGCTGGAGGAGAGGAAAGCAAACCTTCAAAAAGAATATGACGGCATCATTGCTCAGCTCTGGGAAGAATATGAACTGACACGCCGGGAAGCGGAAGAACAGGTACCCGAAAGGATAACAGATTCCGCACAGGCGAAAAAACAGCTTTCTTCTGTCAAAAATGGAATTCGCAGCCTTGGCTCTGTTAATGTTGCCGCTGTGGAAGAATACAAAAAAGTCAACAGCAGGTACGAATTTATGAAGACGCAGGTTGCCGATGTGGAACAGTCTCGCAATGAACTGGAAAAGCTAATCAATAACTTGACACACCAGATGAAAGACCTTTTCACTTCCCGCTTTGAGCTTATCAACCGGAACTTTGGTGAGACATTCCATGACCTGTTTGGCGGCGGGTCCGCCAGGCTTTCCATGACTGATCCTAATAATGTGCTGAAATCCGGCATTGAAATTTCCGTTCAGCCGCCTGGAAAAATTGTTACGCACTTGGAGTCTCTCTCCGGCGGAGAAAAAGCACTGGTTGCTATTGCACTATATTTTGCAATTATGAAAGTGAACCCACCGCCATTTTGTGTCCTGGATGAAATTGAAGCTGCACTTGATGATGTTAATGTCACACGTTTTGCAGAATATCTGCGGAAAATGAACCGCAATACGCAGTTTATTGTTATAACACACCGCCGCGGCAGCATGGAGAATGCAGATATCCTTTATGGTGTTACCATGCAGAATGAAGGTGTTTCAAAACTCCTTGAAATGCCTATAGCTCAGGTAGAAGCGGAACTTGGAATCAAGTCGTAAGACGAAAGGAGAGGTCAAATGGCATTCTTTACGAAAATCAAGGCTGGACTGAAAAAAACACGGGCTAAGATAGGCGGCTCCGTCAGTTCATTGTTGAAATCCTTCACGAAAATTGATGATAGCCTTTTTGAAGAGCTCGAAGAGATCCTTGTTATGAGCGATGTTGGTGTCCCGACGGCAGAGCATATTTGCACCGAACTGCGAAAGCGTGTAAAAGAGCGCGGCGTCAAAGAACCTGCCCAAATCAGCGAAATGCTGAAAGAACTGATAGCCGAGATGCTGCGAGGTGACAGCAGCCTAAATATCAAGACAAAGCCATCTGTCATCCTTGTAATTGGTGTCAATGGTGTCGGGAAAACTACTACTGTTGGAAAAATCGCAGCCATGCTGGTCAATCAGGGCAAAAAGGTCATTCTTGGCGCAGCGGATACCTTCCGTGCTGCTGCGGTGGAACAGCTCGACATTTGGGCAAAGCGTTCCGGGGCGGACATTGTCAGCCAGCCGCAGGGCAGTGATCCTGCTTCTGTTGTTTTTGACACGGTTGCCGCTGCAAAATCACGTGGGGATGACGTGGTTCTCTGTGATACTGCTGGCCGCCTGAATAATAAAAAGGATTTAATGGAAGAACTCGCAAAAATCAACCGTGTGATTGAACGGGAAGCCCCCGAAGCAGACCGCGAAGTGCTCTTGGTTCTAGATGCCACAACCGGCCAAAATGCTGTCAATCAGGCGCGTGAGTTTCTGTCTGTTGCTGATGTTACCGGGATTGTGCTTACAAAATTGGACGGGACATCCCGCGGTGGTATTATCCTTGCAATCCGGGAAGAACTTGGGATTCCAGTCAAATTTGTCGGTGTTGGAGAGCAGATTGACGACCTCCAGCCATTTGATGCAGACGCATTTGCTGAAGCATTGTTCAGCGGACAGGAGCAATGATGGAAGAGCTGATAGTTGGGACACATAATAGGAATAAAGTATTGGAATTTCAGCGAATTCTGAAACCATTTGGCATCACAGTCTTAGAGGTCAGCCTACCGGAAATAGAGGAAACTGGAAAAACATTTGCAGAAAATGCACTTTTAAAGGCTTCTGCTGCTTGCCGTGTGACAGGAAAGCCAGCCGTGTCGGATGATTCCGGTCTGATGGTTGATGCCCTGCATGGAGCACCGGGCGTATACTCTGCAAGATATGCCGGCTGTGGCGCTTCTAATGAAGAACGTATTGCAAAACTGCTGAATGTTCTAAAAGGTATACCGGAAAATGCCCGCAGTGCAAAATTTGTCTGCTCAATTTGCTGTGTATTCCCGAATGGAAGACGCATTACAGCGGAAGGTGAATGTCTTGGCAGGATTGCATTTGCTCCGCGGGGAAACAGCGGGTTTGGCTATGACCCGGTGTTCCTTGTAGGGGGAAAAACGTTTGCTGAGCTTTCCAGCGAAGAAAAGGACAAAATTAGCCATCGCGGGAAAGCACTCCGACGCTTTTCGGATGAACTAAAAAAATATAAGGAGAAATATGATGCTGAACAGTAAACAGCGGGCCTATCTGCGCGCCCTTGCAAACCCGGTTGATACCATCCTTATTGTTGGGAAAGACGGGATTGATGCCGAAGTTTTAAAGCAGGCCGATGATGCACTGACTGCACGCGAACTGATGAAAGGCCGTGTACTGGATACTTCTCCGGTGGTTGCCCATGAAGCAGCGGAGCAAATTGCGGAAAAAACATCTTCAGAAACCGTACAGGTAATTGGTTCAAAATTCGTTTTGTATCGCAGAAATGAAAAGAAGCCGAAAATTGTACTTCCCAAAGAGCGAAAAAAGTAATAAAATGATTATATTATCCGGAATCAGGTGACACCAGTGGAAAAAATCGCGGTTTTCGGGGGAACTTTCAATCCAATTCACAATGGACATCTACATCTCGTGAAAAGTTTTGCAGAAATTCTCCAGGTAAACCGTGCCCTTATTATTCCAACCGGAACACCGCCGCATAAGCAGGTGCATGATCTGGCACCTGCAGCTGATCGGCTTGCTATGTGCCGCCTTGCCGTAGCAGGCAGTAACCTGTTTGAGATAGATGATATGGAAATCAGACGCGGCGGGGCAAGTTACACTTCAGTAACATTGAAGCAGCTCAAAACACTGTATCCGGAATCCGAACTCTTCCTTATTACTGGCGAAGATATGTTTACAACCCTTGCGGATTGGCATGATTCACAGACTATTTTTTCCCTTGCAACGATCTGTGCGGCTCCGAGAAACAAGGATGGTATTACACACCTTCTTCAGTATGCAGGGCAGCTCCGGAAGCAGGGAGCAAAGACCATTGTAAAACCAGTTCCATATCTTCCAATATCTTCAACGATGGTTCGGAAAGCAGTGCGGGAAGAAAAAGATATTTCCGGCCTTGTACCTGTTGCTGTAGAAGCTTATATCCGGACAAACAAACTTTACCTGAGGTGAAATACTACAATGAGTTTTGATGATTATAAGGCTGTAATCCGTCCGCTGCTGGGCGATAAGCGGTATTATCATTCTATTTGTGTTGCGCGGGCGGCAAAGGAACTGGCTGGGCAATGCGGTGCGGATAAACAGAAAGCAGAAACTGCCGGAATCCTCCACGATATTATGAAGGATATACCGTCGGAAAAGCAGCTTGAAATGATGAATCAATATGGCATCAAGCTTAGTCCAGTGGAGCGTTCTGCACAAAAGCTATGGCACGCAATGCTTGGTTCAGCATACCTGAAAAATGAGCTTCATATTGATGATCCGGAAATTCTTGATGCCGTGCGTTACCATACAACAGGGCGTGAGAATATGACAACAATGGACAAGGTCCTTTTTGTTGCGGATTTTATATCTGCAGACCGTAATTATCCGGGAGTAGAAAATCTCCGTAAGGCGGCAAAAATTGGCTTGAATGAAGCCGTCATGGAGGGGTTGTCTTATACAATTGCAGATCTTGCACAGAACAGGAAGGCAATCCACCCGGATACGATTGCTGCTTTTAATCAGGAAGCTCTGGCATTTGCCGGGGATAAATCCTGAAGAAAGGAAGAGTGTTGTGAATGACATCGCTGGAACTTGCAGAAAATGCTGTAAAAGCTCTGGATGAAAAGAAGGCGGCTGACCTTAGGTTGCTGCACATTGGTGATATTTCTGTCCTTGCAGACTATTTTGTTATTGCGACCGGAACCAGCAACACCCATGTGAAAGCGCTTGCTGATGAAGTCGAATTTAGACTTGAGGGGCTTGGCGTTCAGCCAGTTCATAAAGAAGGATACCGTTCTAACAGTTGGATCCTCCTCGACTATGGCAGTGTTGTTATCCATGTTTTTACGCCGGATGCACGTGCTTTTTATGACTTGGATCGACTGTGGGGAGACGGAGAGAACATAGAAATTTCCAAATTTCTAAAGTAAGTTTTCCCGCAGCCTTTGCGCTTGCGGCGGAATTCAAACAAAACGGGAGCGAAACGATATGACAAAGTATGATCCAAAAGCAATCGAAAAAAAATGGCAGGATGAGTGGGAAAGGGCAGGAGTTTTTCACGCTTCTAACCATTCTGACAAGCCAAAATACTATACACTGATTGAATTTCCATATCCTTCAGGGCAGGGGCTTCATGTTGGCCATCCCCGTTCCTATACGGCAATGGACATTATTGCACGTAAGCGCAGAATGCAGGGCTACAATGTTCTGTACCCGATTGGCTGGGATGCTTTTGGACTGCCGAGTGAAAACTATGCGATTAAAAATCATATTCATCCTTCCATAGTTACAAAACAAAATATTGCCCGTTTTAAGCAGCAACTTCAGTCTCTGGGCCTTTCGTTTGACTGGACGCGCGAAATCAACACAACCGATCCGGAATATTACAAATGGACTCAGTGGATTTTCCTTCAATTTTTCAAGCATGGGCTTGCCTATAAAAAAGAGATGGCTGTTAACTGGTGCACTTCCTGCAAATGCGTTCTTGCTAATGAAGAAGTTGTAGACGGCGTCTGTGAGCGCTGCGGAAGTCCTGTCATCCGGAAAGTGAAAAGCCAGTGGATGCTGAAAATAACCGCCTATGCGCAGCGTCTGATTGATGACTTAGACTTGGTAGATTATCCAAAGCGTGTCAAGGCACAGCAAATTAACTGGATTGGGCGCTCAACAGGTGCTGAAGTCGATTTTCAAACGACAGCAGGGGATAAGCTTACCGTTTATACAACACGTCCGGATACGCTTTATGGCGCAACTTATATGGTCCTTTCACCCGAGCATCCTTACCTGGAAAAATGGGCCGGACAGATTAAAAATCTGCCCGAGGTTCACGCCTATCAGGAAGAAGCTGCAAAAAAATCGGATTTTGAACGGACAGAGCTTGTAAAGGATAAAACTGGTGTCCGCCTTGATGGCGTTTTCGCCATAAATCCGGTTAATGGGAGAAAACTTCCAATCTTTATTTCTGACTATGTCCTGATGTCTTACGGCACAGGCGCTATCATGGCCGTTCCGGCCCATGATACACGTGACTGGGATTTCGCAAAAAAGTTTGGACTGCCAATTATTGAGGTCGTAAAAGGCGGAGATGTACACAAAGCAGCATATACGGACTGCGCGTCGGGTGTAATGGTCAATTCCGGTATTTTGGACGGCCTTACCGTTGATGAAGCAAAGAAAAAGATCATAAATTTCTTAAGCAAAAAAGGATTCGGGCACCCAAAAGTTAATTATAAGCTCAGAGACTGGGTATTTTCCCGTCAGCGTTACTGGGGC
>DHOL01000057.1:10749-11004 GCA_002410755.1 Ruminococcaceae bacterium UBA5391 | reverse complement strand
GGTAAATTCGTCGCCTTTGATGTAGACGATGTCCATATCCGGGTGAGTCCGGCTGATTTCATTCCGGATGGCATAAAGCAGGTGCGTTTTTCCAAGGCCGGAATTTCCGTAGATAAAAAGCGGGTTATAAAGTGCCGCCGGTTTGCTTGCGACAGCCATGGATGCAGCGTGCGCAAATTTATTGGAAGGGCCGACGATAAAGGTATCAAACGTAAACTCATAGTTTTCGTTCTCCGGGGGTTCTTCCTCTTTCTT
>DHOL01000057.1:10216-10555 GCA_002410755.1 Ruminococcaceae bacterium UBA5391 | reverse complement strand
TTTTTAACCTGGTCAGTTTCCTCCGGCGTCACCAGGCGGACCTGAATCTCCTGGCTGAAAATCTGCCGGAATGCTTCTTCAATCATATCCTTATAATAATGGAGAATCGTCTGCCGATGAAGTTCGTTTGGAACTTTCAGAACGGCAACGCCGTTTGCAAAATCAAGCGTAACCGGTTCAATCCGGCTGATCCATGTGGAAAATGCAATTTCCGTGATCTTGCTTTTGCAATAGGCGCAAACCATATTCCATACTTCTGTGAACGATTCCATTCCGTAACCATACCCCATCTGTTTTTTTGCCTGCGTACCGTTTTTCGCCGGCGAATTTTTACAAGGC
>DHOL01000057.1:1458-10066 GCA_002410755.1 Ruminococcaceae bacterium UBA5391 | reverse complement strand
TAAAAATTCGCCGGCGAATTTTTACAAGGCCCTAATTTTTCCGGGACGTACAAAAACCCATTCATCATCATAACACAAAACCCCCTTTAATTCAAACTTTCCTTTTTTTAGAGGTCCGTCTTGCCCCTCACATTCTGTTCAATAACCCTGCTGAAAAAGAAAAAAGATTCCCTTTTCGGGGCAACATTTTTTCCGCCGGTCCCTGTTCCGGCCGAAAACGGCACTGTGGCGCAGAAAATTGTATTTTTTCCTTTTCAATTTTGCCCTCTTGTGGTATAGTTACTTTTATAGGGCCGCATGTCCGCGTGCATGTTCCGCGGCCGGGCAAGTCTGCCGGAGAATGGGACCGGCGGGAATTTTGGGGACCGGTTGACAGACTGCAGTGCATACGGTATAATTTCAAAACGCGGTTTTAACCCGAAAGGAGGGCTTTTCATGTTAAGAACTTATCAGCCAAAGAAGCTGCACCGCATGAAGGAACACGGTTTCCGCAAGCGTATGGCAACCAGCAATGGCCGCAAGGTAATTTCCCGCCGCAGGGCAAAAGGCAGGGTACGTCTGTCTTACTGATTTCAGAAAGAAAACCGGTGTTTCTTTTTCTTCCTTTTTCTCATCCTGAAAAGAAACAAAGAAAATTCCCGGCGGGTTCCGCCGGGCCTTTTGGAAAATATTATGACAGATTATGAAACTCTTAGGAAAAACCGGGAATTTCAGCGGGCTTATTCCCGTGGGAAATTCTACGTCAGTCCGGTGCTTGTCTCCTATGTTGTAAGAAACCGGAAAAAAATTCTTCGTATTGGAATTACGACAAGCAAAAAAACTGGAAATGCCGTTCGGCGAAACCGGTCCCGCCGGGTTATCCGGGAGGCATTCCGTCCTCTCGCAGCGAAAATTATGCCCGGATATGACCTCGTTTTTGTCGCAAGGGCAAAAACGCCGTTTGTTAAAAGCGGTGAAATCAGCCGCATTATGAAGTATCAGTTAAAAAATGCCGGTGTCCTTTCCGGATCCACTCAAAAGGACAAAGTACAGGACAGGCCCCATGAAAAGTCCAGTTAAAATGGCTATGATTGCAGCGATCCGCTTTTATCAGAAATATCTTTCTCCGCTGAAGCGGCATCCCTGCTGCATTTATTATCCGACCTGCTCCAGCTATGCCATAGAAGCCATCGAGCGGTTCGGGCCGGTCAGGGGTTTTTTTCTTGCACTGTGGCGGTTTCTGCGCTGTAACCCGTTTAGCCGGGGCGGTTATGATCCTGTACCGGAGAAAAAAGAGAAACGCAGAAAACAGACTGAAAAGTAGCAACACAGAGGAGAATATTCCGCATGGACAGTTTCTTCAATTTTTTTGGCAGCATCTTTGGCTATGTACTGTGGTGGTTTTATCTTCTCATTCCAAACTACGGTGTTGCCATTATCCTTTTTACCGTTGTCTTTAAGCTCCTGCTGTTCCCATTTTCTATTAAACAGCAGCGCTCCATGGCTGCATCGGGCAAAATGCAGATAAAGATTAAAAACCTTCAAAAACGCTATGCCGATGACAAACAGCGCCTGCAAATTGAAACTCAAAAGCTGTACGAAAAGGAAGGTCTCGACCCAATGGGCGGATGCAGCACCATGCTGCTTCCGTTACTCGTTATGTTTGGTCTTTATTATACGGTGCTGAATCCGCTTTCCAATGCTTTGCACCTTTCTTCCGATGCAATTACCAAAGCGATTAATATAATTAACCAGATTCCCGGTTCTGCAAATACGGCTGCCGGGCGCTATGCGCAGATTGAAATTGTGCACAATTTTGCAAACCTGAAACCGTACCTGACAATGTTCAGTGCTGATGAGCTCAGCAGATTGCAGTCATTCAGCCATGGGTTCCGGTTCCTTGGCCTTGACCTTCTTGGAACACCATGCGATCCAGGCAATATCTTTGGCACACTTTTTAATACAAATCTCTGGATTATTCCCGTCTTGTGCCTTGTTTCCTCTATTGTGACACAATTTTTCACCATGAAACTGCAACCGATTCAGCAGAAACAGGGATGCATGACATTTACGTTTTATTTTATGGCTTTATTTACTGCGTGGCTGGCCTGCACAGTCCCAGCTGCCGTTGGATTTTATTGGATTCTTTCCACCTTTGCGGGTTTGATCCAGACCATTGTTCTGTTTATACAGTACAGCCCTGAAAAACTGAATGCCGAGACGGAGGCACGCCGCATTGCACTGCGTGAGCAGCAGGAGGCGGCTGTAAAACCGCTTGGTCTGCAGCAGCAGATGCTTTTGCAGAAAAAACTGGCTAAGCCGGAAAAGCGCGGCAAGTAAATGTATCCGCGTACTTTTTTGAGCGCGCAGTGTTTTTTCATAGGGAGGTTATGGGTGTTATGAAAGAAGCAATCGGAACTGGCGACACAGTTGAAAAGGCAAAGGAAGCTGCCTGCAAAGAGCTTGGTGTTGAGTCTTATGAGGCGGAATTTGAAATTCTAGAAATGCCGACGAAAAAGACTTTTGGCCTTTTTGGGGGAAGCCCTGCAAAAGTGCGCGTTTATATTCAGGACAACCCTGCGGACGTTGCCTCGGAATATCTGCATGAGATACTTTCCTGCATGAATGTTGCGGGTGCCGGCATTGAGATTAAACGTCAGGAAGGCGGCGCAATGCTCTGTATCTCTGGCGAGGACATCGGTTTTATTATCGGACACCGTGGAGAAACACTGGATGCCCTCCAGTATCTTGCAGGGCTTGTTGCCAACCATATCAGCAAAGACGGGTACTATCGGATTACACTGGATATTGGTAATTACAGGGAAAAACGGAGGCAGACACTGGAAGCCCTCGGTAAAAAAATGGCTGAAAAGAGTCTGCGCTTAGGGCGCAATATGTCCCTTGAGCCAATGAATCCTTATGAGCGGAGAATCATCCATACTGCCGTACAGACGGTAGAAGGTGCAAAATCCTGGTCTGAAGGCGAAGACCTGGAACGCCATGTTGTCATTGGCCCAATTAAGGGAGAACGCATCCCGCACCGTTTTCATCCTTATCCGGGAGCGCCACGTGGTCCGCAGCACTTTTCCAAACCATTCTCCCCCCATCCGTCGGTTGTCGCTCCCACGCCGTCTGTTCCAAAGAGTGAGGCAAAAGGACAACTTTATGAAAAGGTGCAGTTGCCAGCGCAGAATCAGCCGGAAAATTCCAAACCGGCCGCTGAGAATACGGAGTCTGCGGATAGCGGAAAAGCCGAAGAATAAAAATCCGAAGAATAAAAACAGACTATTCTGTCTTCTTGATGAAAAGGCTTCGGGCGCTCTGCGTCCGGGGCCTTTTCAATAATTTACAGGCAGTTTTTTAAGGCTTTTGTCAGCCGGGTTTACCATGGAACCTTCTTTAGAGAGAGGGAAGAGTAAAACGATGAAAATTCAATATCACAAATCAGATAATACAATAGCAGCTATTTCGACAGCACAGTCTCCCGGGGCTATCGGAATTGTACGGATTTCCGGGCCGGAAGCGCATGAAATAGCAGACCGTGTCTTTACCTCTGCACATGGGAAAACAATTTCCGGTCAGCGTGGATATACTGCTCTTTATGGAAAGGTTCATGACCAAAATGGAGAAATCGATGAAGCTATCGCCCTGAATTTCCGTGCCCCTGCCAGTTTTACCGGAGAAGATGTTGTTGAACTTTCCTGTCACGGCGGAGTTTATGTAACGCGGCATCTGCTGAAAGCGGTCCTTGAAGCCGGTGCAGTCCCTGCCGGTCCGGGCGAATTTACCCGGAGAGCTTTCCTGAATGGGAAAATGGGACTGACAGAAGCGGAATCCGTTATGCAGATGATTGGTGCACAGGGTGAGCAGGCTGCAAAAACAGCCCTCGCCGGACAAGGCGGCGTCTTGGAACGGAGAATCCACGCAGTCCGTGACCTTCTTGTTTCTACGGCGGCACATCTTTCTGCTTGGGCGGATTATCCGGACGACGATATTCCACAGGTTACACCGGAAGAGTTGAAAATCTCTCTCGGCAAAGCCCACAGCGAACTTGAGACCATGCTCCGGGAATTTGAAGCCGGACAGGCCCTTCGTGAAGGCGTAGACACAGTGATTGCCGGACGTCCGAATGCAGGAAAATCAACGCTTATGAATTTGCTCGCCGGATGTGAGCGTTCTATTGTAACGCAGTATGCCGGAACGACACGGGATATTGTGGAAGATACTGTTTTCCTTAGCGGCATACCGCTTCACCTTGCCGATACGGCTGGCCTGCATCCAACGGATGATCCCGTCGAAAGCATCGGTGTCGGGCGTGCGTTCCAACGGATTCACTCAGCGCAACTTGTATTCGCTGTTTTTGATGGTTCACAGGAGCTTGGTGAGGATGACTTTAATCTGATTCAGAAAGTGCATGGCACACCGTGCGTCGCGATTGTTAATAAAAGTGACCTGCCAAAGAAAATTGACTTGCAGTATATTAAAGATAGATTTCGCCATTTTGTTATATTATCTGCGACGACCGGAAAAGGACTGGATAAACTCCGTAAAGAAGTTGCAGATGTTCTGGAGACGGCAAATCTTGATCCGTCACAGGGTATTTTGTTCACGGAACGGCAAAGGGATACCGCGCGGCGCGCGCTGGAATGTGTTAAAGAAGCACAGGATGCCTTAAAATGCGGTATGACGTTTGATGCCATAACAGTCTCCATTGAAGGTGCTGTTTCCGCATTACTGGAACTCACTGGGGAACGGGTGACTGAAACCGTCGTTGACTCTGTTTTTCATCATTTCTGTGTAGGTAAGTAAAGCCCTTGTATATAAACCGTCCCAATATTTTTACCGCAGACGACAACAGAATTTTGCTGTTTTTAGCATTTAATAGAGTTCTCGCTGAAGGCTTTTATAAGAAGCTTGAAAGCGGGGAAAGAGGGAATTAAGAAAGATGAATTATCAAGCCGGAAAGATTGATGTGGCGGTGATTGGGGCAGGTCATGCAGGAATTGAGGCATCCCTTGCAGCCGCCCGCCTCGGCTGCAAAACCGTTGTTTTTACCATCAATCTGGATGCAGTTGGAAATTGCCCGTGCAACCCGTCTATTGGCGGGACGGCGAAAGGGCATCTTGTCCGTGAAATTGATGCACTTGGCGGGGAAATGGGACGCACTACGGATGAATGCTTTTTGCAGAGCCGGATGCTCAACCGCGGAAAAGGCCCAGCTGTCCATTCCCTTAGGATGCAGATTGACCGCCGTGAATACAGCAAGATTATGAAGCGGAAATTGGAACGCCAGCCAAACCTTTTACTGAAACAGGCGGAAGTTGTTGCCATTACACGTGGAGAAGAAGGCCGCTGGAACGTGGAAACACGCTTTGGGGCGGTTTTTGAAGCACGTGCTGTTATTTTTGCAACAGGCACTTATCTTTCCGGTAAAATTTTTGTTGGAGAAGTATCCTATGAAAGCGGCCCGGATGGTATGTTTCCGGCAGCTTTTCTTTCAGAATCCCTGCGGAAGCTTGGAATCCGCCTGAGGCGCTTCAAAACCGGGACACCTGCGCGGGTCCTTCGCTCCAGTATAGATTTTACTAATTTGGAAGTCCAAAAAGGTGATGATCCCGTTATCCCGTTTTCCTACGATACATTGGTCCCCGGGAAAAACCGCGCTGTGTGCTATGTTTCATGGACAAACGAGCAGACGAAAAAAATTATTCTTAACAACCTGCAACGTTCCCAGCTTTTTACAGGCGGCATCACCGGAATTGGGCCGCGCTACTGCCCAAGCATTGAAACTAAAATTATCCGTTTTGCGGATAAAAAGCGCCACCAGCTTTTTATTGAGCCATGCGGCCTGGATACCGAAGAAATGTACCTTCAGGGAATGAGCACGTCGCTTCCAGAAGAGGTACAAATTGCTTTCTACCATACCATTCCGGGGTTGGAACACGTTGAGCTGATGAGGACAGCCTATGCGATTGAATATGACTGTGCCGATCCGCAACAACTTAATGCTACGCTTGAATTTAAGGATTACCCGGGCCTTTATGGAGCAGGACAGTTTAACGGAAGTTCCGGCTATGAAGAAGCTGCCGCGCAGGGTTTTGTTGCAGGCGTCAATGCTGCCCTGAAAATCCTTGGGCGAGAACCAATGATTCTCAGTCGTTCTTCCAGCTATATTGGCACGCTTGTGGATGACCTCATCACAAAAGGTACGGAAGAGCCTTACCGTATGATGACATCGCGCAGTGAATATCGCCTTGTCCTGCGGCAGGACAACGCCGACGAACGCCTGACACCAATCGGGCGGAAAATCGGACTGATTTCCGATGACCGCTGGATCCGTTTCCTAAAAAAAGAAGAGCAGAAGAAAAAGGAACTTGCCCGGGCGGAAAATACAGTATTGCCACCTTCTAAAGAACTGAATGGCCTGCTTGTTTCACGTGAAACAACGCCCGTTTCTACTGGGGTAAAGCTTGCAGAGCTTATCCGGCGCCCGGAACTGGACTACGCCGTCCTGAAGCAGGTTGATAAAGCTCGTCCCGATATTTCGGATGCTGTCTTTGAAAATGTTGAGATTGCCCTGAAATATGAAGGATATATCAGACGCCAGAAAGCACAGATTGAAGAGATGAAACGCATGGAAGGACGCCTCCTCCCCAAAGATATCGATTACACGAAAATTATTGGCCTGAGAAAAGAAGCACAGGAAAAGCTTGCAAAAATCCGCCCGGCCAATATCGGGCAGGCATCGCGAATCAGCGGAGTAAGCCCTGCGGATATTTCCGTGCTGCTGATTTGGCTGGAAAAAGGGAGAACAGAAAAATGAATGAATCAGCGGCACTTTTAAAACAGTATGCCTCGGATGCCGGGCTTGCAGTTTCTCCGGAACAGCTTGAACAATTCAGCCGATATGCAGACCTGCTGACCGAATGGAACCAGAAAGTCAACCTGACTGCCGTAACGGAACCGGAGGGGATTGCATCCAAGCATTTTCTTGACAGCATCCTGATTCTCAAGTATATAAAGATTCCGAAAGGAGCCAAGGTAATTGATATTGGCACCGGGGCGGGATTCCCGGGTGTACCGCTGAAGATTATCCGACCGGATCTTCAACTCACGCTTCTTGACAGCCTTCAGAAACGGCTGACTTTTCTAGAAATGCTTCTCAGAGAGATTTCAGTTTCTGCGGAATTAGTGCATGCCCGCGCAGAGGAGGCTGCACGGCAGAAACAATACCGCCAGCAATATGATTTTGCCGCAGCGCGCGCGGTTGCTTCTATGCCGGTCTTGTGCGAATATTGCCTGCCATTTCTAAAAGAGGGCGGTGTTTTTGCTGCGATGAAAGGACCTGACGTGAAAGCCGAGCTTACGTCTGCGGAAAAGGCGGTTTCGCTCCTCGGGTGCAGTACAGAAAAAACGGTGACCTATACACTTCCAGCCGGGGATGGCAGAAGCCTGCTTTTTTTCCGTCGAACTGGTTCTCTCCCAGATAAATATCCGCGCCATGGCTCTAAAATTGCAAAATTTCCCCTCCTTTCTGTTTAAAACAAGAAAAAAACAGAGAAAAGCTGGAAAGCTTGTAGTTTAAATTTTTTATATGATACCAGAATGTGACGGTATTTTCCGCTGAATCTATGTTATGCTTGTCCAAGCGGACAGAACAGAAAAGGAGGCGGCAAGAGGAGTGATTTTCGGAGGAAAGCGTGTCATTGAGCTTGAGCCGGATCAAATCGCTCCAAATCCGGCACAGCCACGAAAAAACTTTGATACGGAAGAGCTGAACAGCCTTGCTGTCAGTATCCGTACAAACGGCCTGATTCAGCCGATTACGGTGCGCCATATTGCCAGCGGCAATTATGAGCTTGTTGCAGGGGAACGCAGGCTCCGTGCATGCCGAATTGCCGGAATGAAGACTGTTCCGTGTATTGTAAGTAATTGCACCCCCGATGAAAGTGCTGCCATGGCAATGACTGAAAACCTCCAGCGGAAAGATCTCGGCGTTTTTGAAGAAGCCGAAGGAATCCGAGAACTGATAAACCTCTGGCACATTACGCAGGAAGAAGCTGCACAGCGCCTCGGGAAAAGTCAATCTGCCATTGCAAATAAGCTTCGGCTCCTGCGCTTTTCTCAGGAAGAGCGTCAGATTATTACCGAAGCAGGGCTTACTGAGCGCCATGCCCGCGCTCTGCTGCGTATTGAGGATGGCAAACAGCGGCTAAAGGCACTTCACACTGTAATTGAACGTGGCTATAATGTCCGCCGCACAGATGAGTATGTTTCCAGGCTGCTTTCCGGAAAACCGGAAAAGCCCCGCAGAATGTTTATTGTGAAGGATGTCCGTATTTTTTTCAACACAATTTCCCATGCAGTGGATACAATGAAAAAAAGCGGTATCCCCGCACAGACACTCCGCAGTGAGACTGATGGTTATATTGAATGTGTTGTCCGCATTCCAAAGGCGCAGGCAACCGCGGGTGGTAAAAGGCCCGCCTGAAACAGATTACGAGTTTATTTACTCCTATTTTCCCTATATCATTTCCCGCAGAAGGGGCCGGACGCAAGTCCGGCCCCTTCTGTGTCTGCTGCTTTTACCCGGAAGAAAGAAGTCTTAAATTTGTCTGCGGCAAAAATT
>DHOL01000057.1:1172-1374 GCA_002410755.1 Ruminococcaceae bacterium UBA5391 | reverse complement strand
TCATTTCCCGCAGAAGGGGCCGGACGCAAGTCCGGCCCCTTCTGTGTCTGCTGCTTTTACCCGGAAGAAAGAAGTTTTAAATTTGTCTGCGGCAAAAATTGCTTAGCTTTCCTGTAAACCCGCATGATGCCTTACTTTTCCCGAAATGTTTCATGTGAAACATCTGGCTTTTTCAAAGGGCTGCAAGTTTTTTGCCTCAGCT
>DHOL01000057.1:406-864 GCA_002410755.1 Ruminococcaceae bacterium UBA5391 | reverse complement strand
AACCAGAAGGGCGGCGTTGGAAAAACGACCACCGCAGTCAACCTCGCGGCAGCAATCGGCCGGAAAGGGATTAAGGCCCTGCTGGTTGATACGGATCCGCAGGGGAATTCCTCGAGCGGTGTTGGGGTAGACCGCAGAAAGCTGAAAGCTTCCGTCTATGAAGTCTTGATTGGAAAATCCAAAACGAAAAATGCCATATTACCGACCGGCTTTGACGACCTTGATCTGCTCCCTTCAAGCCTTGACCTGGCAGGGGCGGAAATCGAGCTGATTGACCTTGTACACAGGGAATCACGGTTGAAAGAAGCTCTTGCGCCGGTTACCGCGGACTATGGCTATATTTTTATCGACTGCCCGCCGTCACTCGGTATTATCACGACCAATGCGCTTAACGCCGCAGACTCTATTCTTGTGCCGATTCAGTGCGAATACTATGCGCTGGAGGGCCTTTCCCAGCT
>DHOL01000057.1:0-226 GCA_002410755.1 Ruminococcaceae bacterium UBA5391 | reverse complement strand
TGCGCTGGAGGGCCTTTCCCAGCTAATGAACTCTGTACGGATTGTCAAGCGCAGATACAATCCCCGGCTTGAGATTGAAGGCGTGTTGCTTACCATGTATGACGGCCGCCTGAATCTTACCCAGCAGGTTGTGGCGGAAGTAAAAAAATTTTTCCCGCGCAAGGTGTTCGGTACGGTTATCCCGCGCGCAGTGCGCCTTTCCGAAGCACCGAGCTTTGGAAAACCA
>DHOL01000081.1 GCA_002410755.1 Ruminococcaceae bacterium UBA5391 | reverse complement strand
ACGGTACCACTCATATCCCAATCTCTTGCATCTTTGCCACAACCTTTTCCGCTCTGTCTTCAATATCTGTGCTTTTCGATTTTCCAAGCAGCATTTCGCTCACGATTTTCCCATCACATATAAACAGAATGCGCTCCGCCCGTGCCGCAATTTTTGCATCGTGGGTTACCAGCAATACTGCTGTTCCGTCCGCATTAATTTCTACAAGGATGTCCATTACTTCTTCGGCTGCTTTTGAGTTGAGCGCGCCTGTTGGCTCGTCACCGAAAATAATTTTGGGGTTCGCCATCAACGCCCGGCATATCCCTGCACGCTGGAGCTGTCCGCCGGAAACCTGTGTGATGTCGCGCTTTGCAAGCTCCGCAATGCCCATTTTTTTCATAAGACCTATTGCTTTTTCTGTTATTTTACTAACACTTTTTCTGCTGTCTCGCATGGAAGGCAGAATAATGTTGTCAAGTATGTTTAGATTGTGAAGCATGGTCGGTTGCTGAAACACAAAGCCCATCTGCGTTCTGCGTAGGTCGGCAAGCTCGTTTTCTTGGTATGCCGATAAATCTTTGCCATCGAAAGAAACCTTCCCGCTGTCGACACGATCCATCCCACTTAAGGCAAACAGCAGCGTTGATTTCCCAGAACCCGAAGGCCCCATCACCACCACGAATTCCCCTTCGTTTATTTCGGCGGTCACTCCATCTAGTACATTGCGCTTTTCATCGCCCATGCCGTAAGATTTTACAATATTTTCACCGCTAATTATTTGCTTCATAAGCTACTCCTTTATATTCTCTGATATTTTTATCACATCCGCAGTCGAAGTACTGAAGAATGTTGCGGTAAACACAGCGCACACCATAATCAGCGGGTAAAGCAAATATGCTAAAAGTGGGGCTGGCGTAAACCTGAAGGAGGATGCACCAAACGAGGAAATGACCACGCCTGCAATCATCTCTCCTACGGTATTTGCCAAAAAAGTTCCAATTATAATACCGAGTAACAATACAAATGCCGAGCGTGAAATATACTGAAGCCTTATATCTGCATTTGTAAAGCCGCACGCTTTCATGACCGCTATGGAGTATCTATCCTTTACCACCAACATTTTCATAAACAACGATGTAACCAGTACAATGATGATAAGCGATACGGCAATTGCGGCAATGGATGCCTGTTTGACTGAAATAAGTGTCTGCCCATATGTCTGTGAAATATATTCCTGCGTGTCAGTCACCTTTGCAAATGCAAATTGATTGGAATATCTTAAAGATGTATTTTCTATTGCTGATTGCGAGGTCAGTGATGCGTAAATGATGCTCCAGATAATATCCGTCGAGTTATCTGGAAAAACTGCCTTGGCGGTTTTTCCACCGTTTGTGATGTCGGAGTAAATTCCACATATTGTAAGAGTTTTCTCACCCTCGTCTGTTATCAGGGTAATCACCTCTCCGACTTTTTTATTCAGCTCATCAGCGTTAATTACCGAAAGTGCAATTTCGTCTGATGTTGTGGGCGACTTGCCTTTTGAATAGTACACAGGAAATACGCTGTGGTCGCCAAGTTCAATTTTCATACTTTCCACAGATCCGTCTGCCAGCTTTACTTTGAATGCTTTTGTTGCAAGTACCGTATACTTTGAAATGTATTTATCGCTGCCCATCATATCCGCAACTTGAGTGGCTTTCTCGGAAATATCGTCTATCTGCTGAATATCAATACGCATATCGCAGTTGCCGATTCCCATATAGGTAGCAAAGCTTTTTGCGGAAATGGTGCTGTATAAATTCTGCGGAACAATCATTATAAATGTTGCAAGTACAAGCACTACGAGCATGGTGGCATATAATCCTTTCCTTGCAAGAACATCCTTTATCCCGAGGAAAACGTTTGTATCAAACAGTTTGTTTTTGCTCAGAGAAAAGTTTTTTGCGACCGCATGCTTTGCATGATTTGTACCGAAACGTATTGCCTCGATAGCTGATATTTTCTGAAAATTCCTAAGTATTCCATTTACAAAGAGAATGATCACGAAAAAGATAAGCAGCACTAAAACCATAGCAAGGACATTAGCAATAGAGGCGTTTGTGCTTTCTCCCATCGTAAGCCGTATGTTTTGGGTGAGCATTCCTCGAAATGCAAAGGAAAGCGCAAAGCCTAAAATGCATCCGATAACTCCAATCGCCGCATATTTTGCAAGGAAGATTTGCTTGATGTCCGAAATACGCAGCCCGATGGCTTTCATAACGCCAATTTCTTTTATTTCGTCCTCAATTTTCGCAAGAAGTGTAAACCGCACACATAGTAATGCAATCGTCACTACGAGAATGCTAATCAGCAAAATTACACCTATCATCATGCCATCAGACATTGCATTTAGCATTTTGAAAAGTGGATAGGTAATAGTTGGGCCGTTCGCCGGTAGCCCTTTGGCGGTATAAGCCATCCCAAACGAACTAAGCTCCGATATATTCTTTAGTCTGAACTCAATGAGATATTCCATATTTCCAAGGTTTTTCAAGCTTGCAAAATCGCTTTTGCTGACAAGAAACCGCTTTGAGGAGGATAGCATTGAGTTCATCTGCGAATCTCGCAAAAACCCAGCGACGGTATATTCCTTTCCGCTTACAATGGCCTTGTCGCCAACCTTTGTAGTATTATCACGCATATAGCAGATTGGAACATAAAGTTCGCCATCATTTGCATGAATAATATTCCCATCAAGGTCAAGGAGATAATCAAATGTTTCGCTTTGCACAGAAAAGCCGTTATCCTGTGTATTGCGACTAAGAGAGTTTTCTCCGAGTTGTATTTTTGAATTGTCAATGTTCAAAAATTCCAGCACTTGAAACTCATCAACGCCATCTTCTTGGTTTGCAAAGTTAGTAAGCCTTGTAATGTCAATTTCGCCGGAATGCATCTGCATAAAATGCGGTGTTTCGGCCTGCTGCATCATCGCATCTATCGCACCTGTGAGATTGACAGCCAGTATTGCCGCCAGAGACACAAGTAGAGTTGCTGCCGCAATAAATATGGTGGTGGCAAGCGTAATGAATTTACTTTTTGCAAAGTCGTTTAATATGATTTTAAAGTTCATGACACACCTCTTTTCTCAAGCTGCCTAACCGATTTCATTTGATACAAAACGACAGCGGTCACAGACAAAAGCAAACCCGCAACAACAATTAAAGAACCCGCACCCCGTCCGACTCCAATTTTAAGGGCTTTGCCTGCATAATCCGCCAATACGCCCGATAGGGCATAAGCGGCAACAAAGCCAAGCTGAGAAATTATACCGATTAATCCCCACGCTCTACCTTGAAGCTCATTTTTGATATTGGTTCGCACCATATAATCGAGCGATGAATTTGCAAAGGGCAGCATTGCGAAAAAAAGAAAACCGGAAATGCAAATTAACAGGAGATCTTCACGCAACCCAAACACTACCATAAAAATTCCGGCAAAAAGCAACGTTGTTGAAAGTATTTTTGCATAACCCTTTTTGATGCTGATTATTCCAACTAACACGCTTGACACAAGCATTCCGGATGCGCAAATTGTCTCGGCAAGTCCCAACGTGGCACTGTCAGAAAAAGCAAGCAACATCGGTGCTGAAAGCGTCTGTATGAAGCCGAGAAAAAAGGTAATAACCGCCCCCATCATAACCAGTATAAGCACCCCTCTGTTTTCCGTAACAGCACCCCAGCCGTCATTTAATTCACGCAGAAACGATGTCGTTGCTTCACTTTTTTTGGAAACAATGCCACTACGTACAACAAGCGTTGAGGCAACTGTTATAAAAAAAGTACAAATGTCAATGATAAGCAGCAGCTTAATATCCGAGACGGTAAGCAAAAAGCCGGCGAGCACGGGTGAAATAACGTATTTAGCCGAGCCTGCTATTCCCACAAGTCCGCTTGCCTTTGTGTATTGCTCCGGAGTCAGCAAATCAGTTACGGTCGCTTTATATGCAGGTTCAAGCAAGGAATAAAACACCGAACTGATCGTAACTCCCACGCAAATTTGCCAGAGCTGCGCTTCACCCCGAAGCATACAAATCAGAATGAATACAAGTCCCACTGCGGAAAGACTGTCGCCCAGCACCATCAAAACCCTGCGGTCATAGCGATCGGCGAGAACTCCGGTAGGAGCGCTTAAAAGGAGTGCAGGCATAAACGCCAGCAGAGTTACAAGTGCTATCGCCGATGCTTTTCCGGTCTGCTCGAACACATAAACGCCCAGTCCAAAAGAGGTAAGACCGCTTCCAATTGCCGAAATAAACTCTCCTGACCATAAAACAAGGAATTTGTTGAAATGATTTTCGGATTTATTCATTACGCGCCTCATCTTAGTTATCGAACATTTGCATAACGCTAGGCACAAGGCTTCCGCTCTCTACGTCGAGCAGCCGTTCTATATTGAAAATGAATGCCTGCATGCGTTTCATACGTTCCTCTCCTGTCATTTCCATGTCGCCATCAAAAATAGTATTCGCGTAGGTGATAACCATTTCCATACACTCATAGGGGAAAGGTGTGTTGAATAAACCTTGCAGGACGCCCTCTTCGATAAGTGCCGCAAGGATTGGCGTAATACCACTTAAAATAGCCTTTTGCGTTTTTTGATGCATCAACGCATTCTGCGGCTTGTGCATTTGCTCTATCATTTCCTTGCCGTTTCCATTGTCTACGTTCAGCGCCATAATAACACCAATAATACGGTTAATGATTGGTACGCCGGTGTCTGCGGCGATTTTTTGCGCTCTAGCTACAAGGCAAACACTATAACGCTCTACTAGGGCATCCATAATGTTCTCCTTGGATTTGAAATGATAATAGAGCGTTCCACGCGCAATTCCCACTTTTTCGAGAATATCGTTTGTGCTTGTATCATCAAAACCTTTCTGACCGAAAAGTTCATCCGCCGCATCAAGTATTTCGTTTTGACGTTCCTCGGCTTCTTTTATAACGCGCATATTTATCCTCCGTTCTATAGACCGACTGTCTATCAATTAAGTATCATATTCTTGTTTAGTTGTCAATATGAATAAGTTTGAATATTATTTTATATTGCATTATATATTTTTATGGATTTATTGGCGGGTGTTCGGATTGACGTACCATGTGTTGGCACTCAAATATTGATACAAATGCACCCCCTATGCTCAAGGGGGTGCAAATTGGCAGAGGGGGTGCCTAACCTGCCCCCTGTTTTCGCTTACTAGAAATGTTTTGCCTGTGTACGCTTTTCTCTATAAACCGTTGCTCCCATACCGCACAAGGCGGCAAGCACCAACAGTGCATAGGGAAGCGGGTTGGAGGCATCGCCCGTTTGGGGGATGATTACTACCTCGACTGTCGGCGTATTGAGCAGCTGCCCCTTCACCAGCATGAAGGGCGAAAGCTCATACACCGGGCCAAACTTTACTTTGCCGTCCACGTCCGCCGTGGCGTAAAGGTATTCAAAGGTACCGTCGGCCTTTTTATGTACCAGCGTGAACGCTTGCCCCGCATATTTTTCCGCCAGGTCGAGCGTGAGGTACATGGCGCTGCCGGTGGACGTTTTGCCGCTCTTGAGAGATATGTTGTATACGCGGAAAATATCGTCCTTATCGGCCAGCTTGAGCATAGCGTTGTAGTTGACGCCGCTTGTGATCGTTTCCGTCACTAAAAGGTCGTCGCCGGCAAGTCCGCTGCCGCTAAGCCAAATGGTGGCGCTGGGCTTAATGGGGTCGTTATACACGGTGGTGTCGACAGGCGGGGTGCAGCCGCTGCCGGATGCGGGCGTATCCTGTACCACACCTTCTACGGTAATAGCCTGATTTTGCGTGATATCGGAAATGGTGTATACACCGCTGCCGTTCGCCGTGAGCGTTGTGCCGTTCGCCTTGACCGCAAAGCCTGCCCCCTTATGGTAGCCGCCGGCGATGGCAACGGTGAAGCTGAAGCTCCCGCCGGAGGTCACGGGCGAGGAAGAACCAGCCTCGGCTATAACGGTGTAGCCCGAGCAGATTGGCAGCGTTGGGCCAAAGGTGATGGTGTAGGTGGGTACCGCTTTATTCACCAAAATCGGAATATAGGTGGAAGCGGATAGATAATTGGAATCGCCCGACTTGGTGGCGGTGATCCCGGCAGTCCCTACTTTCAGCACTGTAACGGTGCCGCTTGCGCTTACGGATACCGCATCCCCCGATGTGACTTCGTAGCTAAAGCTGCCGGTGCCGCTACCGCCCCTACCCAGCAAATCAAAGGGTAGATGGCCATAGGTGAGCGTGTCCGGAATGCCATCAACAACCAGCGCCGCCTGCTCGGCTTTGAGAACCGATATAAGCACAGTCTGGGATACCGTATTATAGTTATCTATATCAGCAGGCGTAAAAACGACGTTGTAGCCGCTGTTGACAACGGTGGGCACAGTAGCGGGACTTTCCCACGCAAAGCTACCGTCGCCGCTGCCGCCTGTCAGCGCGGAAGCTGATAGGGGTTGTTCGTATGTGATTTCGCCGGCTGTTGGGAAAGTCACCACAGGGTTCGCTTTGTTTACGGTGATAGCGACTGTCTGGGATAGCGTAAATCCGGTGTAGTCATAGTTATCGGTATCGTCGGGCGTAAACACGACAGTGTAACCGCTATTGATGACGGTAGGTATCGCAGCCGGGTTTTCCCATGCGAAGTTGCCGTCGCCGCTGCCGCCTGTCAGCACGGAAGCCGAGAGCTGTTGCCCGTATGTAATTGCACCGGCGGACGGAAATACTACTGTCGGCGGCGTCGCCTTGTTCACTATGATTGAATCAAGTTCTCCTGTATCGGTCATATAATAGCTGTCCGCGGTTTCATTCTGAACATACTGCGCTGTGAGTATATGTGTGCCTTCGCTTGCCGTCCATATAAACGCAGCTGTCGCGTCGGCGCTTCCGGCAGCCAAGCGGGTGAGGGAAGCCTGCCCTATTTTCGTACCGTTGTCATAAAAGCCGATTTGACCCTGCGCATTGATTTCCGACAGCCCTGTGATATTTGCGGTCAGCGTTATGCTGTCAAAAGCAATTACGCCCGATTCGGGCGAAGCGGTGAAGCTGCTTAATGAGAGCAGTTTATGCGAATCCAAATACGTGCCAGCCGAGAGGCCAGCGCCGTCTCCACCTACAGTACCGGTGATGAAGCTGGTATTCGCGTTCGTACCGTTCCGGTTCAGGTTAACCGCGGCATTGTTTTTCATAGTTAGGGTGCCGCCCGTCGAATTGCCACTGCCCGAGCCAATGTCGAACCCAGTGCCCCCCGTAACCGTTACGGCAGTGTTTGCACCGTCTGCAATTACGGCGCCGCCCGCGCCGTCGTTGCCGCCGGTCACCGTCAGGCTGCCGGAGCCGTTCACCGTAAGCGAGGAGCCCGTTGACGCCTGCAGTCCGGCGTATCCGTCGTTGCTGGAAAGCGTATTGGCGGCCACAAGCCTCAGATTCACCGTTGCGCCCGCCATATCAAAAGCGCATCCGGAT
>DHOL01000085.1:955-4055 GCA_002410755.1 Ruminococcaceae bacterium UBA5391 | reverse complement strand
TCCTTTGAATCCCGAAAAAGTTATTCTTGCTTTAGAAACTGAATCTCACGTAAAAATGGAGCCGGAATTAAAGGAGCTTTTGAAGTGCCTTGTCCCTCTTCTAAATGATGCCTATGAGTCCGGACACCGTGGAGAAATGTATTCCTCCTGCTGGGTTAAAAAATGGGAAGCTTATTTTGGCTCTGAGCCGGATCCTAAAACGAAGCGGTTGCTCGGACTGACTGATTCCGCCATGAATCGCACCTATGAAGAAGGGCGTCGAAATTATGTGGCAGCCATGTCCGTTCGCTTGAAGAAAAGCGGTGCTGCGGTATGAAAATGCCTGTACTGAATATTCCCGGCATGACCTTTGTGGGCTATTGTTCCACTCCAAAGGTAATGAATGGGACTGAACTGCCTCTCTATGAGCCAATGCAGCGGGCCGATGGTAGGCCGGATATCAATACTGTGGAGGGCTGGAACCTTTTGCGCCATGACTTCGCGGCGCGCGCCTTACGCAGACGTTTAGGCCGGGAGCCTGACGAAACGGAGATTCAGATGGAAATGGAACGTTNNGAATCCCGAAAAAGTTATCCTTGCTTTAGAAACGGAATTTCACACCCAAATGGAACCAGAACTTAAGGAACTTTGGGAATGCCTTATTCCTCTTTTAAATGAAGTCTACGAGTGTGGCTGTCGCAGAAAAACATATTATACCGACTGGGTTAAAAAGTGGATCACTTATTATGGATCAAATCCAGATTCTAAAATGAAACGCTTATTGGAATTAACTGATTCCATCATGAATCGTGCTTATGAGGAAGGCCGCCGGGATTCCATGGCTGCACCAGCCCGCTTGCGGAAAGCCGGTGTCCCAGCATGAATGCTCCGATAATTAACGGTCTTACCTTTATTGGTGAGTACAGCAACCCTCATGTGAATGCTGGGCAGCCACTGCCTCTTTATGACTTTGCGCCGCGAGCCGACGGCAAGCCGGACATTAATACTGTGGAGGGATGGAACCGGATGTGCCATGACTTTGCGGCACGGTCTCTGCGTAAACAGTCGGGCCGGGAACCAGACGAAGCGGAAATCCAGGCTGAACTGGAACGGAACACAGCGGAGGCCCGAAACATTATTAAGCAATGCAGAGCAGATAGAAAAAATGAGGAGGAAAATATTTTATGACTTCGATTATCCTGGCAGCAGTCAAAACAAAAGGATATGAGCCTTTTTATCTTGCGATGGATGAAGACGGTAGCCTTTACTTTACAGCCTGTAATGGAACCGGAAAAAAATTCCCGGTTATGGAGTGCCATTCAAAGCCCGCTCCGGCTTCCATTTCCTATTATGTGGCGTATAAGGCACTTTTGGACATGCAGGGCGATGCAGCGGTATTTCCCCTTATGGACTTCCGAAAGAAAGCCATGGAAGCCGTTGCACACTCACAGAAGGGCGGGGACGCTGTCCTGAAGCTGATACTGATTGGGGCCTTTGCGCATGAAATAGCGAAGCCAGTAAAAAGCCGTGATGATGAAAAGCGGCGCGTATCTATGGAAATCCGTATCTTGCCGCGAATTGTAAAAAAGCCGGATGAAAACAGTATGGCTCTGATTGCCGGTGCGGTTGAAGATATGGGTAAGCTCACCCCGCGGGAAATGGCACAGATGTTTCCGGCGGAAAAAAGGTATGACGGCGGAGGAAACTTCAAGGACTATTTTACGTCAACTAAGTTTTTGAATGCTCTTGAAGATAAGCCGCTGGGGACAGAAGGTGCGCTGAAATTTCTATGGGATTATATGAGCCCGGAGTTAAATCAGTTCTACCTGCTTGTAATGGAGGCTGTGGATAATGACCGAAAGCGGCAAGGGAAGCCGAGCATGGGTGAAGAGTTTGCCCGGGAAAACGGGATTCCTGTTTACCATAAAACAGCGGATGCGGACGGCAGCCCGATACTGATGGATGAAAAGGGAAATACCATCCCGATTGACGAGGAGAAAAATCATGACTGAAACTGAGCGTGAGTTAAAGGATAAAGTCGCAGAAATGGTGAATCTTATGGGCCAATACTCAAAACCGGAACGGACTGCCCTGCTGCTAAACACTATTTCAAACGTCTTTATGGCAGGAAAAGAATCGGGCCGGCAGGAAGCCAGGCAAGACAGAGTGACGAAGGAAGCGGTGGTATGAACTCTAAAAGATTGCTTGAACCTTGCAAAAAAGATGGCTGCGTGATTCACGCAGCCATCGATTCCCTTGGCAGAACAGATTTTGAAAGCAGCAGGTGATTCCGGCAATGAANNAATCATGACTGAAACTGAGCGTGAACTAAAGGATGAAGCCGCAAAAATGGTAAAACTCATGGACAAATATCCGCAGGCTGATCGGGCTACCTTGCTGCTAAATGTAATTTCAAATATCTACGCTGCCGGTAAAGAAGCTGGTCAGCAGGAAGCATATAGCGGCAGGAAAGAGGCACTCGCATGAAAGCTCCTGTTGGATATGATCTCGCATTGATTGAATTCGCTCTGAAGTAAAGGAAGGTGATTCCGGCAATGAATCCTTCAGAATTTGAAAACTTTCCAATAGAACTTCGGCATCTGAATCAGTGGGTTGTCCGCCGGGGGAAACAGCCTGTCAACCCACAGACAGACGGCAGTGCGCAGGCCAATAATCCCAACACCTGGACGGACTTCCGGACTGCTCTGGCGGCATGTGAGGCCGGCGGGTACGATGGAATCGGACTTGAGCTCAGCAATAATGGTATTGTGGGAATTGACCGGGACCACTGCATCAGTCTGGAAACCAGTGAGGTTGATCCGGAAGCGCTGAAAATGGTTGAATACCTCAACAGCTATACAGAGATTTCCCCGAGCGGCACGGGGCTACATATCTGGGCTTACGGTGATATCCCGACAGACGGGCGAAATAACCGGAAGATTGGTCTTGAAATGTACAAAGCACGCCATTATCTGACGGTCACTGGGAACGTATTCGGCCCTGTACGGCCTCTGGCGCACCGGGAAAAGGAAATCGCTGAGCTCTATGCTGAGGTATTCCCGGACAAAACAGTGGTTTCGCCTCCGCCTGCCGCACCGTCGGATGACAGCCTGCTTGAAAT
>DHOL01000085.1:0-659 GCA_002410755.1 Ruminococcaceae bacterium UBA5391 | reverse complement strand
TGGCGGCCTTTTTAAGGTCGCCCCATGCCGCCCAAAAGGACGAAAAACATCAGAAGAAAGCGGAGCGGAAAGATTACCTTCTGCGGACCGCAAAGAAAGCTGCGGATGAGTGCGCCCGGACAGCGGCGGAAGACAATCAAAATTATAGGAGAAAATCAGCGCAGGAGGATTTCTCAGTCGCTATTGGTACGCCAACACATTTCATTAACCCGATTGAATCAGCCAAAGCATTGCAGCGGTATACACTGGATGACATGGGTGCGGCCCGACTGTTTGCAGATACGTTCCGCGGGCAGGTGCTCTATCTTCCGGAATATAAAAGCTACTGGGTTTATGCTAATGGTGCCTGGCGGCAGGATAAAGGCGATTTAATGGTCCGGCAGCTTGCAAAGAAAATGGCGGATTATGTGCGGGATGTAATCCCGCCGCCTCCAAAGTCTGGCAAATCGGAAGAGCCGGTTCCGCTGGATCAGGCTGAGAAGAAAAAAGATACCTGGACCGCATACCGGAAGCATTATGGCAAATACCGCTTCTTACGATATCGAAAGGCGCTGATTCAGGATGCGCAGGATGAACTCGGCGGACGTGCCGCAGATTTTGACCGGCAGCCGCTTTTATTTAACTTGAAAAATGGGACCTTGAATCTTCAAAGCATGACA
>DHOL01000012.1:82895-83097 GCA_002410755.1 Ruminococcaceae bacterium UBA5391 | reverse complement strand
GCTGTCTTACCATTTACGGAAAAAGGCCGCACGCCGTTTCTTTTTGTTTTCTTTTTTTATGCAGAGGGAAAGAAGGTTAACCGCCAAATTCCGTAAGTGCAAGGCCCTTATTATGCTCAAGGGCCCAACGAATGCTCCATTCGCTGCAAAAAAGGAGAAGATAATTATTTTTGAAGTCCTGCACAAGCCTCGTATCAGAAGT
>DHOL01000012.1:82279-82642 GCA_002410755.1 Ruminococcaceae bacterium UBA5391 | reverse complement strand
AAGTCCAGATTTTTTACATTGAGGTTTCCGGTATTCGTAACCCAGCGGATTTCATCGTTCGGCAATGTCGTCATACGGATTTCCACATTATATTCATTTTTCAGGCGGTACTCCAGCACTTCAAACTGNNGCAATCTGTGTCATGCCTTTTACAAACTGCTTACGTTTCATGGTATCCACCTGCTCCACACGGGCAAAATGTTCCGGTGCAAAGGTCGGGATACCTGCAAAGCGAAACGGTTTATCGGCGGAGCAGAGCGTATCGCCAATTGAGAAGATACCGGGATCAAAAAGGCCGATAATATCGCCCGCATAGGCCTCTTCCACAATCTCACGGTTCTGCGCCATCAGGTGCTGCGGCTG
>DHOL01000012.1:81966-82114 GCA_002410755.1 Ruminococcaceae bacterium UBA5391 | reverse complement strand
CTGCGCCATCAGGTGCTGCGGCTGAGCCAGCTTTACCTTACGACCGCCTTGTATATGGTAGACTTCCATGCCCTTTTCAAATTTACCGGAGCAAATGCGGATAAACGCAATGCGGTCCCGGTGTGCCTTGTTCATATTTGCCTGGATT
>DHOL01000012.1:81293-81786 GCA_002410755.1 Ruminococcaceae bacterium UBA5391 | reverse complement strand
CTTGTTCATATTTGCCTGGATTTTGAATACAAACGCCGAGAAATCCGAACTGAACGGGCTGATAAGGCCCCGGTCGGATTCACGCGGCAGAGGAGGCGTTGTCATACGCAGAAATTCTTTTAAGAATGGCTCTACACCAAAGTTTGTCAGCGCCGAACCAAAGAACACCGGCGAAAGCTTCCCTGCCCGGACAGCATCCATGTCTAGCTGGTCTCCTGCACCGTCAAGCAGCGCGACATCTCCCGCAAGGTGCTCCGCGAATTCGCTGCCAATCAGCTCCCTTGTCTCCGGACTATCAAGAGAAACGGCAGTTGACCGGACCTGCTTCGACTCAAAAACCGCATCGCTGTTTGCATGGAAAACAAGTACTTTCTTTGTCTGCCGGTCATAAACGCCCTTAAATTCTTTGCCGGAGCCAATCGGCCAGTTTATCGGGCAGGTATGGATGCCAAGCAAGTTTTCAATTTCCTCCATCAGGTCGAACGGGTCGCGC
>DHOL01000012.1:49474-81168 GCA_002410755.1 Ruminococcaceae bacterium UBA5391 | reverse complement strand
TCCATCAGGTCGAACGGGTCGCGCGCATCGCGGTCCATCTTGTTGATAAAAGTAAAGATTGGGATATGGCGCAGGGTGCAGACCTTAAAGAGCTTGCGTGTCTGGCGTTCGACACCTTTTGCGGCATCCAGGACCATTACGGCGGAATCTGCCGCCATCAGCGTGCGGTAGGTATCCTCCGAAAAATCTTCATGGCCTGGCGTGTCCAGGATATTGATGCAGTAGCCGCCGTAGTTAAACTGCATCACCGACGAAGTGACGGAAATTCCTCTCTTCTTTTCAATATCCATCCAATCGGAAACGGCGTGGCGCTGCGCCTTTTTCCCTTTAACTGAACCCGCGAGCGCAATCGCACCGCCATAGAGCAGCAGTTTTTCGGTCAGCGTTGTCTTGCCTGCATCCGGATGCGAAATAATTGCGAACGTCCTTCTTCTTTCGATTTCGCTGCGCGTGTCTGACATCAATCGTTCCTCCCGCCGTATTTTCCTTTTGCGGAACTGCCTCCCGCTTTTCTGTAGAAAGCTATAACTGATATATTCTAAAACTTTTTCCCTGAATAATCAACCTGACACCTTTCTTTTTACAGGAAAGCCAGGACGGATTGAAAATCAGGCGTCCCTAAACCGCATTTTCGCCGCGTCGTAAGCCGCCTTGGTGCGGGCATCATAACAGACCATAACAACATCCTTCACGGTTGGGGCCGTTTTTAGGAACCGGAGAATTTCCCTTACGGCAATCCCTGCGGCACGCTCAAGCGGGAAGCGGTACACACCTGTGCTGATGGATGGGAACGCGACGCTACGGCATCCATTTTCTTCCGCAAGGCGCAGGCAGTTGCGGTAGCATGAAGCGAGCAGTTCATCCTCGCCGGAATCCCCTCCGTGCCAGACAGGGCCAGGTGTATGAATAACGTGGGCTGCCGGCAGGTGGTACCCTCCTGTAATCTTCGCTTCACCGGTCCGGCAGCCGTGCAGGGTACGGCATTCCGCCAGCAGTGCCGGCCCTGCGGCACGGTGGATTGCACCGTCCACCCCTCCGCCGCCGAGAAGCGTTGTGTTTGCGGCGTTGACGATTGCGTCTGTCTTATAAGTTGTAATATCTCCAAGCTCTACCAGGAACCCCACAGGGAAGCCTCCTTGTCCCGGAAAGCAGCGCAGGCCATCCGATTCTGTTTTCAAAAAATTATACCGCTGAAATGGGAAAAATACAATCCACAGCAGCTTGAAAAGGAAGCATCCACCTGTTGCGGAACCTGTCGAACCCTTGTATAATAAGCCTGTGTGAAAATGTATAGGGAGTGTAATGAAAGAATAAAAAAGAGAGAGTAAAGAAAGAGTAAAAAAGAGAAGAAAAGAAAAGCAACGGAGGATAATATGAATTTTTTTGGCGTATTGACGCTGGTAGGCGGGCTTGCCCTGTTCCTCTTTGGAATGCAGGTTATGAGTAACGGCCTGAAGACGATTTCCGGAGGCAAGTTGGAGCATATCCTGCAAACGCTTACTTCAAACAAATGGAAAGCTGTTCTCCTCGGCCTCGGTGTCACGGCACTTATCCAGTCCTCTTCTGCAACCACGGTAATGGTTGTAGGTCTTGTCAATTCAGGACTTATGAAACTGACACAGGCCGTCGGTGTTATCCTCGGTGCCAACATCGGCACGACAGTCACCGCATGGCTGTTAAGCCTTTCCGGCATCAACAGTACAAACGTCTTTATCAGCATGTTTAAGCCATCCAGTTTTTCGCCGGTTGTCGCCATCATCGGCATTTTTCTGCTGATGTTTTCCAAGAGCGAGAAAAAGCGTGGGGTGGGAAATTTCCTTGTCGGCTTTGCAGTCCTGATGTTCGGGATGGACACCATGTCCAGCGCCACACAGCCGCTTGAAAACAATCAGGAATTTGCCAAAGTGCTCACCATGTTCTCGAATCCGTTTTTCGGAATGTTTGCCGGGCTTGTCCCAACCCTTATTATCCAGAGTTCCGGTGCCACCATTGGCATCTTGCAGGCGCTTTCCCTGAGCGGAACTGTAAAAATCAGCACAGCGCTTCCGGTTCTGATGGGTGAAAACCTGGGCACAGCCATTACCGCAGTGCTCGCTTCCATTGGCACAAGCAGAAACGCAAAACGCGCCGCATTGATGCACGTAGATTTTTGTATTCTCAAGACCTCAACCTTTATGATCCTATTTTATACAATCAATGCCTTCGTGCATTTCCCATTCCTGAATGATACGGCGAATCCGCTGCTCATAGCAATTATCCACACGATCTTCAACGTAACTTCGGTCATAATTATGCTGCCGTTCTCCGATCTGCTGATTAAGCTTGCCCTCAAGGCTCTCCCTATTACAGCGAAAGAGCAGGAAGAAGCAGACCGCGGCAAGCTGCTGCCGAAACTTAACACGCGCTTCTATTCTTCCCCGGCGATTGCCCTGGAAGCCTGCCGCGCTGAGGCCTGCAAGATGGGCAATTATGCAGAAGAAGCCCTGAAAACGGCAATGGGACTGCTGAGCGACTACACACCGGCAGGTTTCAGCCACGTAGAGCAGCTGGAACAGCTTGTTGACAAATACGACGACCAGCTGGAAAGCTACCTTTCCGAGTTGGGCCCAAAAATTATTTCTCAGGAGGAAAACCGTACCCTTTCTGCTATCCTGCACAGCGTTGGCAACTTTGAGCGCATTTCCGATCACTCGCTGAATATTGCGCAGTCCGCAGGAGAAAAAGCAGAGAGCGGGCATGACATACCTAAAAAGCCACAGGAAGTTCTGACAGTTTTCGGCCGTGCCGTTTTGAATATTACTCACATTGCTGTCAAATCTTTCTGCGATGACGATGAAGCACTGGCAAAAACCGTTGAGCCGCTGGAAGAAGTCATTGACGGGATTGACATGGAAGTTAAGCGCCGAATCCGCCGGATTCGGAGAGGCAAGGGGAATGTAAAGATGGGCTTTATCCTCTCCGATGCTGCCACCGATTATGAACGTGTTGCAGACCACTGCTCCAACATTGCAGTTGCAGTGCTACAGGAATATGCGGAAGCAGGCGGAGCTCACGAATATCTCGATATGTTAAAGAGTCCGGAAAACCCTGAATTCCGCGCTGAAGTAGAGCGTTTCCGCACAGAATACGCGATTCCGGAGGCATCGGAAGAAGTGCAGCTTCCGGCACCGGAAAACGGAGAAGATAAAGGAAAAGAGAAAGAGAAGGGAAAAAAGAAAAAGGGGAAAAAAGCCGCCAAATAATCCTGCTTATACAATGGGCGGAGCTGTTCCGGGAAAGAACAGCTCCGCCCTTGATTCTGTCTGTAGCTCAGGCAACGCCAAAACTTTCAAGGCCAAAAAGCGCCGCACCCACAGCCCCAACGATTTCCGGATCCGGGCAGAGATACATCTTTGCGCCAAGCTTCTCTTCAACGGCTTTCACGACGCCCGGATTTTTGGCAACACCGCCCGTCATCATATATTCCGGCTCCGGGTTAACCCGCGAGAGGAGAGAGCATACTTTCCCAGCAATGGCCCGGTGGACACCCCGTGCAATATCTGCTTTTTCCTTATTCTGCGCAATGAGTGAAATAACTTCAGATTCCGCAAACACGGTGCACATTGAGCTGATGGCTACGTCTTCCTTTGCCCGGAGCGAAACCGGGCCAAGCTCCGAAATATCCAGCTCCAGCGTGCGGGCCATAGCCTCCAGAAAACGGCCAGTTCCGGCGGCACACTTGTCATTCATTGCAAAATCCGCAACTTCGCCCTGCTCGTTCAGCCGGATTGCCTTTGAGTCCTGGCCACCGATATCAAGGATCGTCCGGATGTTCGGATTAAAATAGCGTGCTCCCTTCCCATGGCACGAAATTTCCGTCACGCTCCGATCTGCAAACGGGATGGAAACACGCCCATAGCCTGTGGAAACAATAAGGGAGAGGTCGCTGCGGGAAAGGCCCGCCTTACCGAGTACTTCATCCAGAATCCGTCCGGCGGATTCGGTTGTTTTTGCGCCTGTGCGGATTGTCCCGGAAGTGATAATTTCTTTTTTTCCGTTTAGAATCGCGGCATTTGTCGAAGTAGAGCCGCTGTCAATGCCAAGCACATACAAGTGGCGATTCTCCTTTTTCCCCGCATTTTTCTTGATTACCTGTTTGCCGTCTACAGCATGCAGTGTTTCAAGAAAAGCCTCAATCCGCGTCTGAAGCTGGCCGGCGCATTGGGGCGTGGTATCCGTCTCCAGCTTGAGGAGAGGGATTTCCGTTTTTCGGCGCAGAATCGAATATTCATAGGAATAAACGTCGCAGAATTTGACGGTATGGTAAATAATCCCGTCAATCTCGTCCGTAAAGCGGCAGAGTTGTTTTTTCCGTTCGGAAACATCAGCCATCCGCAGACACGGAAGCTGCCCGAGAAGCTGCCGCGCATAGCAATCCAGCACCGGGGCACCCTCAGCAGACGCAGAAAAAGCACGCGGTGTCCCTTCACAGGTCATGTCCAGCACAAGGTTCGCGCCGGCTTTCTCCAGAAGTTCCCGAAGGCTTTTTCCGTACCGGGCACCAAGGAGCGCAATGCGCGGCGCACCCGGCGGCACTGACGTCTTGACATGATCCTGCACAGCTCCCGCCCGGCAAAGCAGCAGCCGGCGCAGCTCTTCCTCCTCAAATTTCCGTCCGGAAAACACAGCATAGTCTTCCGCAAGAGCCTTGATGCGTGCAGCATACAGATGGACAGCTTCCTCATTTTCCAGACGCGGCACGTCCAGGATACGGATAAATTTTTTCGGATATCCAGCGTGCAGAACATCATACAGGCGGCGGATGGAGTCACAGCAGGTCGTGAGAATGAGACCGTCGCAGTTGCCCCGGGAAAATTCTTCGAGCACGGCCTTCGCATAAGAGCACACATTCGGGTGCATCCGTGCATCCGCACAATCAAAGTTCGCAGTCTCCGGCTCCAGACGAACCATCTCCGCCCCCATTGACTCAAGCGCCTCAATGGGGGTGTATTTACAGACATAACCGATTACCGTGCGGCATCTCCTCCCTTCTCCAGCATTTCAAGGAATGCCTCAAACCGCGTTTTGACCTGCCCGTCATGGTTATTGCGCCGATCAAGTGCGTCACCGTCGAGGATCAGCATCGGCGTTCCGGCTTTGCGCAGCTTTTCTTTCAGCAGCACCGCGCCGCCTGCGGACTGCTTGCAACCCCAATGGCAGAATTCAACCGCGGCATCGCAGCGGTATTTTTGAATATTGTCGGCACAGGCATCTGCCTTGCGCTGAAAGTCTCCATTGTAAATATTGAGAATCATTTTCCGCGCGAGCGCGTGCAGCGGGCGGCTTTCATCGAGCATTTCCATATAATCGAGGTTGAAGTCATCACAGAAAATTGCGTATCGGCTGTTATAGTTCAGATATTTCTGGAGCGGTGTCAGAAGATATGGTGTAATGTGAATCCAGAAAATTCTTTTTTCATGCAGGTCCGGATATCTTTCCACTTCCTCGCTCATGATGCGAAAAAACTTCTCCACCCATTCGGAGCCGATATAAAGGTGCGTCGCAAGCAGCAGGAAGAGCACAAGCGTCAATGTGTTCGGGTAAGTATGCGAAAGGCGCTTTTCCAGCGCTGCCTGAAAGTATGTTTTTGAACGGTTTTCACGGCGCAGGATTTCACGGAGCGCATCTTCGTCGTATTTTTTCCCCGTTGCATCCGCCAGCACGGAAATCAGTTCCCGAAGCTGCCCAACGACGTATTCCTCCGCTTCGGGCGACCAGGCATACGGCACGTCAATGACAAAATCTTTCACACCGCATCGTTCCCGAAGCCAGCGGAATGTGCTGATGTTCCCGTCACAGGTTGCCGAAGTTGTGACACCGAAAACCGGTTTTGGCAGGACGCCCGAACCGGCCGCCCCGATAAAGCCTTTGTGGTAGGAGCAAAGCGTCGTCGGGAGACCATCCGCCTCTGCACGGTCAATAAAATAGTCCTCCATGCGGAAGCCGGAAAGATAAGAGGAAAGGCATTCCATGGAAATGCAGCAAAGGCCAAAAGACTGAAGGAGTTCCGTAGGAGCAAAGATATTGGTCCATGCACAGGTTTCCGGATGGCTGAGTGCATCTGCTACGACCTTGACCGCCATATAATTAAGATAGCGGTACGCCTGCGGCATTTGCTTCTCCGGCAGATGAGCGCAACGGAATTCCTCCAGCCGCAGCCCTGTCCGGATCAGCTTTCCCGCCTTTTCCGGGTTCTTCGGCACAAGGCTTTCAATCAGCCCGCCATACCATTTAACAGGATCCATCGTGCATGTCCTCCTCCTACGGGAAAATACCGCTCACCTAAGCCCATAGACTTTCCCCTGCTGCATGGCAATTGAGCAGATGCGCGCAGCGTCTTCCACATAAACGGCACGGAGATGCGCCTCTTCAAGCGTCTCCCCCACCGCAAGCACTCCATGGTTCGCAAGGAGGCAGGCAAAACGGCCCTTCAGTACTTTCACAGCTTCCAGTCCGACTTCCCGCGTCCCCTGCGGTGCAAACTGCGCCAGCGGGATATCCCCGCCAAGGATTGGCTTCATCTGGATGAGGATATCCGGAATGGCAAGATGATTGACCGCAAACGCGGAGGCATAGGGGGAATGGGTATGGACTTCGGCACGAACATCAGGCATCGCCCGGTAAATCTCTGCGTGCATACGCCATTCGCTGGAAGGCCGGTAGTGTCCTTCCAGCACGGTTCCGTCCGTCTTCATTACCACCATGTCTTCCGGCACAATGGTCTCATAGGGGACAGAGGTCGGCGTGATGGCCATGACTTCACCGTTAAAAACGCTCAGGTTGCCGCTTGTCCCGGCAAAAAGCTTTTGCTCATAGCAGAGTTTCGCATATCTGCAAACCTGCTCTTTCATTTCAGCTACTGTCATGTCTGGCTCCTTTCGCCGTTTCCCGCCTGCGGGAAAGCAAATTAAATGTAGCATATCCGTGCAGGTTTGTCCAGTCGTGCGCTGCCGCTTCGTTGACACGGTTTTTCCTCCATGCTAAAATGTTATTCAATATTTGTTTCGGGCAGGGCGGGAAATCTGGAACAGTTTGCTGCGCATTCCGCAGTCCGAGCCATATTTTAAGGAGGAAAAGCATGAAACTGCTTCTGAAAAACGGAACAATCCTGGCAACGGAATGCGGGAATTTCCGCTGCATCAAGGATGGTTTCCTTGGCATTGACGGAAATAAAATCGACTATATCGGTGAAAAGAGGCCGGAGGCCGTCTATGATGAGGAAAAGGATATGAGCGGCTGCCTGCTCGCCCCCGGCCTCATCAACTGCCACACCCACACGCCAATGACACTGCTGCGCGGCGTGGGGAGTGACCTTCCGCTGCACGAATGGCTGTTTGATAAGGTTTTCCCCATTGAGGACAGGCTTACCGCAGCGGAAATCCGTGCAGGGAATAACCTTGCACTTCTTGAAATGATTGCGTGCGGCACGACAAGTTACTCCGACATGTACTTTGAGCCACAGACCGCCGCGGAAAACGCTATGGCCGCCGGCATCCGTGCAAACCTCTGCCGCCCCGTGCAATGTTTCGATGAAAAGGAACGCTACGAGGACAACCAGCGTGCAAAGGAATCAATTGAGCTGTTTCATGCCTACCACGGTGCTGCCAATGGGAGAATCCGAATTGATTTTTCCATCCATGCAGAATACACCTGCACCGAGAGCGTTGTGCGCGGCTACGCGGCGGACTGCAACGCGCTTGGCGGCCGGATGCACCTCCATCTTTCCGAAACAAAGCAGGAACAGGAGGAATGTATCAAAAGGCACGGCAAAACACCTGCGGCCTGGTTCCGCGACCTCGGTGTTTTTGACTCTCCCACCGCGGCAGCCCATTGTGTCTGGCTGACGGACAGCGATATGGAAATCCTGCGGGAAAAAAGCGTTTCCGTTATCCACTGCCCAACAAGCAATCTTAAGCTTGGCAGCGGCTTCGCACCTGTCCCGAAAATGCAGAAGGCGGGGCTCAATATTACGCTTGGCACGGACGGTGCGGCAAGCAACAATAACCTTAACATGATGGAGGAAATTCATCTTGCTTCCATCATCCACAACGGCTATACGCTCAACCCGCTTGTAATGAAGCCCGCCGAAGTGCTGAAAATGGCAACAGTAAACGGTGCGAAACTTCAGGGCCGCAGCGATACCGGTTCCCTGGAAGCCGGCAAAAAAGCCGATATTATTGCGTTTGACTTGAGGCGGCCACACCTGATTCCGGACTTTGATCCGCTTGCCCTGTTGGTATATTCCGCGCAGGGAAGCGACGTCTGCATGACAATGGTTGACGGAAAAGTCCTCTACGAGAACGGTGAATTCCTCACGATAGACCGCGAAAAAGTGATTGCGGAAGCAAAAGCCGCAGTCAAGCACCTTTACGGGTAAAAGGATTCTCCTGATGCAGGTTTTCCTGCATCAGGAGAATCCTTTCTGCGCTCCTTTTTCCGCAAATCAGTCCGTCTTTCCGGTAGGGGGGCAAGCCTGAGATGCCCCCAAATGGTTTTTCCGGTAGGCAAGCCGGTCCTGTAGGATGATGGTCGCCGCGACTGCATCAATGACTGACTTGCGCTTCCTGCCACGCGTATCCGTGTCATTTAGATAGCGGTGGGCCGTGACAGTCGTCCCGCGCTCATCCTGCAAAACGACAGGGACGGCAACAAGGCCTTGCAGTTTTTCCGCAAAGCTCCGCGCTGCGAGTGCGCTTTCACCTTCACTGCCGTCCATATTCCGCGGAAGTCCGACGACGATCTCCCTTGCCGACTGTTTTTCTGCTTCTTCCGCTACTTTTTTCAGCAGTTTCTCCCGGTTCCATTCGGATATTACACCGACAGGCGAGGCCAATACTTCATTTTCGTCGCAGACGGCAAGGCCAGTGCGTGCTTTTCCAAGGTCAACTGACAAAATCTTCATGATGCTGTGCTCCCCATGATGCCGTTCCCTGCGCCGCGGGATGCCCGGTAAACGGAAAGGTCCGCCGGCAAGTGTGAAGCATCATTTACCAGGATAACATGCGGCTTTTCGTTTTCGTACTCGACAACGCTTACTGCCGTATTGTCTCCCCATGGCACTTCATTCAGCCGTTGAAGCGGCAGGCCGAGAGCCGTGCAGAGATAAGACCGGATTGCACAGCCGTGCGAAACAGCACAGACCGTTTCGTCCGGATTGGATTTTACAATAGCGGAGACGGTACGCTTCATACGCTCAGCAACATGGAAGATGGATTCCCCACCTGGTGCTTCAAAACTGCCAGGAGTCTCATCCCAAATCCGGACAAGTTCCGGATCGCTGCGCTTGACACTTTCCCATGGGCAGTTTTCCCAGCGCCCCATATCAATTTCAACCAGCCCTTTTTCTTTCTTAACGCCGAGATGGTGGTAGCGGTCGATGGAAAGCGCTGTTTTGTAAGCGCGCTGAAGGGGGCTGGAATAAATTGCCGCAAACGGCACATTCCTGAGGCGCAGGCTTATTAGTTCAAGCTGTTTTAAGGCATTGCCGCTGATCCCGAAATCCGAGCGCCCCTGAAGGATGCCCTTTGTATTTCCTTCAGCCTCACAGTGCCTCACAAAATAAATTCTTGTCATCATATTCCCATCCTTTTTTCTATTGCAGTCCATGAAAAGTGCTTCCAGCTATCCCGGGATTACAAAATATTTTGCAAGGGCCAGCACTTCACGCGCCCAACAGGCAGAAAATATATACCATGGCGTTCCCGCAGGGACGGCATAAGCCGTTATGCCAAGCGAGCGTGCAATGGAACATGCCCGGAATTCGTGATAATCATCCGTAACGACTGCAAAGCTTTCCGCAAGTCCGGATTTCCGGGCAAGTTGCAGGGAGTTTTGAAGGTTTTCCTGTGTTGAACGTGATGCATCTTCCGTAAGGATGCGCTCGGGTTCAATTCCGGCCGAAACAAGTGCAGTTTTGATTGCCGAGGCTTCGCTGACGTTTTCATCTTCTCCCTGCCCGCCGCTTGCAATGCACATAGCAGACGGATTCTCTTTCAGGTAGACTTCCGCCCTGTCAATACGCACCTGAAGATCTGCGCTCGGCGCACTGCCATGGACCATGCTGCCAAGCACAACGGCAGTCGTGTTTTCCGGTGGAACAGAAGCGCACACGGACAGCATACAGCCCGTCATGGCAATCCCCCACGCTACACCCGTACAAAGCAGCACCAAAACAATCGTCCAGCAGATACGGAACGCTTTGGATTTCCGCACAGCGCACAGAATCCGGTTGTAGAAAAGGGCACCTGCCACCAGCATGACACAGACTACTGTGCCGAGTTCATTTCCAATGTTCCATACATTCCACTTCACCGGAATCAGGAACCAGATAAGCCCGGCAATACCAACTGCCAGGATGACTGAACGGGATAAGATAACTATGCCCTTTTTCATTGCGCATCACCTGCTTTTCATTATATCATATTCCGCTTTTTTCCCCAAGTTTGTTTTTTCAGTTCTTTTAAGAAACGGCGCTGCCCTTTCCGTGCAAAAGTCCCCCGGATTCAAAAATCCGGGGGACATCGTTATAAAATAATCCCTGCCTGGCCGTAAAGTGCTGAATAACCTGCTACGAAAAGCAGGTGGGTGCCCGCCCAACGGTTTCGCACTCCCTTCGTCCAGCCCGAAGGCCGGGAGGTCTGAAGTCCGCCGCCGGAGCTAAGCTCCCGATTAAAAATTGTAGGGTTATTTATGCACCGGTCCGCGCACCAGGCAGGATGTAAATTTATTCTTTTTTTTCAGTATCTTTGCTGCTGTCCCCATTCTCCGGGACATTGTCATCTTCATCGTCCCCGTAGATTTCCTCAAAGCGCTTTTCAAACTCTTTTGCAAGCTTGTCAAGCAATTCTTGGTTCTCTACCTCGGCAAGCTCCTGCTCACCATTCTCCTCAATCGCTTCAAAAATATAATACGTACCCTGTGCATCGACTTTTTCCTGTGGGGTATCATAGGCGGGCTGCAGTGCATAAAAGCACCCATCATCGCCGTCAATCACATCAAGGACTTCAAATTCACGTTCCTTGCCGTCATCATCCACCAGGGTAAGCAAATCCGCACCAAAATCATCTTGCATTGGGCGTTATCTCCTTGCAGTTCATTTGAGGCTGGAGGGCTGACTTTATTGTATCCTGCTGCGGATACAAAGTCAACAAGAAGTTTAGCTCTTAAAAAAATACATGAAAACTCGATAAAATATATAGAAAATCTATTGACTTTTCTGAGAACATCATTTATAATAAAGTTGGAAAAAGAAAGGGACGATCAAAAGGGATGCGGCCGGTACCGGAAGTCAGAACTATCTGGCAGATAAAAGATATGGAACCGGATTTAACGCATCGGTAAGGGTCTGAACTTTCTAGGAAGGGAGTGAGTCCAATGGGCAGTGAAGAAGCATCTACCTGCCGGCCGGGTCTGTTGGGCCGCGGTCGGTAAACCTGCTCAGCAGAAAGGAATGAGTTCAAAGAACAGCTCACAGCAGCATGTCTCAAAAGAAGGAAGCAGAGCAAAGCGTTGATTCTGAAATTTCCAGGAATGGATTCCAGCCTCATGACAGGGCCGGCGTGATCTGTCCCCGCAAACCAAAGAAGCTACAGCTTTTCAAAGCGGGCCGTTCCAGAGAAAATGAAGGACGGCAACCACAAACAGGTTCATGAGAGACAGCCAACACGCGCAAGCGGTTCTGAAAGAAATCAATCGATGTTTAACAGGTGAGTCCGATGTTTTAGTCTGTTTAGTTGGGGAGTTTAAATCCTGCGGTTTGGCACCCATGCCTTAAGTTGAAAGGCATGGGTGCCTCCGTTGGAAATTGACTAGACAGGAACCATCAAAATGGATAAGAGAAGCTCTGGCAATTAAACAGCCCCAAGGATATAGACAGCATAAGAAGAAAGTCGTTTTAAAAATTGAGTTTTCAGGAGAGGCACCAAAAAAGTGGAGCCTCTCCTGATTTTTTAATCTAACCAAAGATTAAATAGCCAATAAATAAAATAAATGCTTTATTGTTGCAGTAAAAACCAGATATAACGCCGTTATAATCTATTTCCACGCTAGCCAGCGCTGCGCATGAAATTATAAAATCACCTTGCAAGAAAACAGTCGGAATGGTAAACTAAAAACATCCTGCCAGATTGGACGTGCTGTAAAATGACTCCCCAGGAAAAAAGAAAAAAACTTCTTAAATACCTGACTTCCAAGGAACTGCTTCTCTATATCGCCTTTGGCGTTCTGACTACGGTCATCAACTGGGTTATCTACTTCATCCTGACAGACGTTGTAAAGATGAATGTATCCCTTGCCTATTTTATTGCCTGGGCTGCCGCGGTTTTTGTCGCATTCGTCACAAACAAGAAATATGTCTTTATGAGCAGCACAAGGCAGTGGAAGGCTCTGCTCTTTGAAGCAGGCACTTTTGTGGGCGGGAGGCTTCTTACCCTGGTAATCGGTGAAATTCTCACGACAGTCTTCGTCGGGTACCTCGGTCAAAGCAATCTCCTCTGGAAATTCATTACAACTGTCATCGAGGTAATCGGGAACTGGCTGGTAAGCAAGTTCATTACCTTTAAAAAGAAAACGGACTGAATATCCGCATGGAGGAAAGAGAAAGATGCAAGCTACCGAAAAAACCATGGATCAGATCGTCGCTCTGTGCAAGAACCGCGGCTTTGTCTACGCCGGTTCTGAAATCTACGGCGGCCTTTCCAATTCTTGGGACTACGGCCCGCTCGGGGTCGAGTTTAAAAATAACGTAAAGCGCGCATGGTGGAAAAAATTCGTGCAGGAATGCCCCTATAATGTCGGGCTGGACGCCGCTATCTTGATGAACCCGGAAGTCTGGGTTGCCTCAGGCCATGTGGGAAGCTTTTCCGATCCGCTGATGGACTGCCGCGACTGCAAAACACGCCACCGCGCCGACAAGCTTATTGAGGACGCAGCCGGAATCAGTGCCGAGGGTTGGAGCAATGAAAAGATGATGGAGTTCATTAAGGAGCACCATATCAAATGCCCGAACTGCGGCAGTGAAAATTTTACTCCAATCCGTCAGTTTAACCTGATGTACAAAACTTTTCAGGGCGTGACGGAGGATGCCAAAAGCCAGCTTTATCTGCGTCCCGAAACCGCGCAGGGCATTTTTGTGAATTTTGCAAATGTGCAGCGGACAACACGCCGCAAGCTTCCGTTTGGCATTGGCCAGATAGGCAAGAGCTTCCGCAATGAAATAACCCCCGGAAACTTCATTTTTCGTATTCGCGAGTTTGAGCAGATGGAGCTTGAATTCTTCTGCAAACCCGGCACAGACCTTGAATGGTTTGGCTATTGGAAAGATTTCTGCAAGAATTTCCTTTTGAGTCTTGGCCTTACAGAAAAGAACATACGCCTGCGCGACCATGAGAAAGAAGAGCTTTCGTTCTACTCGAAAGCTACAACAGATATTGAGTACCTCTTCCCGTTTGGCTGGGGAGAACTTTGGGGCATTGCCGACCGTACAGACTATGACCTGAAGCGCCACCAGGAGCACAGCGGAAAAGACCTTTCCTACTTCGACCAGGGAACCGGCGAACACTATATCCCCTACGTTATTGAGCCGTCACTTGGTGCTGACCGTGTCGCTCTCGCGTTTCTTGTTGATGCCTATGATGAAGAAGTGGTAAATGAAGCGAAGAAGGATACCCGCGTGGTTCTGCACTTGCATCCGGCTCTTGCCCCTTATAAGTGCGCCGTGCTCCCGCTGAGCAAAAAGCTCAACGACAAAGCACAGGAAATCCAGACGCGCCTCTCTGGGAAATTCAATGTGGATTATGATGATACCGGCTCAATCGGCAAACGTTACCGCCGTCAGGACGAGATTGGCACACCGTTCTGCGTCACTTATGACTTCCAGAGTGAAGAGGATGGCTGTGTAACTGTCCGCAACCGTGATACCATGAAGCAGGACCGCATTTCCATTGACAAGCTGGAAGATTACCTCACCAGCCGGATTGATTTTTGACCTGCCCTAAATTTTAAAAGGCAGCCCGTACGGGGAATTCCCCCATGCGGGCTGCCTTTTTGCTGTTTTCCTAAAGAATCCGCTTACTTGCTCTATTTCCATTCATCCTGCATTGCTTTTCCGCTTCTCTGCATCCTTCCCGGGCAGATAAAGCGCAGCACAGCCCAGGGGCGGCAAAATCAGTTTGTCTTCCCCGCCCGGGGCCGGGCCAAAAAGCGGTTCCGTGTTTCTCCATTCGCTGTCCAGCTTCACGGTGACCGCTTCATTGCCGCGGTTCAGCGCACACAGAAGCCCATCATTCCCATCAAAGCGGATATAAGCAAAACCGTCGCCGTTTGCCATCACAGGGCGAAACCCGCCTTCACGCAGGCAGCTGCATCCGGCACGCATGGCTCCAAGGCGCCGGTACCAGTCTACAAGGCCTGCGTCTTCTTTTCCCCACGGGTAGCAGGTGCGGTTAAACGGATCACGGTAGCCTTCCACACCAGCTTCATCCCCGTAGTAAATGCAGGGAACGCCAGGAAGTGTAAACTGCATTAGTGAAGCAAGGCGCATCAGTGCAATGCCCCGTTCTCTGCCTTCGCCCGTAAGGTATGTCATGCTCTGCCAGCGGCGTCCACGGCCACGCAGCGGCTCCCCCGCCAATACTGTCAGGGCACGCTCCGTATCATGCGTCCCGATATTGTTCATCAGGCAACGGATTACCTGAGGAGGATAATTCTCCAGTACATTGAGAATAACCTCCATCATTTCCGATGGATTCTTTCCGGTAAGGTAACCAAGAACCGCCGTGCGGAACGGGTAGTTCATTACGCTGTCCAACTGACTGCCAAGAAGGTATTCCCGGCGCTTGCCATAGGCAATTTTGTTGGAGGCATCTTCCCACACCTCACCTACAATAGCCGCATCCGGCTTTTCGGCTTTTGCAGCTGCCCGAAGGTGCTCAAGGAACGAGTCCGGCAGCTCATCCGCAACGTCGAGGCGCCAGCCGGAAGCCCCAAGTTTCAGCCAGTGACGGATTACACCGTCCGGGCCATTGATAAACCGGTCAAAATCCGGATTTTCCTTATTAACGCACGGCAGCGTCAGAAAGTTCCACCAGCACGCATAATCATTGGGCCAGTTTTGGAACTGATACCACGGATAATACGGGGAATCTTTTGACTGATACGCGCCTGAGCCAGGGTAGCGCCCTTCGCGGTTAAAATAGACACTGTCGCTTCCGGTATGGTTGAAAACGCCGTCCAGCATCACGCGGATACCGAGTTTTGCAGCGCTCCCGCAAAGGCTGCGGAAGTCTTCTTCCCTGCCGAGGAGCGGATCAATTTTCCGGTAATCCGCCGTATTGTAGCGGTGGTTGGAGTGCGCCTCAAAAATCGGGTTTAGATAAAGGCAGGTAACGCCGAGTGATTTTAAGTACGGGAGCTTCGCTTCGATTCCGCGCAGGTCACCCCCAAAGTAGTCACGATTCGTAATCTTTCCGCGGGCATCCGGCTCCCAGTCCGGCTGTTCCCCCCAAATAGGATGAATCTTCCTGTCTGAGGGGACATTTGCCTTCGGCTCTCCGGAGCGGAAAAACCGATCAGGGAAAACCTGATAAATGACGCCGCCCGCAAGCCAGTCCGGGGTAGAGAAGCCACGGCTGCAAACCGTAAGCTGCCATTGGCCACCATCACTGCTCAGGCTTCCTTCGCTGCCCTCCCCGCGTGTAACAGCAAGCGTGCCGTGCCAGGTATCTACAAAGAAACGGTAAAAATAAAGCCCCGGTTCTTCGGGAGTATAGTCACATTCCCAAAACTCATGCTGGACGCCGTTCATGCCGCACCAAAACATGCCCATTGTCTTTTGGGCACCGGTGGCATCACTGGTTATGACAAGGCGCGCGGCAGAGCAGCGCAGGTCACGGGGCATCATAATTTTAAAATGGATTGAGGTTCCGTTTTCCACCGCCCCCGCTGGGTAACGGCAGGCCGGATTGCGCGAATTAAACATCAGGATAAAGCCTCCGGAATTTTATTTTCCGCCAGACCTTGCGGCCTTTTTTGCCGCTTTTTTCCCGGAAGCCATGTCATCAAACGGCTCTGCGTGCCAGATGCGGTTCGCATACTCCCGGATTGCGCGGTCTGCGGCGAACCGTCCGGACTGCGCCACATTGATAAGGCACATGCGCTGCCACAAAGTCTGGTTGGTGTAAAGGCGCGAGGACTTTCTGCGCGCCTTTTCGTAAGATGCAAAATCAGCCAGGACCATATACGGATCCTTGTTAAGGAGGGAATCAACGATATCACAGAAATTCACTCCGCAGAACCCGGTATTCATTGCACGCAGCGCAGCGGAAATCTCAGGTGTATGCTCCGCAATGGCGCGCGGATGGTAGCCGGCATTGCGGAGCTGGATGACCTGATCGGCGGTCATGCCGAAAAGGATCATATTGTCATCGCCTACGGCATCATGGATTTCCACATTGGCACCATCCAGTGTGCCAAGCGTGACAGCCCCGTTAATCATCAGCTTCATGTTGCTGGTGCCGGAAGCCTCCGTGCCGGCAAGCGAAATCTGCTCGCTGATATCTGCGGCAGGCATCAGGAGCTCCGCAAGCGTGACACGGTAGTCTTCAAGGTAAACGACGCGCATTTTCTGGTTGACGTGCGGATCGCTGTTGATTGTTTTGCCAAGATTCACAATAAAGCGGATAATCTGCTTTGCAAAGTAATAGCCGGGTGCCGCCTTCGCGCCGAAAATATAGGTGCGCGGCACGAAGTCCATATCAGGATTTTCACGCAGCCGGAGGTAATCTACAAGGATCTGCAAGGCATTTAGGTGCTGCCGCTTGTACTCATGCAGACGTTTTACCTGAACGTCAAAAATGGAATCCGGATCAATGGAAATACCGTTTGTCTTTTTCACATATTCCGCAAGGCGGACTTTGTTCTGACGCTTGACCTGTGCCATCCTGCTGAGGACACCCGGATCATCCCGATATTCCATCAGCTTCTCAAGCTGCTCCGCATCAGTCACAAAACCGCTGCCAATCAGCTCCTGCACAAGGCTGGAAAGGCTTGGGTTCGCCTGACAGAGCCAACGGCGGTGGGCAATTCCGTTTGTAACGCTGGTAAACTTTTCCGGCATTTCGCTATAAAAATCATTAAATACGCGGTTTTTAAGGATTTCACTGTGCAGTTTGGAAACGCCGTTGACACTGTGACAGCCAACGACGGCAAGGTTTGCCATTTTGACGTAGCCATCGTTCCACGGCGCCATACGGCCAACTTTGTAGCCGTCAACACCTTTCGCATGCATTTTGGCACAGAAGCGCCGGTTGATTTCCTCCACAATCTGATAAATCCGCGGCAGGCGGGACTTAAACAAGTCGATTCCCCAGCACTCCAGAGCTTCAGACATTACGGTATGGTTTGTGTAGGCGAACGTGCTCTGCACGATTTCCCACGCTTTATCCCAGCCATAGCCGCACTCGTCGAGCATTACCCGCATCATCTCCGGGATTGCCAGAACAGGGTGCGTATCATTCAGATGGATTGCCACAAGGTCAGGCAGGCTGTCAAGCGAGCTGTGATGGAACAGATAGCGGCGGATAATATCCTGAACCGTCGCGGAAACAAGGAAATACTGCTGAGAAAGGCGCAGGCTCTTACCCTCCAGGTTATTGTCATCCGGATACAGCACTTTGGTGATAACTTCAGCCATCGCGTTCTGTTCCATCGCGCGCATATAATTTCCACCATTAAACAAAGCCATGTTGAAATCCGAGCTCGTAGCGGACCAAAGGCGCAGCCGGCTGACGCATTTGCCGCCGTAGCCGGAAATATACATGTCATAAGGCACAGCAATTACTTTGGTATAATCCTTATGGTTCACAATATGGTAATGGTTGTTCCAGCTCTCCTCAATATGGCCGTTGAACCGGACTTCCACACTTTCTTCCGGCTCACCGCGGAGCCAGATTTTCCCGCCCGGAAGCCAGAAATCCGGCAGTTCAGTCTGCCAGCCGTCCACCAGCTTCTGCCGAAAAATGCCATATTCATACCGCAGAGAATAGCCCATCGCCGGGTAGCCCAGCGTTGCAAGAGAATCCATAAAACAGGCCGCAAGGCGTCCAAGGCCGCCATTTCCAAGGCCTGCGTCCGGTTCTGCTTCATAAAGCGCATCCAGCTTCAGGCCCATGCCGTCAAGTGCTTTACGAAACAGCCCCTCCAGGCCGAGGTTATAGAGGTTGTTTTTTAGGGAACGCCCCAGCAGGAATTCCATGCAGAGATAATAAATCTGCTTGACACCCGCTTTCCCGGCTTGTGTCGAAAAAGAGCGGTACGTCTCTTCCATCCTGTTCCGGACCGCAAGTGCAACCGCTTTGTAGCACTCGTCATCCGTCGCATTGTCCAGGGTAACGCCGAAAACATGTTCCAGACTGTCGCGTATTATATTCTGGATTTTTTCCACAGTGAGTTTTTCATTCATATTGGCCCTCCGCAAAGGATTATCCGCCTGGGGCACAGGCTTCAGGCTGTTGTTCCCGGCAGATAAGTTATGTGTATTATACACCAATATTTGTAATTTAGCAAGGTCCGTTATTTAGAATTAAAATCTCTTATAGGTCAAACTTATTCAGGATTCATGGGGATTTTACGAATAATATTTCATACCGCTATTATCGCTCGTTGGAAAATTGTTTTGCCTAAAATTTGTGCATAATATATAAATTCTGCTATTCTTTTTTCTGACTTGTCAACAGAGCTCCGGGCGCAAAATATGGCGAATTTCCCTTTCATATTATAGCCAAAGCGTCTATAATATGCTATATGATATGTTACAGATTGATGGTAAGACTTCCGGCCTTTCCCATGGTCTGGAAAGTCTTGCCGCCCCCGGGAAAGGATTTGAAAACATGGCCAAAAATAGAATTAAAATGAGCATCTGTGGCTGCGATTTCGCCGTCTGCTCCGAGGAAGATGAAGCATACATCCGCTCAATCGGCGATGAAGTACAGAAAAGCCTAAACGACATGATGGAGAAAAATGAGCGCCTCTCCCTCACAATGGCTGCGGTTATTGCTGCAATGAACTACTGTGATGCGTCCCATAAGGCTTCCTCTACAGCGGAAAACCTGCGCACACAGATTAAAAATTATCTGGAAGATTCTTCCCACGCACGCATGGACGCAGAGGAATCCCACCGTGAGCTGGAACGCATCCGCCGCGAAAACCAAAACCTGCGCGCCCACCTTGCCGCCGCAGATGAAAACGCCGACGCAGCTGCCGGTGGGAAACAGCCGGAGTCAGCGCCTGCGGACGGAAAAGCGTCCAAACCTTCCGGTGACCTTTCCAAAGCAAAAACGGAAGAGCAGGCTGACCAGGAAAACTTTATGAGCTTCTTTGAGAAAAAGACAGATGAACCAAAAGCCTGAGGTCCTCTCTCCGGCTGGCTCACCGGAAAGCCTGACTGCGGCAATCCGCGCCGGTGCTGATGCCGTCTATCTTGGCGCATCCCGGTTCAGCGCGCGGGCCGGTGCGAAAAATTTTGGTTCGGACGAGCTTCGCAAGGCAGTGGAATACTGCCATATACGCGGGGTAAAAGTTTATCTTGCCGTAAATACGCTGCTAACGGATGCAGAGCTTCCTGACGCCCTGGAGCTTGTGAAATTTGCCTGCACGCTTCCGGTTGATGCAATCCTTGTGCAGGACATGGGCCTCGCACGGGAGCTGTCTCGGTGTGCGCCTGAGCTTCGGCTTCACGCTTCTACGCAGACGGGCGTCCATACGGCCTCGGGGGCAAATGCCCTGTGGGACGCCGGTTTTTGCCGGGTTGTGCTTGCGCGCGAGCTTTCCCTGCGCGAAACTGCGGAAATCCACAGGCAGTGCCCGATTGAGCTGGAGTCATTCGTACACGGCGCGTTGTGCATGTCGGTCAGCGGCCAGTGTTATTTCAGTTCGGTGCTCGGTTCACGAAGCGGCAACCGCGGCATGTGCGCACAGCCCTGCCGCCTTCCGTTCTCCTCCCCGGGCGGGACAGGCCATGACCTGAGCCTGCGTGACCTTTCTCTAATTGGGCGTACTGGGGAAATGGCAGATGCGGGAGTCAGCAGTCTTAAAATTGAGGGGCGCCTGAAGCGGCCGGAATATGTTGCGGCCGCAACACGGGCCTGTCGTCTTGCAGTGGATGGAAAGCCGGTTCCGCCGGAGTTGCAGAAAAGCCTACAGGCGGTTTTTTCCCGGTCCGGCTTTACGCAGGGCTATGCAGACGGGAAGCGGGGCCGGGAAATGTTCGGCGTGCGCTCAAAGGAAGATGTTTCCGGCGCAACCGGGAAGGTCCTCCGCTTCCTTCGGGGGATTTACGCTTCCGATATGCAACGGATTCCTGTTGATTTTACGCTGAAAATATTATATCATAAGCCGGTTGTCCTTACTGCTTCGGATGACAGCGGGCATACCGTGCAGGTTTCCGGCTGTGTTCCTGATGCTGCCGTTTCCAGGCCGCTGGATGCGGCTCGCTGTGAAGTGCAGCTTCGGCGGACAGGCGGGACACCATTCTCTGTGCGCTGTGCAGACTGTAGCGTCACTCCCGGGCTTTCCGTTTCGGTTGCCGAGCTGAACCGGCTTCGCCGTGAAACCCTCAGAGGGCTGGAAAAGGCCAGAGCGGGGAAAAAACCAATTTCATTTGAGGAAAGCTCTATACCGGCTATTCCCGCTCACCGCGCAGGGCCGATGAAGTTGCGGGCACGCTTCCGCACCGCAGAACTGCCGGAAGCCGCAAAATGCTGTGAACTCGTCTATGTGCCGGTTACCGCCGGGGCAAAGTGCTTTTCCGGACTTCTGGAAAGAGGTTTCCCTGCTGCGGCAGAACTGCCGCGCGGCCTCTTCGGGCTTGAAGGAAAATTTAAAGGACTTCTTCAGGAAGTAAAATCCGCTGGGGTAAAGGATGTCTGGGCTGGAAATCTGGACTCTGTCCGCCTTGCACTGGATGCAGGTTTTTGTGTCCACGGCGGATTTTCTCTCAACATTACAAACACGCAGGCCCTTCAATGGTACCACAGTCTGGGCCTTGCCGACGCCGAGTTGTCATTTGAGCTAAAGCTTTCTCAAGCTGCGCGCATTGGAGGCCCGATGCCCCGCGGGGCAATGGTTTATGGACGCCTTCCCCTGATGCTCTGCCGGAACTGCCCTGCCGCCAACTCACTGCACGGCTGCTTACATTGCAAAACTCCGCCGGAGCTTACCGATCGCCGCGGAATCCGCTTTCCCATCCAATGCTTCGGGGCATGCAGTGAGGTGCTGAATTCCGTCCCGCTGTACCTTGCCGACCGGATTGGTGACGGGAAAAACCTGGACTTTGGCCTCCTGCGCTTTTCCACAGAAAGCCCGCGTGAAGTCGAAGATATCCTGTGCCAATATTCTACAGCCTTAAAAGGTACTCCCGCAGCGCCTCCGGAATTTCCTTTCACACGGGGGCTTTGCTACCGGGGATTCCTGTGAAATGCATAAGGCCTATCAATACATTGGAGGGAAATATGAATACAGCCGAAACTGTTGAAATTAAAATCAAGCGGATGAGAAAAGGCGCCGTTCTCCCTACCCGCGGAAGCGCCGGGGCTGCCGGGCTTGACCTTTACGCCTGTCTGGAGAAACCTGTTGCACTTTCACCCGGCGGCCTGTACCGGATACCCACCGGTATCGCGGTCGCCCTCCCCAACCGGAATACCGTTGGGTTGATTTTTGCACGCAGCGGCCTTGGTGTGAAGCATGGGATTGCACCATCCAATGCTGTCGGTGTAATTGACAGCGATTATCGCGGCGAACTGGTCGTCGGCCTCTGCAATAACGGGCAGGAAACTTATATGCTTTCACCGGGTGAGCGGTTTGCACAGCTTGTTGTAATGCCTGTGTTCCATACCGAGCTGACTGAAACGGATGACCTTGGCGAGACAGAGCGCGGGGCCGGCGGATTTGGCTCTACCGGCAGATAATTTCGTCCGAGGATGCGCAAAGGAGATTTTTTCATGAAACGGGGCATTATAAAAACGCTTTTGTTTGTCATTCTCATTATTCTTGCAGTTGTGCTTGGCAAAGCGGTTGGCGGGGTTGCAAGCGGTGTAAAGTTTCTCTCATGGCTGTCAATCGCAGCAAAATTTGGCGTTTCTACCGTAACCATAGACCTTTCAGTCCTCACATTAACTTTTGGTCTGACCATTGACATTAACGTTGCACAGGCAATCCTGTTACTCTTGGCAATTATTATTTACAGCAGAATTCAAGGAAAAGGATAGGGATCATAAAGCCATGCTGTACCTAGCATCATCCTCCCCCAGACGCAGTGGAATTCTTAAAATGGCTGGCTATGACTTTACTGTAGAGCCGGCACATATCAGCGAAACAGTCCTCTATGGTACACCGGCCATGCAGATTGTGGAACAGCTTTCTACGCGTAAGGCTGAAGTTATCGCAAAGCTGCACCCGGATGATACAATCCTCGCCGCAGATACAATTGTTGTGCTGCGGGGTCGTATTCTGGGCAAGCCAAAAGATGAGGAATCCGCAAAAGCAATGCTGAAGCTTCTCTCCGGAAATGTCCATCAGGTATATACCGGTTACACTATCATCCACGGCAGAAAATTGGTCTGCGGCCATGAAGTCACCTCTGTGGAGTTTTATCCCCTTTCTCAGACTGAAATCGACCGTTACGTTGCAACAGGCGAACCGATGGACAAGGCAGGTGCTTATGGCATCCAAGGTAAAGGGGCACTTTTTGTCAGAAGAATCAACGGTGATTTTTATAATGTCGTTGGCTTGCCAATCGCAAAAATAAGCAAAATCCTGTCGGAAGTCAAAAAAACAGAAAAATAAGCCGAAAGCCGGTATAGAAAACTTATTTTTCTGTTGAGCTTCTGCACTTCAAGCGTTATAATAGAATTCATGAGAATTAGGTTTGCAGGAAGACCGAAAGGGGAATATAACCGATGTTTTCAAAAGATATAGGCATTGACCTCGGCACGGCCAACACACTGGTCTACATGAAAGGCAAGGGCATTGTAATGCGTGAGCCTTCCGTTGTAGCAGTCGACGTGAGAACGGATATCGTGCTTGCCGTTGGTATGCAGGCAAAAGAAATGATCGGCCGCACGCCGGGCTCCATTGTTGCAGTCCGTCCAATGAAGGATGGCGTTATTGCGGATTTCGACATCACCGCCACCATGCTGAAGCATTTTATCAAACAGGCAGTCAAGTCAACCACTTTTTCAAAACCGCATATCATCATTTGCATTCCCTCCGGTGTAACGGAAGTGGAACGCCGCGCCGTAGAAGACGCCGCACGCCAGGCAGGTGCAAGCTCAGTGGAGCTGATGGCAGAGCCGATGGCCGCAGCAATCGGCGCAGGTCTTCCGGTCAGTGAGCCAACAGGCAATATGGTTGTTGATATTGGCGGCGGCACAGCAGAAGTCGCTGTCATATCGCTTGGCGACATTGTCACGTCTGTCTCTGTGCGCTGTGCAGGCGACAAGTTTGATGAATCCATCATCTCGTACGTAAAGAAAAAGTACAACCTTCTGATTGGCGAGCGCACGGCAGAAAATATTAAAATAAAGATTGGTTCTGCCTATCCGACGGAAGAAAATGAGGATGCAACTGTTGAAATCAAAGGCCGCAACCTAGTGGACGGACTACCGAAAGACGTTACAATCAGTGCAAAGGAAGTCCGTGAAGCCCTGGCTGATCCGCTGGCCATTATTATTGATGCAATTAAAAGCACATTGGAAAAAACTCCACCGGAACTCTCAGCAGATATTATTGACCACGGCATCATGCTGACAGGCGGCGGTGCATTGTTGCGCGGCATAGATAAGTTGGTGGAAAAAGAAACGGGAATGCCTGTTCATATTGCAGATAGCCCGCTCGACTGCGTTGTCAACGGCACGGGTAAGCGGCTTGATATCAATATGCCTGCTTCTTATTATAAAAATAATAAGAGTAGCAAAAAATAATTTTCTTCCAGCTGTAAAATATGGAAAAGGCATCCGGTCTTTTAGCCGGGTGCCTTCTTCATACCAAAACCACTGGGTTGACCGATAGATGTTTATTACTATCCGACGATTATCATATCGGCAAAACATTCGGGGCGGTGAAAATTTGGCGTTGGCCAGTCAATTTTTACAAAACTGCCGTAGTGTGGGTGCTCCGTGAGGTCACCACATTTGTAAAAGCTTCCACGGATATGGCTGCCGGTTTTGAAATCTGCCGTGCTGTAAATACCGCGGATAAGGGAAAGCGGAATGAGCAGTTCCCAGCCCCAGAACCCATCCCCACGGATTGGCTGTGGGCGTGGATGCGGGTACCCCATCTCGGCAACAGGGACACGCTTTGCCCCCGGCCTGGAGGGCTGCCCATAGCAGCAGAGCATAGTGCCGAGTGCATTGCCCTCAAAGTTCAGATACCCGCTGTCCAGAATGGACGGCGCGAAATTTGCGAAAAATTCAAGACAACTGTCCGTGCAGACGCGGGAATTTGGTTCAGTCTGCATAGCGCGGGGATGCTCTTCTCTGCTTGTCATCCGGACGGCAAATCCCTGCCCCTTTACATAGCAGAGGATTCCTTTTGAAACAGGGCGGTAGTCTCCGTCCCAGTTGTAGATGTTGATATCCGCAGAATTCCCTTCCCCGACTTCTGAAAGAGTGCGAATTGTTTTAATTTCATAGGCCATGGTGTTTTCCTCCGTTAGTCAACAATGATCATGTCGGCAAAGAATTCCGGATGCATAAAGTTCGGCTTCGGCAGGTCGATTTTTGTAAAGCTGGCATAATGGCGGTGCTCCGTGAGGTCGCCGCATTTGTAAAAGTTGCCGCGGATGTGGTCCCCGGCCTTATAGTCTGCGCTGCCATAAAGATTACGGATTAGCGTAAGCGGCACAAGCAGCTCCCAGCCCCAGTATTTTTCCGTGCGGATTACGCGCGGCACAGGGTGGTCGTAACCCATTTCCTTAACCGGTGCGCGGTCGCCGAGGCGGTGTGGTCCGTCATATTCATATTCCGTAGCGGGGCCGTAGTAACAGAGCATAGTGCCAGACGCGTTGCACTCAAAATTGACGTAACCCTTGTCCTTCATCTCCGGCTTGAAATCTGCATAGAATTCGAGGCAACTGTCGCGGCAGACGCGGGCATTTGGTTGTGTAAAGGTTGCGCGCGGGTTCTTTTCCTCGCAGGTCATGCGGACGGCAAAACCTTGATTCTTGACATAGCAGAGCGTTGCCTTTGTGACCGGGCGGTAATCGCCGCCCCAGTTGTAGACATCTACGCTGACCTTGCAGCCTTTTTCAATTTCAGAAATATCATCGATTGTCTTGATTTTATAAGTCTTTGGTATGTAAGCCATCCTGTGGATACCTCCCGATTTTTTTCTTTATTATACCATGTGCTGTGGAAATAGGAAGCAGAAAGGCGGGACTTTCGCGGTTTCCGTCTGTTTTTTCGCAGAAAAAGCAAAATTGGGGGCCGCTCGGGAAAGCGCAGAGTATTGTAATCGTAATCCTAAAGAATATTAAAAGGCAGAACAAAATAGAGTTTAAGGGAAAAGAAAAAAATTCCCTGCACGGTGCACCTGTAGCCTACATGCTTTGGACAGTGTTCGAGAGCAGCGGGACAATCTGCTTTTTGCGAGAGACAACGCCTTGAAGGAAAACGCTGTCTGCGCCCGGTTTCGGGTGAAAGGCGTTCTGCACCAGTTCGTCGCTGTCTCCCGTAAACAGAACTACGGAACCCTCGTTGATGATATCGGTAATCATCAGCAGGAGCAGAGTGTAGCCACTGGCCTTGCGGTACGTTTTCATATAGCCTAGAAGCTTGGGCTTCAGGCGGTCCAGGCTTTGGAGATCATAGGAATTGATCTGGCCGATGCCGATTTTGTAGCTTCCCATGACATAGTCCTTAAAATCATTTTTGAGGATTTCTTCAGGGCTCATGCCCGCGATGGAAGAGCCTGCACGGAACATCTGGTCTGCGAAAGTGTCGATGTCGATTTCCGCAATGTTGGCCAGTTTAGCAGCCATGGCACGGTCAGTATAGGTGGAGGTGGGTGAGCGCAGATTGATGGTGTCTGAAAGAATTGCAGCACAGAGAATTCCCGCAATACGCTTTGGGGGGACAATACCACTATCAAAATACATGCGGCCAATTATGGTGGAGGTGCTGCCGACAATTTCGTTGTGAAAGGAAACGGGATAGCCGGTTTCCATGCCGCCGAGGCGGTGATGGTCGATAATTTCGAGGATATCTGCTTCTTCAATACCGTCGATGGTCTGAGTAAGCTCGTTATGGTCCAGCAGAATTACCTGCTTGCGACGACGGGTAATGAGGTGGTAGCGTGAAATAAACCCGAGGATGGAACCGCTGCTGTCTACGACAGGATAGCTGCGGAAGCGCGTTTTAAGCATCCGTTCACGGATATTGTCAATATAATCGTCGGGGGAAAAGAAGAGAATGCCCTTCCGCGTCATGATGCAGCCGACAGGCATGCTCTGGTTAATGAGGCGCGCTGCGGTGAATGTGTCATAGGAGGTTTCCAGCATCATGCAGTTATGCTGTTCTGCGAATGCCGCAATATCAGGGCTGACTTTCGCACCGCAGGTGAGGATGATGCAGCATGCACCTGTTTCAACTGCCCGGCGCTGCGCATCTTCCCGGTCACCGGCAAGTACAATATCCCCTTTGCCAAGGAAAGGATCCATGGTTTTGGTTGACATCGCCGCAATCACGACTTTCCCCGTAAAATGGAAGTCCTTTTCATTTCCTGTCACAAAGTGTGCATGCACTGTTTCCATGATGTTCCGGAGCGGCGTTCCACTGACGGAAAGACTGTTTGTCTCCAGCGCGTTCATATAGCTTCCGGTGATGTCCGAAAGCGTTACAATGCCGAGCAGTCTTCCGTTTTCATCTGCAACAGGAAGCATTTTCCGGTTGTTTTTCTGCATGATATTCCAGGCTGTGCGGATGGAGATATCTGCCGAGACCGGAGGGACAACGTCAATGTCAAGGTCAGAGACCTGCGTCCGGACGGAATCCAGCAGCTTCGGCGGTTCTACACCGAAGTATTTAAGCACAAATTCCGTTTCGCGGTTGATTTTTCCGGCACGGACGGGAATAGTCGGAACGCCAAGGCGTCTTTTGAGTTCTGCATAGGCGACGGAAGCACAGATAGAGTCTGTATCCGGATTTTTATGGCCAATTACATAAACTGTCTTATTCATTGCCTGCACCCTTTCCTGTTCTATTATCCGTAAAAATAAGCTTAAAGCAGAACAGCCCCGACGGCATTATTCTAGCACACTGTGGGAACAAAGCATAATGGCCTTTTGAATTTAGAAAAATAGGATGCAATTTATAGTGAAATTGACGAAAAATTTCTCACTAAAAATCTTGCTTCGCTGATTTATAGATAATTTCAATAAAAATTTAGGAATAGAATTGGCTTCGGATTTGGAAAAACAAGGATTTTCTGCATTGTAATCTTTGTTAGTTGAAGCTATAATTATCATAAAACGTACGAAACTATTGTACGATTTTTAATAATTCCACTTGAAGCCCTGAAAGGAGTGTTCCCTGGTGAAACAATTCGATGCAAGCAGAATCCTGAATATTGCACTGGCAGGCCACAGCAATGCCGGTAAAACAAGCCTGGCGGAAGCTATCCTGTTTCTTTCCGGTGCATCCGGCCGGCTGGGCAAGGTAAGCGATGGCACAACCGTAACCGACTTTGACCCCGAAGAGATTCGCCGCAAGACCTCCGTAACAATGGCGGTGGCTCCGCTGGAGTGGAAGAACTATAAAATCAACCTGCTGGACGCGCCGGGGCTTTTCGACTTTGCCGGCGGTGTCTGCGAGGCAGTCCGCGCTGCGGAATCCGTTCTCATTACGATTTCCGGCAAGGACGGTGTCTGTGTAGGCACCGAGAAAGCCGTCAAGGCAGCCGATTCACGCGGCCTCTCCAAATTTTTCTTTGTCAACGGCCTGTGCAGCGAAGGCGCAGATTTCTATAAAGTCTTTGAAAACCTAAAGGCTTCATTCGGTCCCTCTGTGTGCCCGGTTGTCGTTCCATTTATCCAAAACGGCAAGGCAAACATTTACATCAACATGCTGGAATACAAGGCGTATGAATACCGGGATGGCAAGGCTGTGGAGGTCAAAATGCCCGATATGGGCGAACGCCTGAATGGCCTGCGCACCGCAATTTATGAAGCAGTTGCCGAAACAAACGATGAAATGTTTGAAAAATACTTTTCAGGCGAACAGTTCACGCCGGAAGAGGTTATTGTCGGAATCAGCAAGGGAGTAAAAGCCGGAACAGTGGCACCGGTTTTCTGTGGGGATGCCCTGCTCCTCAACGGAATTGACCAGCTTCTGAACGGCCTTATCTGGCTGGCACCGTCTGCCGCGTCCAAAGCTTCCGAGACCGGCGAAGATGAAAATGGGGAGCCTGTGGAGATCGCCGTAGATGAAAAGGCACAGCCTGTTGCCATTGTGTTTAAGACTGTTGCAGACCCGTTCATTGGGAAACTTTCCTATCTTAAAGTGATTTCCGGACGGGTTTCCGCCGAAAGTCAGCTAATCGACATGAGAACCGGAGAACCGGTGCGCATCGGCAAAACCCTTACCATTCATGGAAAAAAGCAGGAAGATACTCCATATATCAGTGCAGGGGATATTGGTGTAGTGCCGAAGCTGCAAAGCACAAAGACAGGCGATACACTCTGCTCCCCGGCGCGGAAGGTGAAGCTGGAGGGTGTCCGGTATCCATTGCCGAGCCTTTCCATGGCTGTGCTTCCAAAAGACAAGGGTGAAGAAGACAAGGCGGCACAGGGCATCATCCGCCTTGCAGAAGAAGACCCGACCATTCACTTTGAAACAAATGCAGAAACACACCAGATGATCCTTTCGGGCCTTGGTGAACAACACCTGGATGTAATTGCTGCAAAGCTCAGGAAAAAGTTTGGTGTGGAAATCAGGCTGGAAGAGCCTCGGGTAGCCTACCGTGAAACAATCCGCAAAAAAGTCCAGGTACAGGGGAAGTATAAAAAGCAGACAGGCGGGCACGGCCAGTATGGCGACGTCTGGATTGAGTTTGAACCATGTGACAGCGAGAAGATGGAATTCGGCGAGCGTGTTGTAGGCGGTGCAGTGCCGAAAAATTTCTTCCCTGCCGTAGAAAAGGGCCTCCGCGAGAGCGTGCAGAAGGGACCACTTGCAGGATATCCGGTCGTCGGCCTGCGCGCAACTCTGTATGACGGCTCCTACCATCCGGTTGATTCGTCCGAAATGTCGTTTAAGATGGCTGCAAATCTTGCCTACAAGGCCGGGATGCCGAAAGCGAGTCCGGTTCTGCTTGAACCAATCGGTACCTTGGAATGCACGGTGCCGGACGCCGATATGGGCAGTGTCCTGGGCGAAGTGAACAAACGCCGCGGCCGTGTGCTCGGCATGAATCCGGCCGAGGAAGGTTATCAGACCGTTGAGGCAGAAGCTCCGGAAGCCGAGATGCTCAACTTCAGCACATTCCTGCGTCAGACGACGCAGGGAAGGGGCAGCTTTACTTTCCATTTTGCGCGCTATGAAGAAGCACCGCCCCAGGTTGCGCAGAAAGTGATTGAGAGCACGAACCGAAATTCCAGAAGCGAAACGTGAATTTTTTCCATCCCCCGGACATATCTATTTTATCAGAATGGATTGTTTGGGGGCGGAGCCATGTTTGTCGTTTCGTTTAAACACAACCGCAAAAGACTGGTCATCACACTTGCCGTAGCCGCTGCTGTCGCTGTGGGAATCTGGGCGGCCGTATCGGCGCACACCGCACCACCACAGGCGGAGTGCGCCGGGAGAAAGTATTCCCTTGCCGCCTCGACGAATGAACAGCGTGTGACATTTTTTAAGCAGTTTGGCTGGGAAGTCGTCTCTGATCCAGTGGACACCGGAGAGGTCACCATACCCGAAACGTTCAATGACATTTATCTTGTATATAATAACATTCAAAAAGAGCAGGGGCTCGATTTGCAGCCTTATGCGGGCCGGACGGTTGAGCAGTGGATTTACCGGATTACGAATTATCCGCAACATTCAACAATGCGCGGTACAATCCTGGTCTTTAATGGCAATGTCATTGGAGGAGACCTGAGTACACCAGAGCTGAACGGCTTTATGACGGGATTTGATGGCCAGAAGCTCAATGAGAGCGGCTACAATGCCCCCGTTACACCTACCCGCGGAAGCATGGGCCAGCTAACCGGCATCCGTACGTCGTCATCCCAGGCAGGCAGCCTTCCGTCTGCTTCTTCAGCGGAGGAAGCCAAAAAACCGGTTTCTTCCACAGTCCCAGCCAACGCATGGCCTACCGACTGAAAGAGATTCCTCTTGATTTTTCCGGAATCCATTTGAATTTTGCACTGTTTTGAAATATAATAAATACATTATTAGGATATTGGCAAATCAAATCTGCACGGAAGAAGGGAGGAGCCGCATGAAGCTGGAACGGCTCGATAAAATACTTTCCTTGCAGAACCTTGGCACCCGGCGCGAAGTGGGAAAACTGATTCGCGCCGGGCGCATTTCGGTCAACGGGGAAACGGTTCTCCGCCCGGAAACGAAGGTTGACGCGGAAGGCAGTGCTATTCGGCTGGATGGTTCTCTTCTTGAAGTAAAGCGGCACCTTGTGCTGATGATGAACAAGCCTGCCGGCGTACTCTCGGCTTCCCGTGACCAGAAGGCAAGGACCGTGGTGGATCTGCTGCCGCAATGCTGGAGAAGGCGGGGCATTTTCCCGGCAGGACGTCTGGATCGGGACACGGAAGGCCTTTTGATTCTGACGGACGACGGTGTACTTGCCCACCGGATGCTTGCACCGAAAAGCCATGTGGAAAAGTGGTATGAGGCGCGCATTGCACATTCGGTTACTGAAGGGGATATCAAGGCTTTTCGCAAAGGGCTTGAACTTAGTGGAACTGTCTGTCTGCCTGCTGTGCTTTCTGCCCTGCCATGCGATGACGGGCCGGTAGCGCTTGTAAAGCTGCACGAGGGGAAATTTCACCAGGTAAAGCGCATGTTTCTTGCGCGCGGAAACCGCGTACTGACACTCAGACGGGTTCGCATAGGTGGCCTCCTGCTCGATCCGGGCCTCAGCCCCGGGCAAGCGCGGGAACTTTCCACAGACGAAATTAGGCAGATATTCACTGGAATATCATCAGAATAATAGACGAAAATTTCAGCTCAACTTTGTCTTTTATCGGAATTCAATAAACTGGAGGAAATAATTTTGGATAAAAAGAGCCTGTTTTTTCACTGCCGTTTCTGATAGAATGATGTAGTGAGAAATACAGGTGCATTTTCACAGAATTATCTACGGAAAATGCAACGAATTAATCAGGAGGTTTTATAAAGATGGCTGGCGTAACACTTAAGCATGTCTATAAGGTTTACAACGGCAATGTCGAAGCTGTGAAGGATTTCAACCTTGAAGTTAAAGACAAGGAATTTGTTGTTTTGGTTGGGCCTTCCGGATGCGGAAAATCTACAACCCTCAGAATGATTGCAGGGCTGGAAGAAATCACAAAAGGTGAACTGTACATTGGAAACACACTGGCAAATGATGTGGCCCCAAAGGACCGCGATATCGCCATGGTGTTCCAGAAT
>DHOL01000012.1:49044-49327 GCA_002410755.1 Ruminococcaceae bacterium UBA5391 | reverse complement strand
CGATATCGCCATGGTGTTCCAGAATTATGCCCTATATCCACATATGACGGTTTTCGACAATATGGCATTCGGCTTGAAACTCCGCAAAGTGCCGAAGGATGAAATTAAGCGCCGCGTGGAAGGAGCTGCCAAGACACTGGATATTTCCCATTTGCTTGACAGAAAGCCAAAAGCTCTTTCCGGTGGCCAGAGGCAGCGTGTTGCCCTTGGCCGTGCAATTGTCCGTAACCCAAAGGTCTTCCTCCTCGATGAGCCGCTCTCCAACTTGGACGCAAAGCTGCGT
>DHOL01000012.1:47035-48873 GCA_002410755.1 Ruminococcaceae bacterium UBA5391 | reverse complement strand
TCCAACTTGGACGCAAAGCTGCGTGCGCAAATGAGGACTGAAATCTCCAAACTGCACCAGCGCCTGGGCACGACCTTCATTTATGTTACCCATGACCAGACCGAAGCCATGACAATGGCTGACCGTATTGTCGTGATGAAGGAAGGCGTCATCCAGCAGATTGATACTCCTCAGAATCTTTATGATTTACCAGTAAATGAATTTGTTGCAGGATTTATGGGTTCGCCGCAGATGAACTTTATTGAAGGCAGTATCAAGAAGAGCGGAGAAAACTATTCCTTTTTGTTTGGCAAATACAGCATTGAAATCCCCGCAAGCAAGAACAAGGATGATGTGCTGAGCAATTATGTCGATAAGCAGGTTACCATGGGCATTCGTCCGGAACATGTGCACGATGAGCCGGATTTCCTTTCAAAGGCTCCGGCTGGCAGTCTTGTTGAGGCGGACGTTGAAGTGACAGAGCTGATGGGCGCTGAAACTTACCTGTATCTGAACTGCGAGGGCAACCAGATTACAGCCCGTGTGGATCCGACTTCTACAGCAAAACGCGGAGACCATATTAAGATTGCATTTGAACTACCTAAACTCCATCTGTTTGATAAGGAAAATGAGAAGACAATTCTTAACTGAAGAGAATTCTGAAAACCTTTTAGGGCCGCACAAAAGTGTGGCCCTAATCTTTTACCTGCCTTATACCTTATAATAAACATATCCGCCAAGCCGATGGTCTTTCATCTGCGTGCAAAGCCCTCTGTTTCTCTCCACGCGTCAAACGCGTAAGTGCGATTTGTCAGTTGCATCTAACCTGCTACTTGCGTCCCATAAACGGGCTACTCTGGCTGAATGCTAATTGTTCGCTTATTTCATCCTTCTTTCAACTAGTTCTCGATGTATTTCGCAATTCGGCTCTCATTTTTCCCTACTGCATCCACACAGTAACCTCTGGCTCAAAATGTCCGATTTCCATACCGGTATTTCAGGTTCGCGTGCCGGTCAAATATCATCAGACTGCTTTTTCCCTTTCAGAAAACCCATAATTGTCGATATGCTGTATTTGGGCGGGATACTTACAAGCATATGGATATGGTCGGGACACGCTTCCGCTTGGATAATCTCAATACCTTTTTCATCACTGAGCTTCCGCAATATCCACCCGATATCTTTCTTCAACTCTCCATATATCGCCATGCGTCTAAATTTGGGGGCAAACACAATGTGATATTGACATCTCCATGTGTTGTATGCTCTAAACTTTTTATGTCTTTATCCTTCATTCAAAGACCTCCCTGCTATTAAAGGAAAAATGGGGAGCAGGGACATATTGCCGCCGCTCCCCCATTTTTCATAGTTTCACAATCGCCGCAGGCTGTTTAAGTACGTCGGATACCCATCCCCACAATTCGGCATAATCTTTTTGCAATGCGGATATTTCCGATTGGTATGCGCCGTAAGTATTGGCGTGTATGGCAACCTGATTGAGATTATTTGAACAGCGGCGTTGCAGGGAAATGAGCTCCCCGACGGGTCGACATGCAGGATATAAGCTCCGGGAAAATCCCGGAGCTTTTCTCCTGTCTTCAGCGGCCCATACGGGAACCGCTTTTCTTTTTCATCACTGCGCGGATTTCCGGCTCGGTTACAAGGTTCAGGTCCCCTGCGACCATCAGTTTGAGTACGCTTGCCGCAATCGAGAAGTCGGCCGTTTCCTGCGGGCTGTAACCATGCAGGAGGCAGTGCGTCAGCGCTGCGCCAAAGGCATCGCCTGAACCAACTCCCTCCATTGCATGGACTGTGTGAACCGGCGATTCATAGTAGTTCCCGCCGCTCAGCACAATAGC
>DHOL01000012.1:5706-46786 GCA_002410755.1 Ruminococcaceae bacterium UBA5391 | reverse complement strand
GCAGTTCGGATACCGCTTCATGATTTCCGCCATCCCCGCGCGGTAATCCGCAATCTGCTCAAGGCCATGAGAAAGATCGCCGTCGAACGCGCGGATGCCAAGGGAAGCCTCGAAGTCCTCATCGTTTGCAATGCAGATGTCAACGTAGTTCATTAGTTTTCCCATGACAGAGCGCGCTTTTTCCGGCGTCCACATTTTTCCGCGGTAATTGAGGTCACAAATGACTTTAATCCCATGCGAATGGCAGTACCGGAGTGCATCCTCCAGCGCGCCTTCCAGCTCTTCCGAAACCGCAGGTGTAACTCCGGAAAAATAGAACATGCCAATGCTGTCAAGCAGCTTTGGCCAGTCGAACTCCCTGCGTTCCGCCGTGGAAATGGAGCTTCCTGCGCGGTCATAAACGACACTGGTCGGGCGTAAATTCGTCCCTTTTTCAAAATAATAGGTACCAAGGCGCGGCCCGCCGCGTAGCACACGGTCCGTATCAACACCATAGCGGCGCAGGGTGCCAACCGCCGCTTCGCCCAGCGGGTTTTCCGGCAGTTTTGTCACATAAGCTGCATCATCGCCGAGGAGGGCAAGCGAAATCGCGACGTTCGCCTCCGCACCGCCATAAGTCGCCTCAAATGAACTTGCCTGAAGGATACGCTGGTATTCCGGCGGCTTAAGCCGAAGCATCATTTCACCGAATGTCAGTACTTTCATTATAAAGAGCTCCTTCTGAGACATTTTTTGCTTACACGGGCATACCGCGGATTAACTGCACGGTCCTACAGCAGATATCAGTAATTTTTGCCCAGTCTTTCGCGCGGATATCATCCTTCGCCGTAAGATAGCTCCCGCCACAGGCAATTACGCGTGGGAAAGCAAGGTAATCCGCAAGGTTGCCAAGGTTAATTCCGCCCGTTGGCATCCAACGCACCTGAGGGAACGGGGCGGAAAGTGCCTTCAAGGTACGCAGGCCTCCGGCAGCTTCCGCAGGGAAAAACTTCAGGACGCTAAGGCCGAGTCGGAGTGCCTGCTGAACCTCCGTAGCTGTCGCGCATCCGGGAAAAACCGGAAGACCAGTCTTGAGACAGTAACATACTGTCTCCGCATCGAACCCGGGGGAGACAATGAATTTTGCACCGGCTTCCCTCGCAGCATCCACCTGCTCCGGAGTCAGCACAGTACCCGCACCAATCAGCATGTCCGGATAGGCGCAGGATGCGTTCCGAATCGTTTCGGCAGCACCGCTTGTGCGGAATGTGATTTCTGCCGCCGGAATGCCGCCCGCAGCCAGCGCTCCGGCAAGCGGCACAGCATCATCCGGATTTTCTACTGTGACAACGGGAAGTATCTTCAGCTTTGCAAGTTGTTCTGTAACATGATTCATTGATTTTTAAGCCTCCTTAATCGGGAAATGCCGTGTATCCCCCCAAAGCGGGGGCAAATTTCAAAACGCCGGGAAAGTGCCCGCCGCGCTTTCCAGCGCATGCGAACCTTTTCCGGCTAAACTTCGTTGGTGGGAAGCTCTCCGCTTCCCCTAATTCTCAGGACAGAGTTTCCGTCTGCCAGGACGATAGGAATTGCTTTCAGCATCATTTGCCGGCGGATGATACTTTTATGAAGGGACCATCTTGCAAGTCTGGTAAATATTTTTCATCTATGGCCTTTAGCAGACGGCAACCAGTACATTCCGCTTGCGCTTCCGGTATTCCCTCGGGGAAGTGCCCACAAGGCTCTTAAACATACGGTTAAAGTGATTTACACTCTGGAACCCGCATTCATAACAGATATCAACAATCAGGCCGTCTGTGTCCCGGAGCAGGTCCATTGCCTTCTGAATACGGAGCAGATTGATATACTCCACAAACGTCTTTTTTGTTGCCAATTTAAAAAGATGGCTGTAATAAGATGGTGACAGCATTACCATGCGCGCCATTTGGTCAAGGGAAATCTGTTCCGTAAAGTGGTTACGGATATACCGCAGGGAACATAGGACCGATTCTTTCGGCGTGCCGGGTACAGCCGTGTGTTCCCTGCCCTTTTCAAGCAGGCGGCGGAAATAGACAAGGAGGCGCACAAGGTCTGCACGGATTGTAAGCCGGCAGCCTTCCCTGTGGGCACGGTACTCTCCGGAAACTTCCCGGAGAAGCTCTTCCAGCTCGTATTGCCGCTCCCCGCCGCATGTATCCCCTTTCCAAGAATGACTGCATCTGGACAGGAACGGCGCAAGATAAGCGTCCGTGCAGTTCCCCGAATTAAGGAATGTCGGCAGAAACGCAATCTGCAAAAGCTCAAAATCTCTTCCATCCTTTGCGGAAAGCACACATTCCGTGCCTGGTGGAGCAGCCAGAAGGCTGCCTTTTTCCAGCCCAATCTCCCTGCCGCCGACGGTAACAGCCGGCTTGCCACGCACAACGTAGTCCAGCTGCACCATACCGGGGAATGGGAGGGAGAAATCACCGCTGTTTTCCCGTGTAATCCTTTTCAGCATGAACTGTCCGGAAATACCGTCCGGCTCATGCAGGCACCCGGGGCACTGCCTGTTCAGGCTGTCTGTTTCGGAATTCAACTTAATTTCTCCCTTCATAAAAGCTTCCTTTGCACAAAAGGTCAGCCTTTCCGGGTTTCTTCCTTGCAAATGGCTTCCCACAGACCATTGAGGTAAGTAGCGCCGAGTGCACGGTCATAAAGACCATAGCCGGGGCGTGCTTTTTCGCCCCAGATCATGCGCCCGTGGTCCGGACGGACATACCCGTCGAAGCCAACGTCATAATAGGCTTTCATAATTTCATAGAGGTCGAGGGAACCTTCCGAGGAAAGATGCGCAGACTCGTGGAATGTGCGCGTGCCACAGTGCTTGACGTTGCGGACATGGGCAAACGCAATCTTCCCACGGGAACCGAAGCGGCGCACAAGCTCCGGGATATTATTCTCAGGGTTGGAACCGAGTGAGCCGCTGCAAAGCGTCAGGCAGTTGCAGGGGCTGTCCACCATGTTGACAATCGCTTCAAGGTCTTTCCCATTGCAGACAATACGCGGAAGGCCAAACAGAGTCCATGGCGGATCGTCCGGATGGATGGCCATTTTGATACCGGTCTCCTCACAGACGGGGATAATGCCTTCCAGAAAATACTTAAGGTTTGCAGCCAGCTTGTTGCGGTCAATGCTCTGGTACTGCTCCATGACGCTGCGCAGTTCCGCAAGGCGGTCCGGCTCCCAGCCGGGAAGCACAAAGCCGTTTGACGTATCCGCCACCTGCTCCACAAGCTTAGCGGGCGTGAGCTTCCGGATTACTTCATCGGAATAGGCCATTGCATTGGAGCCGTCCGGCAGCGGCAGCGCAAGATTGGAACGGAGCCAGTCAAATACCGGCATGAAGTTGTAGCAGATTACCTTGACGCCCGCTTTTGCAAGGTTACGGATGCACTGCCTGTAATTTTCAATATAGCGGTCGCGGGTAGAGGCACCGAGCTTAATGTCCTCGTGGACGTTTACACTCTCGACGACCTCAAACTCAAGGCCGGCATCGTTCGCCTGCTTTTTGAGGGCCATAATTTCATCCATCGGCCAGACTTCGCCGACCGGGACATCATACAGCGCACCGACAATGCCGGAAACGCCGGGAATCTGCCGGATCTGTGAAAGGGAGATACTATCGTCCTTCTCACCGAACCAGCGGAATGTCATTTTCATCAGTCAATCGCTTCCTTCTCTCTGATGCACTGCGAAAGGGTTTCGCGAACAGCATTCCTGCCGCGGAGCATCTGCTTAAAATCTTTTTCAACGATTCCGCCGAGGCCGGCCTTGTTAAGGTCAAGCCCAAAAAGCTTGCTGTTTGCAAGCAGCGGTGTAAGCTTTCCGTCTGCAGAAGACGGATCGCCGACGCGTACACCGGACAGCGCCTCTTTCATGTCACCAAGCAGCGGATCCGGGCTGACGGCCATTGCGGTGCCACTGTCATCCACACCGAGAAGATAGCGGAACCATGCCGCAATCACAAGCGGAATACAGTGAAGTGAATTTACATCAAGACTAGGGTTTGCCGCATAGGACTTAATCGTCTCGCCGTAACGCACAGGGATCTTCTGGGAAGTATCCGTCGCAATGCGCTGAGGCGTATCGGGAATGTAGGGGTTTGGCAGGCGCTTCTCAACCACTTCGTCGAGAAATGCCTTCGGGTCGAGGACGCCAGGGTTGACAACGACAGGCATGCCTTCCTGGTAACCAATGCGCTTTACAAGCGCAACAAGGTCCTTGTCACGCATTTCTTCCGCAATAGTCTTGTAGCCAAGCAGACATCCGAAAATTGCAAGGGCAGTATGCAGTGGGTTAAGGCAGGTTGTCACTTTCATGCGCTCCGTTTTCTCCACGGTCGCACGGTCAGTAAACAGCACACCGGCGGCTTCCAGCGGTGGTCTGCCGTTTGGAAAACGGTCTTCTACAACAAGGTACTGTGGGCTTTCCGCGTTGACGAACGGGGCAATATAGGTCTTCTTTGCCGTCACAATTACATTCATGCCGCCGATGCCCGATTTTTCCAGTTCCGCCCGGATTGCATCCGACGGGCGCGGTGTAATCTTGTCAATCATGGTCCACGGGAAAGTGACAAACGCTTCATTCCGCAGATAAGCGGGGAAATCCTTGTCAACCAGGCCGTTTTCCGCCCACTTGTCTGCGACCTCAAGTACGGATGCTTCAAGCTTTTCTCCGTTGTGGGAGCAGTTGTCCATACTGACAAGTGCAATGGGCAGCCTTCCGGCGCGGTAACGCTCATAGGCCAGGGCACAGACTTTGGCCATCACATGCTTTGGTGCGGCTGGGCCGTTTTGCAGGTCACCTGCAATATCCGGCAGATAATCACCTGAAAGGCTGCGCAGGCGGTACCCCTTCTCCGTAATGGTAAAGCTCGCCATTTTTAACGTTGGGGAACGGAAAGCAGTTTTCAGCTTTTCCCAGTCCTCCGGGCACTCAGGGTCACCGTAAAGGGACTCCCCAACGCTTGCAATCACTTCTTTGTCCAAGGTGCCGTCCGCATTCATCAGGACGAGGATGCTCATATTGTCATGGGGACGGTAAACGCGCTTGATAACTTCCGGATCATAGGTATCTACAGCGATAATTCCGGTCTCCGTCTTCTTTTCATCCAAGAGCTTCTGGTTGAGTGCCGCAATAAAGCTGCGGAAAATATTTCCTGAGCCAAAATGAACCCACTCGGGATTTTTCGCCGTATTATCGGCCACTCTCTGCGGGTTAAACTCCGGCAGCTTAAAACCCAGCTTTGTCCAAGTTTCCGGTTCCTTTAAAGAGCTTCTGTCAAGGTTTAGCAATTTGTTTTCTCCTTCTTTCCAGAGAGAAATAGGGCGGAGAAAGGGCGCAGGCCCTTCCCCGCCCCAAAACACGGTAAGGTTTTTGGCAGTCGTACAGGTTAAGACCGCTTTCGGCTGGCTGTCTATGCCGGAACCGGACCTCTCCGATTACTTAAACAGTGCGACACTGCGCCCGCTGAGGTGCTTCTGCATGGCAGTTGCATCATATTTCTTATCAAAATCGGCAAGGGCATTCATGTTGGCTGCAACCTTGTGATAAGCTTCAGCATACTGCTTCATAAGCTCCGGGCACTTGTTCTCAAAACGCGGTGCAGCAAGGAAAGTCTGCTCCGCAAGGAGTTCTGTCACCGGCAGGCTGACCGGCGTCTTGTGTGCGCCGCAGTCTCCGTAGGCACCGCCCTGAAGGAACAGGGGAGCCTTGTGCAGACGTCCATAGCCGCAGTAGCCGCAGATAACGCCCTCAGCGCTCAGGGCTTTGAGGAACGAAATGGTGCGGATACCGCTAAATTTATCCTTATCGTAGAAATAATACTGATAGGAATATTCGCGCTCAGCACCTTCATTTGCCTTTTGCGGACGGATGAAGGGGATATCGGCAATGCTCTTTGCAAAAGCTTCCGCGTTGCTGTTGCGGATGGCGTTGCGCTCATCAAGCTCGTCCAGGTTTGCATTCGCGATTGCGATTGCAACCGGATGCGGACGGTACTTGTGCCCCATGCCGGTCAGCATGTACTGGCGGTAGACGGAATCTTCCGGCAGGCCGGAAATGCGGTCATATTGCCCAAGGGAAAGGGCACGCTCATAGCATTCGCGGTTGTTGGTGACAAGGATGCCCGCCTCGCCGCCGCAGAGGAGCTTGGAAGCCTGCATACTGTAGCAGCCGACGTCGCCAATCAGGCCGACATTTGTTCCGCGGTATTTGGCACCGTGTGCATGAGAGCAGTCTTCGATAACTTTCAAATTATGCTTCCGGGCAACTTTCATAACAGCATCCATATTGGCCGGGTTGCCCCAGACATGGACGAGCATAATTGCCTTTGTTTTAGGGGTGATTTTCTTCTCAATATCGGCCGGGTCAATGGTGAAGGTCTCAGGGTCAACATCACAGAAGACCGGGACGGCATGTTCAGCAATAATCGGCACAACTGTGGCCCAGAATGTGTAGGATGGGACAATGACTTCTTCACCGGGGCGGACACCAACAGCAAAGAGGCCGCAGTCCAGGGAAGCCGTGCCGTTGTTTGTGGCAACAGCATACTTTGCACCAACATAATCGGCAAAGCGCTTTTCAAAAGCCTTAACGGTCGGGGACTGGGAAATTTCGCCCTTCTTCATCAGGGCAACAGAATCATTCAGGCCTTTCTCTGTTACGAGCGGGCGGTTTGCAACTTTTTCATAGTCGAGGCGGACAGCTTTTTCTCCGCCGAGGACAGCTAGTTTACTCATTTTATATCCTCCTTAAAATTTGTCTCAATTAAAAATGAATGGTTTTTCCTTCTTTGGAAGAGCGGTAGATGCCAAGGATCAGGTCGACCGGCATACGGCCTTCCGCAACGCCCAGTACCGGGTGTCCGTCTGTCTCAACAGCATGGATAAAGTCTGCAAGTTGACGACGGTGCAGTTCAGAAGAAATATTGGTCGGATTAGAAGCAGAGGAGCGGATTGGGCCGCTGTGTATTTCCGTGTTTTCCTCACCGGCAATACTCCACTCGGTAATTTTGTCTTCCGTCAGGGTAACCGTTCCTTTTGTTCCGTGGACAGTCAGTATACGGGGTTTTGCCGGCTGGACGGAGGTTGTCGCAATAATATTCCCAATGGTACCATTCTGGAATTCGACAATTGCTATGGCAGTGTCTTCCACTTCAATCGGATGGACAAAGGTACGGGTGAGGGCGGTGACCGACTTCGGTGCGCCCATCAGGCCGAGCAACAGTCCAACGCCGTGGATGCCCTGATTCATCAGGGCGCCGCCGCCGTCAAATTTCCAGGTCCCGCGCCAACCGCCATTCTGATAATATTCATCACTGCGGAAATATTTCATTGTGAGGTTCGCAAGAAAAGTCTTCCCGAAGCGCCCCTCCGAAAGAGCTTTCTTCATCTTCTGGTAGTCATCCGAAAAATAGAGCTGCGAGATGGCACAGAGTTTTACTTTGTTTTTCTTGCAGGCTGCTTCGATTGCGTCAAGTTGTTCCTCTGTGATGCCAATTGGCTTTTCAACGACAATATGCTTTCCGGCGTTCGCAGCACGAACGGCACAGTCAGCATGCATACCGCTCGGTGTGCCGATATAAACCGCATCTACATCGGACGAAGCCATCAGCTCTTCCATGCTTGCACAGGGGAGCGCACCGGCCTTTTCCGCAAAAGCCTTCGCGCGCTCCGGGTTTGCATCGAATGCACGCGTCACCTTCGCTTCCGGAAGCTGCTTCACAGCTCCAAAAAAAATTGAGGAAATTGTGCCGCATCCGATTACGCCAAACCGTACCATTTTTATTCCACCCTTTCCGGTTTTTGTTGGAAAACGAGCTTCCCGCCGACAAAAACGGCCTTAATGTTGATATTATCGTCAAACAGGACAAGGTCGGCGTCTTTTCCGGATTCCAGGCTCCCTTTCCTGTTGTCCATCCCCATAACTTTTGCGGGGGTAAGGCACATCATGTTAATGCAGTCGTACAGCGGAACACCGGCTTTGTAATGCATCACGCGTACCAGACGGTCATCCGTAGCAATGCTGCCGGCAAAAGCCGTCCGGTCAGGCATCTTTGCAACGCCGTCCTCAACAATGACCTTCTGTCCGCTGTCACGGCTTCCGAGTTCTGTTTCGGTTGCATTGGTTCCTGCGCAGCGCATGGAGTCGCACACCAGGCAGACCTTGTCCGGCCCTTTGAGACGGTAAACCGTGCGCAGCAATTCCGGAGGCAGGTGGCAGCCGTCCGCAATAACCTCAACCGTAAGGCCTTCAACTGCATAGGCGCTTTCCGTCACGCCGAGGAAACGGAACCCGCCCCGGCGGATAATGGTAGACATGCCGGAATACAGGTGCGTTACATGGGTAAAACCATGCTGGTACGCCGCAAGAACATGAGAATATTCCGCATTAGAATGGCCAATGGACGGCAGGATATGGTTCTTAACAAGATAGTCGCCCATTTCAAGGGCACCGGGAAGCTCCGGTGCAACCGTCCAGCGGGCAATGCCGCCTTCTGCGCGCTCCACCATTTCCTGGTACTCGGCGGGGTTCGGGTTGCGGATGTATTTTTCGTCGATTGCGCCCTTCTGCAGGGGGCTCAGGTACGGCCCCTCCATATGGAGCCCAACCATATTCGGGCCGTCCTTCATGTTCTTTTTCACCGACTTGAAATTGTCGATGCAGCGGATCATTTCTTTCCGCGAGGCAGCAACGGTTGTCGGAAGGATACTGGTCGTCCCGTGCTGAAGGTGAGTCATTGCGGCCGTAACCATGTCATCCGGGGATTCATCAAGGAAATCGGAGCCGCCGGCGCCGTGGGTATGCAACTCAAAAAATCCGGGCGAGAGAAAAAGACCTTTGCCGTCGATTACCAAAAAGCCCTCCGGCGCCTGCGGGGACGGGCCGCGGCCCACTTCGGCGATCTTCCCGTCAGAGACTACAAGGTAGCCGGTCACGACCTGATCCCTGCAAATAAGCCGGACGTTCCGGATCATCTGTTTCATTGTTTCAGCTCCTTTTCTAAAAATATTTTCATTTAGAAGCCTTTCGCTTCCCCACCGTTCATTTCGGCAGTGCAGGCATATCTTTCCTGTGCCGGAAGCTTTTAGAGCTTTAGTCCCATGCAAGGTTCGGACAGTCATGCAGAAGCTCTGCAATGCGCAGGAAATCACGCATGATGTGGAACGGATCCTTGACCGGAAGGGCAACCAGCTTGTTCATCGGACGGCCTTGACGGTCCAGAATCTGAATCCACTCGCCAATCTTTTTGTCCGGGTTCGGGAACTTGGTAAAATCAAATTTTGCCACACGGTCATGGTATTCTGCAAAAAAGCGGTCTCCTGTCAACGCATAGCAGCGCAGGGTGCAGTAAAGCGCTTCTGCGTTTGTCCACCAGAGCTTCGAGTCCCAGGTATCACGCATCAGCATCTCATAGCCATCCTGCAACGTGCGCCCCTTCGGCGGGCCGCCCTGAATATCAACACAGCGGAACATCCCGCCGTATTTTTCATCCCAGCCAAGACGCAAACTGTTGCGCGCCACTGTGAAAATACGCTCGTCTGGTTTCTTCCCGCTCTGCTGGAGGATGTCAAGGCAGAACCACATGGACTCAAGGGCATGGCACGGCATGATATGCCGTGCAAGAAACGTATCCTCATACTCCGGTTTGACCGCTGGCATCTCCTGAATCACACCGTATTTCGGCGAAAAGAAAGTGTCAAGGATCTGCGAAACATGGAAAAGGCTCTTTCTTTTCAGGGCTTCCTCCTGCGGATGATGCAGCACATGGGCTGCATTCCAGAGCTCACTTGTTACGCAGGAAAGGATCATGTCCTTTGCGTGGGTGCGGAACCCTTCATGAACCGGGTATGGCTCGGACACCATAATCCCACGGTCGAGGTAAGACATCATCCGGCGGTAGACTTTCAGGGCAAGGTCAAGCCACTCCGAGTCCTCTGCCACACGTGCGTAGCCTGCAAATCCGATGATGACAAAGCAGTCTACAAAATAACTGGTATAGTACCCCTTTCCGGGGATTGACTCTTTCTTTGTGCCGTCCGCCGCCGTCAGGTAAGCACAGACGCCGTCCTTCGGCTCCAGGATTGCATGGTCACGGATGAATTCGCAGGTCCTTTTTCCAAGCTTAAGGTATTTCTTTGCGTCTTCCTCCGTATAGTTTGAGAGCACACCTTTGCGGATGTCATCCGCGAGGCGGGAATAAATCCACGCCATGCGCCCCTGTGACCAGATGTATTTGTCACGGCTGATAAGTTTTGAGCCATCATTGGTAAAGCAGGTAAAAACACCGCCGTTCTCCAGATCGGCTGCACGGTCCCAGAAAGACATCAGGCTGTTCTTAAAATAGTCGGTGTAAAACCTGTCCGTCTCCACGGCATTGTGCACAGTTTGTCACTCTCCCGTATGATTTCCGGCCATCAGAAAGCTGGCCGAAGTTTTTTAGTAAACGTTTTCTATCTACCAATAAAGAACTGCCCCTTTTTGAGCAGCAACAGGCCGTCATGTTCCTTCCGGGGCAGAATAAACGGAAAAATTATATTCACAGTTTAAGTATATGGGTGCTTTTGCTGATTGTCAAGGGATTTCATTGATTTCTCTTTCCCATCTGTTCCAGGTCTAAGGGTGCACACGGATTCGCGCTCAATAACCTCCGGTTTTAAAAGGATATGCTCCGCCGCTTCCCGGCGGTCTGCTTTCTGAAGCCCGCCAATCAGCACACGCGCCGCAAGGCGGCCCATTTCAAAGGAAGGCTGGCTGACTGTTGTAAGGGCAGGATTCACCATGGCAGAAAAATTAATATTGTCGAAACCCATAACAGAAATATCGCCGGGCACCCGGCGGCCGCTCCGGAGCAGTTCCTGGATAACGCCAAAGGCGGTAATGTCATTGATGGCAACAGCAGCCGTTGCCGGGCAGTGCATTTTCAGGAATGCCCGTGCAAGGCGGTGGCCATTTTCAAACTCATAGTTTCCCTTCTCGTCCAGAGCGGTTTCGCTGGGCAGAACGATAAGGTCCTCCGGGCGAAATCCTACGTCTGACTCTTCCAGTGCACGGCGGAATCCTTTAAAAATTGCGCGGCGGCTCGGGCGGTCGAGCGGCGGGCTGAGAAAAGCAATCCTGCGGTGACCTTTCCCGGTAAGATAGTGTGCGGCAAGGGCGCCGGCAAGAGTAAAATCATAGCCGACGCTGCCGCAGGAAAGGCCTTCCGCAGGCTGGTCAAACAAAACGACATTGGAATTTCCCATAATATAGCGCCGGAGAGGGCCGCTGTCCGCATTGATTGTGGAAATCAGCAGTCCTTCCACACATTTTTTCCTCATGAGCCTGATTTGCTCAAGCTCTTTTTCCGGCTCGTTGTTCGAGCTGCAAAAAATCGGGTTGTAACCGGCATCACGGCATTCCTTTTCCGTCCCCGCGATAACTTCGGAGTAAAACGGGTTAATCATGGAAGGGAGGATGACACCGATATCGTTGCTTTTCCCGCTTTTAAGCGACCTGCCAAAAAAATTCGGCGTGTAGTTCATCTGTTCTGCCGCTCTGAGGACTGCCTTCCGCAGGCTGTCCTTTACGGGATAATCCGTCCCGTTCAGGACGCGGGAAACCGTTGCAATGGAAACACCTGCTTTTTTTGCAACGTCAGAAATCGTTATGCGCCTTCTGCTGTCCATTGGCTCACCCTTCCCTGGAACCGCCAGTTGTCAGCATTCACCGCGCAGCGAGAACATAAGGGTATCGCCGCGGTGCATGGACACGGTAATCTGTCGGACATTATGCCCGTAGAACCGGCGTTCGTAAACTTCGTAGGGGCTGCATTCCTCCGGGAAATAGATGGTGCGTGGGCCGGTAAAGTGCGCATGGACTGTCACAAAATTGCGGTTCGCATAAACGATGTCATCGGTATGGGAATAAAGATGGCACCCGGCAAACGAGGCAAACGAAGCAAGCAGTTCAGAGCGGAGAATCTGGGACGTGCAGTAGACACTGGTAAATCCGCCCGTTTCCTTCATGGCAAGGGCTGGTTGGCCGTCGAGGCAGAACCGGCCGAGCACGGTTGCGTCCGGATCGTCAATATAGAATGCCGGGTTGAGGAACGGCGTTGTAAGCACCGAGCCAGGCCAGACATTGCTGTGGACTTCACGGTCGATAAAGCCGTAAATCCGGTCATGGTCTGCAAAGCGCAGTGCCGGGTGATTTTCGCTTATGACGCGGAAGCGCGGTGAACGGGTTTCGTCCATGCGGCCGACTGCAATACCCGTTGTCTTTTCAATGTTTTTGTTGCTCATGCGCTGGTCGGCGCCAAGGTCAATAAAACCCGGGGCATACAGCCAGACAACCGTCGCGTGGTTCCTTGCGGCCTTGCGGTGAACGGCATTGCGCTCCTCTTCCGTCAGGCAAAATGTGTTAATCATCACATACATTTTATAGTCGCGCATCTTCGGGTTCGACATATCATTGTGGAAATAATAGTCAACGGGCGCGCCGATTCTGGAAAGATCAGAGGTCCGGTAGTAGTCGAGCATCGTGTTGCTGGTATTCTGGGAAACATAGTGGACGCTCTCCTGATCATAAATCAGTGCAATATCATTTTCTTTTGTGCGGTCAAGGCTGTAGGCAAACTTTGCAATTTCACTCTGGCGTTTGAAAAGTTTGTAGATATCCGGGTCCATGTAGCGGCCGCCACCCTCGTGCTGGTCCATCCACCAGGCATAGGTCTCCTCACACAGGTTGCGCGCAAAATCACGTTTCAGGGTTGTAATGGTATCTTTTATTGTATAGAGTCCCATGCAGTCACGGTAAAAATCGGTTTCACGGTGAGTGCGGCTGTCTTCCTCAGAAATATAGATCTGGTTGCGGATGCGGAACGAGTCATTCATCTCGCGCTGTGCAACACAGCCACCGGGTTCGCGGTCATTGTAGACACCCGGAGCAGCAAGAAAATCCACCGAGCCGGAATCCATAATGGAAAGCGTAGCCTCCGCCGTGGAGAAATCGAAGAAATCCGTACAGCCGTAGGCGCCGTAAAATGCGCCGACCAGCTTATCCGGATAACGCTTTTTTACCGTCCTGGCAAAATGGACAATCGTGTTTGCCGTGCCATGATGCCACGCATGGTAAAAATCGGCAACATATTGATAATCGTCGGCATTAAGAAAAACGCCCATGTTTGACTTTGCCTTTGGATTCATGTCGATTTTCTTGCCGATAATGCGCGCGGCGCTCTCATAATGCTTCAGCGCGTCAAGAATTGTGTCATCGATGCGGGTAAATGCGCGTTCCTCAATGTCCGGGATAATCGGGTTGTCAAAGCTTGCATCGTCACGCCTCCAGGCGCGGCGCAGGTTTTCCTCCGTCCCATATTTTTTCCGCAGGTAATTGCCGAACTCCTTGCGGAACGGCGGGCAGAAGTCTGCATAAATCTTTTTTTCGTAGTCGGTCAGCGGATTGATGGGATACCATTCGTTCGTTCCGGCGGCACCGAGGAAAAAGCCGACAATGCGGTCCGCATAGGGCAACTTTTCAATCTCGTCGAAAAATTCTCCGAGGGCCTTGTCACCGTCATGGCGCCACACATCACTGCAAAGGGAATACATGCCGGGCAGCGTGTAAAGCCTGTCATTGCTTGCAAGAATAGCCGGCTGCGTTGAGCCGTCATTATAGCGCATCAGCTCTTCGGTGTGGGACTTCACCCACGAAACAGGGGGATTAAGATACAGGCGGACAATCACATAGGCATCCGGCACAGCTTTGAGGAGCATCTCAACATCGTGCTTAAACTGGTCGATGCCGTTGAGGTCGGTGCGCTCGACACCGTTGCTGTCGGTGTATTTCCGGCCTCCGGGGTTAAACCAGCGAGTCTCGGATGGGATGAAGAAAAGTTTCAGCCCCGCTTCTCCGAGATGACGGAGATAATCCGGCTTCTGGATATGCGTCACCATCCCCATGGGGGGATAAGGGACACCGTCAATCATAATGGCAGGTTCACCGTGATAGTTCTCAACACTTGCATGGCTCATGGTTGATATCCTTTCCTTTTTCAAATCAGGGCATTCCGTACACCGTTTTACAGTTCTACGGCGACGAGCTCGTAGTCCTCAAGATCAACGGTAAAGCGGACTTCACCGTCCTTATACTCAAACGGGATTTCTTTGGGGTGGAACAGCGAGAATACGCGCTTTGCGGGAGCTTCCGTCTTCAGGGCGACGCGGATGCCCGGATTGGGGATAAAACGGTCGACCGGACGGCGCATGTAGCCCGTGTGGTTCACAAAATGGATCAGGCGGACCGGCTTGCCCGGCTTTCCGCGGAGCTCTACCTCAACGGACGGAAACGCATTTTCAACACGCAGTTCACCCGGCGCAATCGCTTTCACAAGAGCTTCCGCGGCAGCTTTCATCTCCGGGACACCGAAGTTGAAGAAAGTCTGTCCGAGGCCACCCGCAAGATAGATAACCGTGCCCTCGCCCACCCTGCGTGCAATAATGCTCGGGTAGGTTTCCGTCGGGAACTTTGCGTAACGGCCTGCAAGCGGAATAAAGGAAGAGGCAAGCGTTTTGGCGTCCGAAGTAAAGTTACAGCGAAGTGTGCAGCCGACAAAACCCGCAACAGGTTCACCGCCGGCAATACCGGCAAGGGGGCCGTTCTCAAATTTGATATAGGTGCAGCCCGGCTCTCTTTCCCGGACTTCCTCAGCACTGCGAATTCCAAACAGGTCCCAGAGCGGTGGATGCGCCATGCGGTTCCCGTCCCCGTCAAACCGGCCGCTTTCCAGAGTTGCAATGACACTGCCTCCATTTTCGACGAACCTGCGGATTCCTGCGGCCGCCTTGTCGTCGATGCAGCAGGTATTCGGGAGAATCAGCAGCTTGAACTCGCCGAGGTCGCCATTTTTAACGCAGGTCTCGTCGATAATTGCAAACTGGCTGTGCATACGGAACAGTAGTTCCGCAGAACCGCGGAATTCCTTGCGGAACGAACCGTCAAACTGAGGCGTGCTTGACTTCTCCGCTTTGGTGAAATCGGTCTGTGCCACATCTTCCGGGAAAAGGTCGGCCGTGTGCTGGGACCACAAAAGGGCGGTATCCGCACGGCGGCGTGTCTTGACAAAATATTTTTCATTTTTCGCGAGGAACCGGTTAAAACGGAACGCCGTCTCCCCGGCAGGTGTCCGGAAATTGTCAATCAGGCCGTGGATGCCATACCAGACGTTCGCGCCGTTTGAAATTGCAGAGGCATAAAGCAGCTTTGTCTCCGGTACCGTGTGCATCTCACGTGCCCACGGCTGGTCATTGCCTGCGCTGAAAATAACGTAAGGCTTACCCTGCGCTTTTGACTCAAGAAACTTTGCAGTTTCGGAACCGTGCCAGAGCGAAACCTCATTCGGGTTGCCATAAAACAGGAACCCGCCTTCTGAGCCGACAAGGTCAATGTAGGGGAAAACTGCATCGACCGTGCAGCCCGTGACATTTTCCACCAGGCCAAGGCAGTTGCAGTATAGTGCAACATCCTTGCCGCTTTCGCGGATGACGTTGCGGACATCCTTTACAAAGCGCGCGATGTGCTCCGATTTGAATGAGCAGATTTCGCCTTGCGTGGCATCATCCATGGAATGCCCGAATTCTTCAAGGAACAGTTTCCGGCAGTGTTTGCAGTGGCAGCCCGGCGCAATAAAAATCGGCCCGTCGAGGAAAATACCGCGGATATCCTGCTCCAGCGCTTCGCGGATGCGTTGGAAGAACCGCTCTCTCCACGGGCTGTTGACACAGGCATAAAGATAGGTGCTGTACACATCAGCAGCGTTGTTGTCCGGGCCGACCTGCACCCAGTCAGGGTGCTGTTTGTACTGGCCCGGTTCGACCATATGAGAATTCGCGTAGAGGATAATGCCGATGCCGCGCTTCTTGGAATCGGCGATGTATTGCTTCAGAATATCATAGTGTTTTTCTTTTTGGTAAAGGCCATATCCGCCGTTCCCTACAACGTGGAGTAACTGCTCAACATTAAAGCCGCCGTCCGCAATGATTTCCGGCACCTTCATGGTGTCTTCCGGCCTCTGGCTGAACTGGATGGCCGCAATGCGCAGGGGATGGTTCAGAAATTCGTCTTTCATCTTGCCCATTTTATATTTCACTCTTTCTCATAGCGGTAAACTGCAAAGGAGAATGGTTTTGCCAACATGACGTTGATCTCAGGTCCCTGCACCGGCTTCACGCTACTCTGGCAGGTGGAAGCAATTTCCGTAAACCGATACCCTTCCCCGGCACCACCATGCAGGCGGTAGCAGAAGCTGTTCTCCGGCGCATTCTCGCGCAGGAGCAGAAGCCATCCGCTGTTTTCATTTTCAAGGGCCTGAAAGCCCGTGAAATGCACGCCGTTCGGGATTTCTCCAACCGGCAGCTCCAAAGAACCGACGGCACCGCAGCGCGCATCCTTTACAGAATCAAGCAGCGCGCGGATTCTTTTGCGCATATCTGCGTCGACAAAGCAGGGCTGCATCCACGCAAGCGGTGAAGCAAACAGCACGCAGCCAAGCGCATAGATCTGGCCGCAGCGCTCCGGTGAAAGCGCATCGCCCGGCTGGTCTTTCTCGTAAAGGTCGGAGTGCAGTGCAACATTTGGGAACTCCGCCTGAATGCGGCAGATTGGAAAATACGGTGCAATCATCCAGAGGTTCCGGAGAATGCCGTGCGGGTAGTAGTTGATACGGTTGGTATAGCGGTTTTCAAGGAAGAGATTGCCGTACTGTGTTGCACCGAAAAGCCCTGTGCGGGGCCAGTTTGTAATATCAATGTTAAAGTAAACGTCGCTGCCTGTTTTCTCAAGGACAAGCTGCAGCATCTTTTCAAAGCGGTAGGTTGTCGTGTAGTCCGGCAGGCGGAACCCGTCCAATTTCAGCGTGTGCATTCCATGCTTCAGGCAAAGGTCAGCAAGCTCCTGCGCGTCCTGCTGGTAACAGCCGTAGTGGTGGCCGTCCTCCGTATAGGGGACAAACCAGACGCCCGGTGTCACGCCGAGCTTTTCTGCAAGCGCATCAAACGGACGGAAATCCTCCGGAAAGGCAGCTCGGTTAATTGTCCAGTAACTGCGCCCGGTTTTTTTATCCTGTGCGCCAGTGTCCCAGCCAGCATCAATCTGGTATTGGGAAACGCCCATTTCCGCCGCCGCGGAAATGTCTTTTTCAAGGAAGTCTTCCCGGATGTTACGCCCTCCAGTGTCATCGCCCCAGGTGTTGCTAAAAACAGCACCGTCAAAGCCGGGACGGAAACGGTGGCGTGCTTCCCAATAAGTATGGAGCGCTTTTGCAAATGCGAGGTCGCCGCCCTCATAGAGGACAACCGCACTGCCATAAAGCGGCACCCACTCTTCTCCATCCTCCAAAGGATCCAGCCCGGCGGCAACCGCCGCGACGCGGCTGTGGAACACTATAAAGTCGCTGCCTATCCAGCGCACCTGCTCTTCCAGCGCAGGAGCTTCCCGGATAAGGATAACCCCATCGTTCTGGATGGTCCTGTGGATGCGCAAAAGGTTTCCCGGGACTTTGCCTGCTTCGTTGCAGTAGAAAAGGCCGCCCGATTTCCGAACAAGGTTGTTGTGGGAATCGGTCACGGCCCGAAGGGAGATGCTCTCCCACTCGCAGTGTTTTTCCGCAAAGCTGAGGAAGTCAAGTCTTACGACAGTCCGAAGCGGCGCTTCTGTGCAGCCGCGCAGGAACATCCGCGTACGAAGGATTGGCAGTTCCGGGTAAATGTTAAATTCATACCGCACAGAAAATTTTTCATAGTCTATCGTAAGGGCAGCACGCAGATGCGGCAGTGCAAAGCCATAGTCATCATCTTTCCCCCCGGAGAGGGAAAGTTTCCCTGCCGCTTCTCCCTGTGGGAGGTCGGCAGGACTGAGCGATTCTTCTTCGGGATGGACAAGGTTCTCCCCCGTCCGTGCATTCTCAAGAGTCTGGGGGATAAGCCCTGCGCCCGTAATTTTCCAGGTACGCCGGAATGCGGCGCTGCCTGCTGCTAAAGTGTCACCGGACTGCTCCAGGTAACAGTCGCGGAAAGTAATTCGTTGATCCATTTTGCGAAGCCTCCGTGATCTTTTTATTTTCATTTCCGGTATTCCGGATTATCCAGTTTCATGATTTTTGCCGCATTGCGGTAGAAAATGTCTTTTTTCTCTTCTTCGGTAATGTCAGCAAGCGCCACACGGGCGATTACGTGACTGGGATCATAGAACGGCATATCCGTACCAAAAAGGACGCGCTTGGAGCCGATTTCTTTTACAAGCCATTCAATATTTCCTTCCGTCGGCCGGGAAAGTGCAACGTCTCCGTAAACATTCGGATGGCGGTTGACCACATCGACTGCCTTTTCCATGGAATGGCCGTCCGTGCCGCCCATATGTGCCATGATAAAGATTGCATGCGGGAAACGGGGGGCAAGGCCGTCCACTGCGCGGACAGCATCATCGCCCCAGACATGGATGAGGATAGGGCATCCGCGTTTTTCGGCTTCCTCGAACGCTGCCTCATAGCCCTTGCAGTCAACTGGCTGTCCATGGCATTCCGGGTGGAACTTGATGGCACGGAACCCCGGAACCGCAAAGCAGCGGTCCAGCTCATGCTGCATATCCTCAGGGTAGTTCGGGTTGACGGTCACATAGCCGATTACACGATCCGGATAGCGCTTAAGGGCATCCATCACAAGGTTGTTTCCGTAGACATAGTCCGGGCCTATGGATGCGTGCGCCGTGACACAGATTTTAGAGATGCCCACCTGATCCATGCGGTTGACCATCTGGTCAATGGTACCGCCGCCCGGCACATAAAAAGCACCCCAGCGCCCCAGGTGGTTGTGTTCGTCAATAATCGGGACATCTTTAATCGGAAGGCCCGCCTTTGCATAGTCTGCAATCTTCATCATAATGCAACGCCTCCCAGCAGTTTCTTAAGATTTCCGGAAGCAATCATGTTCTTTTCGGAGTCGGTGATGTCAGCATAGGTCACAAGGCCGACAGCTGCTCCGCCCGCGCTCTCCGGCATACCGGTCCCAAAGATCAGGCGGCCGGCCCCGAAGCGCTCGCAGATGCTCTTAATGCCCTCAAAAGGCTTGTAGCCGGATACCTCAATGTAAAAATTACGGTATTTGTCAAGCAGGGGATAAAGGTCACGGTCAATGCGGTAATTGACTTTTGTCACAACAAGCGGCAGCTTCGGGTGCGCCGCACAGAGCCAGTCAACCGCGGCAATGCCGCCCATCTGATCCATGTCGACAAAGAACGGAATCTGGTGCTCTTCACACATGTGGAAAATCTCTCCGCACGTAAATTCCGCAAAGCTGAAGTTTTGGCTTGAAGGGGCTGGAAACATGGTAAGCGCCTTCACACCGTTTGCCTTCATGTCCTCAAGGAGCTTTGAAGGCGTGTCAAACTCACCCGTGTAGTGCGGCTGGACAGCCCAGACCGGAAAAAGGTTCTTGTCATCCTTAATTTCCCGGCAGAGCACATGGTTGCCAACCATCGGGTCGTATTCTTTAGAAAGGGAATGGTAAACAAGTGCACAGTCAATACTGTAATCCGCCATCTTGCGGAGCAGATCTTCCTTGCGGTAAAAGCTGCCGGGAGCCCGGTAGCATCTCATGCCGTAAGAAGCACGGCAGTCGAAGAAATGATATGCCGAACGCATGAACATAGTCCTCCTTTTACATTTTCCGACAGGTGGAAATTCTTTTTTATTATAGCAGAAAGTCAGGGAAAAAACTTGACCTTTTATATGAATTTTTGCCATATTGCTGAAAAGGTCAAATTTGCAGTACAAAAAGGGAAGTAATTCAGCAGGAAAGTCACTAGAATGGTATATGGATCATTATACCTGTCGGCATTTCCGGCCGGCGAAGAGAAGAAATAAAGGAGAGATTTCAAAATGGCAATAACAAGTGAATTAAAGAAGGATAAGCTCGTCGTAAGGTGCTACGACAGCCGCGAAGACATGGGGGCTGCGGCTGCAAAAGACTGCGCCGCAAAAATCCGCGAGCTGCTCTCAAAGAAAAGCGAAATCAACATGATTTTCGCTGCGGCGCCTTCTCAGAACGAGATGCTGGCTTCCCTCGTTAAAGAGCCCGGCATTGAGTGGAACCGCATCAACGCCTTCCATATGGACGAATATGTTGGCCTGCCCGCCAATGCACCGCAGGGTTTCGGCAATTTCCTCCGCGAGCACATTTTCTCAAAGGTCCCGTTTAAATCCGTCAACTACCTGAACGGCCAAAATCCGGACCGTAACGCAGAATGCGCCCGTTATGCTGATCTCCTGAGGAAAAACCCCGTTGATATTGTCTGCCTCGGCGTCGGCGAAAACGGCCATATTGCTTTTAATGACCCGCCTGTTGCGGACTTCAGCGACCCGCACCTTGTAAAAGTCGTCCCGCTCGATTCTGTCTGCCGCAACCAGCAGGTCCACGACGGCTGCTTCCAGTCCCTCAGCGAAGTCCCGACACACGCCCTGACGCTGACAGTCCCTGCGCTGATGAACGGTGCCTGCCTTTATTGCGTTGTCCCCGCCGCCACCAAAGCCGAGGCTGTCCGCCGCATGGTCACCTGGGATATCGGCGAAGCGTGCCCCGCAACAGTCCTCCGCCGCCACGACAATTCATTTCTCTATCTCGACCCGGAAAGCAGCCGCCTGATTGGAAAGGAAGCCTGAGCTTTTATGAAAACCGTTTTTTCAAAAGGCGGCTGGAACCAGTCTGATTTTCAGTACGTCTATTCCCCAAAATTTGCACCCACACCGCGCTTTGTGCAGGAGGACGGATGCCTTGTGAACCGCGGCAACCCCGCGACAGGTCATTATGACTATGTCAGCATGGTTACGGCCCGGAAATTCCGCGCCGGCACCGTGCTTTCCACTCGCTGTTCGTTTGTGAAATACGGCGCACCCCTGATTGTCCTCACAAATGACATTCGCAAGGGCAAAAATGGTGAACTACGCTATGGCCGCCACATGGAGATTGTCGCCTATGAAGGCGGTGTCAATGTCTGGAGCTTGGAGCCGCTTGCCAATGATGTGCACCCGACGAACCTGCTGCGGCAGAAATTTTCCGTGTCGGCGGGAAAAATTATCCACCTTACTGTGTGCCCGCAGAAAGGGAAACTGGATATCTCACTTGATGGGAACAGTTTTTCCGTGAAAGCGGACTGCGTGCCGGATGAATTTTACGCAGGCATTACTGCCTGTGAGGGAATCAACCGGTTTTATGACTTCACCGCGGATGAAAATCCGTGAAAATTTACAGCGGGAGTAACCTGAAATTATGAATACTGCTTTAGAAACTGTTCTGATTCTGCTTGCAATCTTCTTCTTTGGCATCCAGCCCATTGCCATGAAGAAAATCAAGGAGATTTCCCTTCGTGTCAACATTTTGCAGACCGGCCTTTTCAGCCTCGTTGTGGCTGTCTGCTTCTGGATCTGGGCCGCCTGCGCAAAGTTCACTTTCAGCGGCGTTACCATCGCCTACGGCGCTCTCTTTGGTGCCGGCCTGATTGCGACAATCGCCTGCTATTATTACGCCATGCACACCGGGCCGCTCTCCTACACTTCTTTCTTCTACTCTGCAAGCATGGTAATCCCAGCCCTTGCGGGCGTGCTGATTTGGAAACAGCAGTTCCGCTGGACGGCAGGCCTCGGCATTGCAATGTTTCTCATAGCATTCTTCTTTATCAGCGTACCGGGCTCAAAGAATAACGGCAAGGCCAACAGAAAGTGGCTTCTGCTCTGCCTCGCGACCTGGTTCCTGAACGGCAGCCTTTCCGTAATTGTAACGGCGCAGCAGATGGCAACGGGCGGCAAGGAAGCCTCTTCCCTGACAACGCTCGCATTTTCCTTCGCCTTCCTCTTTGCCATCATCACTTATTACATCCTTGCCGCAGCAAAGGGTGAGCTTAAACAGACCGGCCCCGAAATCCGCAGCATGAAAGCCTATACCGGCCCGCTTCTGGTCCTTGCACTTGGCAACGGCGGCGGTAACTTCACCATTACTTACCTTTCTTCCCGTGTTGACAGCACTTACCTGTTCCCCGTTGTGCTGGGCGGCATGATGGTCGCCGTAACAATTTACTCTATTCTTGCGCTCAAGGAAAAGATTAACAAGTATGGCCTGACCGGCCTGATTATTGGCATCGCCGCACTGCTTATCCTGAATATTCACTGAATACAGAAGGGGAGGGGCCTATCATGAAGCTGCCCTATTATGAAAATGCTGAAGTCACACGTGTGAACACCGAGGAGGACAGGGCTTATTATATCCCGTATTCTTCACCGGAAAAGGCACTTGCCGGTTCCGGAAAAGATTCTGACCGCCTCCAGCTGCTGAATGGCAACTGGAGGTTTGCCTACCTTGATTCCCCGGACGAGCTGAAAGGAGATATGGTTGGCCTGGATTTCAGCGGCGAAGAGAAAATGGATATCATTCCGGTTCCTTCCGTGTGGCAGATGCACGGCTATGACCATCATCAGTATACCAATACAAAATACCCTTATCCGTTTGATCCGCCTTATGTGCCTGCTGACGACCCCTGCGGCCTCTACCGGACACATTTTACCGTGGAGAAAAAGCAGCCCGGCGAGCGTCTGTATCTTAATTTTGAAGGCGTAGATTCCTGCCTGTTCCTCTGGATCAATGGGAAATTCACCGGCTATGACACGGTCTCCCATTCCACCGGGGAATTCGACGTGACCGATTTTGTCAGGGAGGGCGACAATCTGCTTGCCGCCGTCGTGCTGAAATGGTGCTCCGGCTCCTATCTGGAAGACCAGGATAAGCTCCGCATGTCCGGTATTTTCCGTGATGTATATCTGCTCCGCAGGCCGGGAAGCCATATCCGCGATTATTTTATAAAAACATTCCTCCGGGACGGGGGAAAAGCGGAAATTTCCGTGAAGCCCGATTTCGCAGGGGAACCGCAGACCATCCGTGCCACTCTGTACGATGCAGAGGGGAAGTTCCTTCAGAAAGCGGAAGGCTCCGGCACAATTCATTTCCTCCTTGCAAATCCGAACCTCTGGACTGCCGAGGCACCTTATCTGTACCAGATTATTCTGGAGGCTGAAGGGGAAGCGATTGCCGAAAAAGTCGGTGTGCGCGAAATTTCCGTGCAGAACGCTGTCCTCTGCCTCAACGGAAAACCGATAAAACTGAAAGGCGTCAACCGCCACGATTCCGACCCTGTTGCCGGTTACGCCGTAACCCGCGAAATGATGGAAAAAGACCTGCGGATGATGAAGCAGGCCAACATCAACGCTATCCGCACAAGCCATTACCCCAATGCACCGATTTTCCCGCAACTCTGTGACGAATACGGTTTTTACCTGATTGCGGAGTCTGATGCGGAATCCCACGGCTGCATCGACCAATACCCAACCGATTATGCAAACTACGGTCAGCTTTCCGACGACCCGCAGTATGCCGCGTCGGTTCTTGATCGTGTCCACCGCAACGTTGAGCGCGACAAGAACCGCCCGTCCGTTCTTCTCTGGTCCCTTGGGAATGAATCCGGTCTCGGCCGGAATTTCATTGCTGCGGCAAAGTGGGCTTTTGACCGTGACTCAACCCGCCTCATCCATTATGAATCCGCATCGCGCTACCCGGAGCGCGACGCTTCCTGCCTTGGTGTGGAAAGTGAAATGTATCCGACGCGTGAGTCCATTGCGGAAAAACTCCGCGCAAAACGGACAAAGCCTTACATGCTCTGTGAATATTCCCACGCAATGGGCAATGGGCCGGGGGATCTTGAAGAATACTGGCAGATGATTTACCACAACCCATCCTTCCTCGGCGGCTTCGTATGGGAATGGTGTGACCATGCCGTGCAGGATGGCACCGCACCGGACGGAAGGAAACGTTTCCTTTACGGCGGGGATTTCGGGGATTTCCCAAACGACGGCAATTTCTGCATAGACGGGCTTGTTTCGCCCGACCGGCAGTTCACCGACAGTCTGCGTGAATACAAGAACGTGCTGCGCCCTGCGCGTATTCTCCAGACAGACAGTCCAAAGCGCTTTGCCGTGGTAAACTGCCTTGACTTTACCAACCTGAAAGAAGTCGTTGATATTCTGTGGACTGTGACGGCCTGTTCCGGCAAATCGGAGACTGTCCTCGCTTCCGGCGCGGTCGCTTCGCCGGATGTACCGCCGCATGAAGTCCGGGAATTTGTACTTAATGTTCCGGTTCCGGAAGAAAAAGGTCTGATTCTTGTCCGCTTTACGCTGCGTCAGAAAAAAGACCTGCCATGGGCATCAAAAGGCTACTCGCTCGGTTTCGATCAGTTCGTGCTTGGCGGATACTATAAGCCCGACATATTCTTCCGGAAGCCCGGCCCTGTAAATATCCATGAAAGCGATACGGAAATTAAGCTGGATGCAGGAGATTATGCCTTTTGCTTCTCCAAACGGAAAGGCATGCTCACTTCCCTCCTGCGCGGCGGGAAACCAGTGCTCGACCGGCCCATGGAATACAATATCTGGCGCGCACCGACTGACAATGACCGGTTTATCGTGGCAAAATGGAAAGAAGCCGGCTTTGACCGTGCGCTGGTTCATGTATATGATTCCGAAGTTCGGAAAAACCGTGGCTCCGTCAGCGTTGCCTTTCAGCTTGCACTTGCTCCGACTTTCCGCGAGAAAATCATGACTGTCCATGCAAAATACACAGTCTGGTCGGACGGTACGATGGACGTGGAACTTCGCGCAATCAAGGACTGTCGTTTCCCGGAGCTGCCCCGCTTTGGCGTGCGGCTTTTCCTGCCGGAATCCTATGAAAATGTCTCCTATTTCGGCTATGGGCCTGATGAAAGCTATATTGACAAACATCGTGCCTGCCGTCTCGGCCAATTTACCGGGGATGTAAAATCCATGTTCACAGACTACATCCGTCCGCAGGAGACCGGTTCCCACTGGGACTGCTCCCGCGTAACGCTTTCTGGGAAAGATGGTTCAGTTTCAGCTTTCGGGGACAGCTTCTGCTTCAGCGCCCTGCCCTATACAGAAGAAGAACTGACGAAGAAAGCTCATAATTTTGAGCTTGTTCCGTGCGGAAGCACGGTCCTCTGCCTTGATGCAGCGCAGAATGGCATTGGTTCCAACAGTTGCGGTCCGGTACTTGATGATAAGTACCGTCTCAAACAGGAAGCCCTTTCTTTCTGTTTTACTCTCTGTTTCTAATATTTAAAAGTAAAAGGCAAAAAGAGGCCCGGCTGGCTCCATACGGAACCGGCCGGGTTTCTTTCTGTCTCTCCCTAAAAAGGGCAATTATCAGTCTTGGGAAGAAATGGCCACAGAAAGGTGATTTCCCAATTTATCAAAATCAACCGGGATGCGGAACTGTCCGGCAGAGGAGCAAAGCCCTGCGGATTTTCCGCCGACTGTCACCGTGCAGCCGCCGGAAGAAGAAACCATAAGTTCCGTTTTTCCAAAGCCATCAAGCAGGAATGTCCCATCTGCGCAGGGTGTCAGGCAGGCCGAGGCAGTATTACAGGAAAGAGCCGCACATTCCGAAAATGCGACTTCTTCAACTTCTCCTTCACGCACGGCAAACGGGAATCTGCTTCCTCCTGCATGAACCGCCACTTCACGGGTGTTCCCCGAAGAAGTCCAGTCAGTGTTGAGGAGATACAACTTGCCTCCTTGTGGAGAAGATTTCCAGACGGACCAGTACACATCGCCGGATGGATCCTCAACGGAAACGCTGCGCGGCACATAGCGCGTTATCAGCTCATCGAGAAAATTCGGCATAAAGTCCCGAAGCGCTTCGTGGCCCGGATAGGCATAGGTGCAGAGCAGGTAGACAAAACCTTTCCCGACGCGGTTCCGCACAATGAGCGGCTTCCCGCTCGCAGTATCTGCAACAACAGTCTCCGCCCCGCAGAGTTCAACATCCGCAAGGCAACACGGGCCATCCTCATCAGCCCGGACATTTGGCCGGCGGATTAGGCTTTGCCTGCGCATTAAATCAACCCCGGTGAGGCTCCCCCTGCCTGACGCGCCGGAAAACACTGTCTTTGACTTGCCAAGTACACGAACACCGCAGAGGTCCGAAACATCACCGCCATAAATGAGCCGCAGGTCATCCATGGTAAGCAGGAACTCACGGTCGGAGCGCGTTGTGAGGTGCGGGACAGAAAGGAACAGTGTGCCGCCGCCTTCCGCATAATGGAGGAATTTTTCATAGTCATTGCAGTAATCTTTCCCCTGCTGCTCTGTGTTTGGTTCCATCGTATGCCACGCAAGCAGGAGCATCAGGCGGTAATCCGCAAAGGTTTCCCCGTCCGCCTCGACCGGCAGAAAATCAAATTCACCTTTTGGATCCCCGCTGAAAAAGCGCCTTACTTTTGCAGAGTCCTGATTCAGTGGATTAAGGCAGATGTCGGGGGCAAGTGTCTCAAGCAGATGGTAGCCTTTTTCCGGCTGGCGCCAGCCCCATTCCCATTTGCGGCAACCGGCCATGCCCCAGACGGGGAAATTTTCGTTCTTCAGGGTTTCGTCCTTGGGCGGTTCGCCGTAGTTTGTCGTACTGATGCCGTTGAACGGCGGCGCATAGCGCCCCTGGACTACAGCAATATTCACTCTCGGCCTGCCGGGGCGCGGATGCGTCTGGGTGTACTTATAAAATTCAGCACAAAGCTCACGCTTGCGGCGCGGCAGGTAATCATCTCCTACCATACGGTAATATTTGAAACAGAGGAACATGGAGTCTTCTTCAAAAAGGAAATTTGCGCCGGTTACCCAGGCAAGCGCAAAGCCGAGCCAGTAACGGCGCAGGCCATCATCCAGCTCCGGCTGTGCATTGTGCTGTGTGGCAATATGGGCACCCCATATTTTTTTATGGAATGCCTTAGCACAACCGCGCGCATTCGGCAGAACCAGCAGGTTATGGGCGACAAATGTTTCATGGCGCAGCACATCAAATCCCGCAAGGTATGCTTCCCGGCTTCCCCCGCTCGCATCGCCTGTTGCTACGGGGACACCCGGAATCCGATACCCTTCTGCAACGGTCCGCAGAAGGTTTATGGAAGCAGTCTCCGCGTCGCGCATTGTGCGGCTGAGGTTTTCCGGTTCACGCGCACCGTAAAAAATTCCGGTACATTCGTGGCCGCCTGCGCATTGGCAGCGCTCTGCAGAAGCTGAAGCAACAATTTCCTGATCTTTCATGCTGATTGCATCGGTATAAAACCCGTATTTGCGGCAATCCGCAGCGGCTTCCCAAAGTTCCTGCCATCCGGTAAAACGGTTATGGTAGTCCCGGAAAACAACAAGATTTCCAAGCTGCTCCCTGAGGATTTTCCGGACAAGGTAGCGGTACTGCCAAGGTGTGCCGGTCTTGATTTCCACCCCAACTTTTGACGGGACATCTTCACCGGCAGTTGCCCAGCACTCCCCTATAACGGCTTCGCCGTAAGCGCCGCTCCAGGTATCCGTAAACCGGATCGTCCCTTTGCGGGATGGCTGTTTTGCGCGGAAATAAAATTCATGCTCACCCGCACCAAGGAACTCTTCGTTGTCGGGAATCGGGTACATTTTCCCGCGGTACATCAGGTGGCGGGAAGAAACATCTGTCTCCGGCAAGGCCGGCTCAAACAGCAGGGGATCATAATCGACGCGGAGTCTTGCCGCACCAGCCGTGCACCGGACAATGATGCAGAATGGCCGCCCCACTACAGCCCACTTTGGGCAGGAGACAATTTCCATATGATGATGAATCTCCGGCACAAAACGAACCATCGGTACAAGCACCGTGAATTTTTCGTCAAGATTGTCCAGTTCCACACGGTTTTCCCCGGAAATAAAACACTCTGCGGGAAGCTCAAAAGGAACTTCCTCCAGGAACTGCGAATTCGTGTCATGATAGGTCGTAAACGTTGCATTCCGGTAGATTTCTTTTCCATTGACCTTCAAAAGGAAATTCGGCAGACCGCGGGCCTTTTTTTCTTTTTCCGGGCTTTCTGAAATAAGAAAGCGCAAAAGGCATTGAACAGACATGCAGTCCGTCTCGCACCGCGTCTGCGGGAAAGACATGCGGAAACAGGCGGACTCCATTCCTCCCGGAGGCACAGCGACCCCCCGAACCCCAAAGAAATCCGCCTGACGCCCTGAGAATGCGGAACCCGGCACCCGTACTTCACCCGGAAGCAGCGGTGCAGCCCTCCAGGCTGGCTCTGCCGGTTCAATATGGATAATTGCCATGGCATATTTTTCGCCAACATGAAAAACAAGATGGCCATTTTTCTGTAATGTATCCGGCGTGAACTCCGCAGTTCCCATTTTCGTGACTATCCGGAAAACCGTCTTTCCGTCCGCTTCTGCCGTCACACGGATACCATCAAAGCAGTTGCAAAGGTGAGACTCCCACTCTGTTTTCCCATACTCTATAAATTGCTTTGAAAAGATGAACGGCCCCCACGCATCTTTCGGGTAAAGAATCCGTTCCACACGGAGGACTGTGCCGTCTTCCGTTTCCAAGTGACCGCTGAAGTCATAGCGTGCAAGATATTTTTCCGCAAAGTAGCCTGTCCATGTCCCCCACTCCGCAGTAAAACAGATCTGTTTCATTCCAGCTTTCCCCCTCCTTAATTTCTTCCCCATTGTAGCAGATTCTCCGTTCCCTGAACAGGCCGGAAACCGGCTGATTTTTGACGGATTCTGCAAATGCCCGCATTTTCGGCTGCAAGAATACAAATAATAGCAGCAAGTCAGCATATTCCAAATTTGCTGCACAGGTATAAACGTCTTGCACAGATTTTTTAAAGATTATTTAAAGATATTGACAAAAGCGTAAAAGACAGTTATTCTATTATATAGAACGTTGTATTATATTAGTGAATCAAATTAAAACATGTATTCATTTATAATGAATATTATGGGATGGAGGATTGGATATGTCTCATTTTCCTTTTCCCAACAGTGCATGGCCGACTATGATTACCCCTTTCCGTGAAGATGGATCGATTGATTACACCGCCCTTGGAAAACTGACGGACCTCTATATTACAAACGGGGCAGGCGGGCTGTTTTCCACATGCCAGTCCAGTGAAATTTTCTATCTTTCCTTAGAAGAAAGGACAAAGCTTACACGGTTTGTTGTAGAGCAGGCTGCCGGACGGGTGCCGGTTGTTGCATCCGGTCACATTTCGTACAGTATGGAAGATCAAAAACGAGAGCTTTCCGCTATTGCGGACTGCGGCGTCGATGCAGTCATCCTTATCAGCAATCGCCTTGCAGCGCCGGATGAATCTGATTCCATTTTGCTTGACCGCCTTGACCACCTCATTCGTGTTCTGCCAAAGGAAATCCCGCTTGGCTTTTATGAATGCCCGTACCCATATAAACGTCTTTTGACCCCGCCAATCCTCGACTACTGCATAAAATCCGGTCGCTTTTATTTCCTGAAAGATACCTGCTGCAGCCTGCCGCAGATTGAAGCAAAGCTGAAGCTTCTTAAAGGATCACCAATACACCTTTACAATGCCAATACCGCTACACTGCTTGGCAGTCTGCGGTCTGGTGCTTCCGGGTACAGCGGCGTGATGGCAAATTTTCAGATGAGGCTTTATGCCTGGCTGGTAAAGCACTGGCAGGATAGCCCGGAGACTTCGCAGAGGCTTCAAAATGTCCTCACTTTTTGCTCTTACATTGAGCTGAAAAATTATCCGCAGAATGCAAAGGCTTATCTCAACCGGTACTTTGTACCAATGTCTGAGCGGTGCCGCAAAACCCTACAGGCCGGGCTCAGTAAAGATGACTTCACTGCACTGGAGCAGCTTCGGGAGCTCACTTTGAGGATGGAAGCAAAACTCGGTATTTGATACAGTGTCAGCCCACAGTCTCAAAAAGGCTGTTTATCATTTATTATCTTTTAATAATGGGAGGAAATAAAGATGAAAAGGCTAGTTTGTATCCTTACAGCATGCGCACTTCTAGCAGCAGGGTTCACAGGCTGCGGGAATAAAGGTTCCCAAAGTTCCTCGGCTGCTTCCGCCGGCCAGACTACAACAGGGACGACGGAAATCAATTTCTATGGCGGCTGGACTGGAGCAGACCTTGAAAAGATGAAAGGTCTTGTCAGCGACTTTAACGCAAGCCAGACGGCAGTTAAAGTCAACTTCACTTCTCAGCAGTGGACCAATATGTTCACAAAGTTTCTCGCAGATTACCAGGCTAATTCCACGCCGGACGTTGTTGCCATGCACACATTTGAAATGGGCCAATTCGTCAAGATGGGCGTGCTGGACAGCAATGCCATCAAGTCCATGAATTTGAAGGAAAGCGATTACGTTAAAACAGCATGGGACGGCTGCCTGAGCGACGGCGTCCTGTATGGAGTGCCGCTCGACATCAACATGCACGCTCTCTATTACAACAAAGACCTCTTCAAGAGTGCCGGCATCGACAAAGCCCCTGCTACAAAGGATGAGCTGATTGCCGACGCCCAAAAGCTTACTGTCGACACCAGCGGGAAAAATTCCACGGAAAGCGGATTTAACGCAAAAAGCGTTAAGCAATATGGATTCGGATTCCTGCAAAATCACCATACGTTCTACCAAATCTATGCTCTGATGAACCAGCAGGGCTACAACCCCTTCACCAGCGATATGACAAAAATAACCCTCGACAAGACAAAGACAGCTAATGCCATTCAATTCTTTGAAGATCTCGCCTACAAATATAAAGTCGTACCGATTGGCGAAAAATCTCCTATCGACGACTTTAAGGCCGGGACCGTTGCCATGGTGGTTGACGGCAACTGGCAGCTTTCCGGCATGAACACCGTTACGTTTAACTGGGACACCGCAGTCTATCCGCAGATTTTTGAAAAGAAAGCGGTATGGGGCGCTTCTGAGCTGCTTGCCCTTCCAAAGAACAGCAACTCCACAAAACAGAAAGCCGCTCAGACATTTGTAAAATGGCTTTCCGACAATTCCGCAAAATGGGCGCTCTCCGGCCAGATTCCAGCCAACATTGCCGCTCAGAAAGCTGCAACAAACCTCAAGGGAATCAACGCTTACAAGGCAGAGCTTGACTATGTCACCTTCCTGCCCGCCCATCCAAAGGCAACGAAGATTTTCTCAAGCGCCGCTCCAAGCCCGATTCTCACTGCTGCCCAGTCGGCTCTTCTAAATAACCGGGATGCAGGAGGAATCGTCACACAGCTTGAAACTGACATCAACAAAGTGCTCGCCAGCTAATTTATCAGAGAAGCCCGCCCCTGCACAGGTAAAGCGCAGGGGCGGGCCGATTTCCATCAATAATTTCAGCCTCAAGGAGTGATGCGTTTATGCTGAACACGCAGAGCAGTGCAAGTGCTGCCGGGGCGTGCCGGCCTAAAAAAAGCCGGACGAAGTCCCCATGGGGCTCCCAGGGAAAGGTGGCCGCTCTTTTTCTGGCTCCATATCTGATTATTTTTACAATTTTCCGCTTCGGGCCAAGCGTTGCAGGGATTTTCATTAGCTTTACCAAATGGGACCTTGCCGGGAAGCCTGTTTTTGTCAGCTTCGATAACTTCAAAAGGCTGTTGACAGATTCAAATTTTCATGTTTCTCTTCTAAACACTCTCATTTTCTTCGTTTTAACGCTTCCGCCGCTGATTCTTTTCAGCCTCCTGCTTGCTATTTTTTTAAACCAAAAGATGCATGGCAGAAATGTGGGCAGGGCAATCGCAATCATCCCCTATGTCCTGATTCCAGCCGTTGTGGGCATCATCTGGAACTGGATGTACGACGACAACTTCGGCATTTTAAACTATTACCTGAAACAAATGGGCAGTCCCAGCGTCCATTGGATCACAAGCAGTAAAACCGCTCTTGCTTCCGTTGCGGTTGTTGTTGTCTGGACTTATATCGGCTACAACATGGTGTTGTTCCTTGCGGGCCTACAGGGAATCCCAAATGAATTGTATGAAGCTTCCCAGATTGACGGCGCATCGAAGACACAGACTTTTTTCAAAATAACGCTGCCGATGCTGAAGCCAATCACCTCAATGGTTATTACATTGACGCTTGTCAACACGGTTCAGCTTTTCGACCAGATTTACGTCATGACGAACGGCGGCCCGGGAACATCCACCCTGACGATGGTACAGTACCTTTATACTTCTGCATTTCAAAATTACGAGCTTGGCTATGGCTCCACTATTGAAATAGCTATTCTGATAATCCTTGTTCTGATAATATGGATTCAGAACAGACTGATGAAAAGTGAAGAGATGTGAGCAGAATTGAAAAAGCGCTTAAAAAGTTCTCTGAAATATTTCGTCTTGGTTCTTGTCTCCGCAGTCTTTCTCTTTCCAATTGCGTGGGGACTGATATGTTCTTTCAAGCCTGAAGCAGAAATCCTCAGCTATCCTCCGCACTGGATTCCAAAGGCCTTCACCGCTTCCAATTATTCCGAGGTGTTAAAAAAATACCCCTATCTTGCATGGGGACAGAATAGTCTTATTACAACGGTTGCAGGCACGTTGCTTATCCTCATCTGCTCATCGCTCGCAGCTTATGCATTCGGGCGTTTTCAGTTCCGCGGAAAAAAGGTGCTTTACGGCACTGTCGTAGCCATGCTGCTTATCCCAATCCAAGCTTATGTTATCCCACTTTATCTGATGTGCGCAAAGCTTAAACTGCTGAATACCCTCACGGCAATTATCCTTCCGTCTGTTGCAAACGTCACCAGCATTTTTATTTTGACAAGTTTTTTCCACAGCTTGCCGAATGAGCTTGAGGAAGCCGCACGAATTGACGGGTGCAGTGAGTTCCGCATTTTCGCACAAATCATGCTGCCCCTCTCCAAACCTGCCCTCTCTACCGTGACATTCCTCACTTTTATCAGCAACTGGAACAGTTTTCTCTGGCCAATGATTGCAATCCGTGATGATGACCTAAAGACTCTTCCGGTTGGTATCGCGCAGTTTATGGGGACAGCGAATTCCAATGCTCAATTTCAGTATGGCACTGCACTCGCCGGCTGCATGATGGCCATTGTTCCAACACTAATTGTTTTTCTTGCCTTACAGCGTTATTTCGTGCAGGGTATTGCAAGTTCAGGAATAAAAGGATGAAGTACAGATGAAGGGGATCCGCAGTTTTTCCAAGGAATTTATTTTTGATGAAAGTAACGTGCCATTCCAGAGCTGCCACGCTTCAAGCCTTTCCATCCTGCCGGACGGCAGCATTTTTGCAGCATGGTTTGCCGGAACTCGGGAAGGTGCAGACGACGTAAAAATCTGGGGTGCCCGGCGTACGGAAGGCTTCTGGGATAAACCGCGTGTTCTTACGCAGGACGGTGATATCCCACATTGGAATCCCGTGCCATTTGTCAACAGGGACAAGGACCTTTTGCTTTTTTACAAAAAAGGTGCTGAGATTGCTTCCTGGCAAACCTGGCTGACGCAGTCGGACGATTTTGGTAAACACTGGTCGGTGCCACATGAGCTGGTCCCGGGAGATATCGGCGGCAGAGGCCCTGTGCGAAATAACATTCTCCGCCTCTCAGATGGCCGGCTTCTTGCACCGGCTTCGCTGGAATCCGGTGAATGGCGCTGCTTTGTCGACCGCTCGGATGATGAAGGTAAAACTTGGCAGAAAAGCAATGAAATTCTGGCAGACCTCGGCAACACGGCTTCCGCTTTGTCCGGCACCCGGGAAATCCCCGTTTCAGAACAGTCCTATTCTGGGCGCGGCGTCATTCAGCCAACACTTTGGGAATCGTCGCCAGGACATGTTTCCATGCTGATGCGCAGTTCCGAAGGCTGGATTTACCGGAGTGACTCGCCAGACAGCGGTATTTCCTGGTGCCGTGCGTACCGAACAGGGCTGCCGAACAATAACAGTGGAATTGACCTTACGAAAACGGTGGACGGACGTCTCTTCCTCGTCTGCAATCCGGTTGGCACCAACTGGGGGCCAAGGTCCCCGCTCGTACTTGAGTCCTCGGAAGACGGAGGGAACNNTCGCCAGACAGCGGTATTTCCTGGTGCCGTGCGTACCGAACAGGGCTGCCGAACAATAACAGTGGAATTGACCTTACGAAAACGGTGGATGGACGTCTCTTCCTCGTCTGCAATCCGGTTGGCACCAACTGGGGGCCAAGGTCCCCGCTCGTACTTGAGTCCTCGGAAGACGGAGGGAACACCTGGGAAAAAGTCCTGACACTGGAAGATACAAGCGGCGAATATTCCTATCCGTACATCATCTGCGGCGAACGGGGATTGCTAATCAGCTACACTTATCAAAGGAAAAACATTGCATTCTGGGACATCGGCCTGCGCTGACGCCGGGCCAAAAAAGGAGGTCTGACTTCATGGCAAAAAAGCCAAAAATTCTTGTTGTCGGCAGCCTTGTAAAAGACCTGACAGTCATTACGGAAAAATTTCCGAAACCCGGGGAAACAGTACTCGGCAAAAGCTTCCGGACAGCATCCGGCGGCAAAGGGGCAAATCAGGCAGTGCAGGCTGCGCGCCTTGGCGCTGATGTTACAGTCGTGGGGAAAGTAGGGAATGACGATTTCGGGAAAAGCCTTGTTGCTTCCTGCCGGGAATCCGGAATTCATACAGAGCATATTGCCGTTGATTTGAAAGCTCCCTCTGCTGTCGGCAATGTCATTCTGGAAACAGGAAATGGAAAAACGGCAAACCGTATTATTGTCATCCCTGGTGCTAATATGGCAATCACACCAGAAGACGTGGCCTTTTTAAAAAATGCAATTCAAGATTATGATATGGTGATTCTTCAGTTGGAAATCCCCATGAAGATTAACGAGCTTGTTGCAGAGTGGGCATTTCAAAGCCATGTCCCCGTGATGCTGAACCCAGCTCCTTCCGCTCCGCTCTCCCCGGGCCTGCTTTCCCATCTTTCTTACCTTTCACCGAATGAGCATGAGGCCGCAGACTTGACGGGCATTGCAATCCGCAGGGAAGGGAAAAAAGCCAACCTTGAAGATGTAAAAGCCGCAGGGAACTTTCTCCTCACAAAAGGTGCAGAAAATATCGTCATCACACTGGGAAGTGCAGGTGCTGCTGCCATCAGCCGCAGCGGGTTCTTTTTTCAGCCTTGTATTGATATTGTTGAGCCAAAAGACCCAACCGCTGCAGGGGATTCCTTCGTAGGTGCTTTTTCGCTGGGAGTCTGTACGGGAATGGGCCTTGCAGAAGCACTTCATTTTGCCAGCTATGCAGCAACAATTACCGTCTCCCGCGCCGGTGCACAGCCTTCCCTTCCGACACTTGGTGAAGTCGAGGCCCTGATGAAAAGTCAAGGCAGCACATGCGACGGTTTTATGACGAGATAATTCGGACAGAGGTGTTAATTATGAGTAAATCATTACAGTCATTTCTAAAGATTTCAAAGCAGGAATTTAACGATTTTTCTGAAACGATCAAAGACGATACCTATCGGGATGCCGTCAAGGTTATCCTGTCTGCCGAAGCAAAAGGGAACCGGGTGCATATCACCGGAATCGGAAAGCCCTCCCATGTGGCCGAATATATGGCATCCCTGCTTTCTTCAACAGGCACACCGACCTATTATCTCCACGGCACGGAAGCTGTCCACGGTTCCTGTGGACAACTCGTACCGGGCGATGTTGTAATCTGCATCTCCAACAGTGGGGAAACTTCCGAGCTGAAGGCAACCGTAAAAGCCATTAAGAACAATGGCTGCATGGTAATTGGCATTACAGGGAATATGGAATCCTGGCTTGCAAGGGAAAGTAATGTCTGTCTTTTTGCCGGTGTAAAACAGGAAGGCGGACCGCTTAACCGTGCACCGCGTGCCTCGATTCTCGCAGAAATTTACGTCCTTCAGGGTCTCAGTGTCGAGTTACAGGCAGAGCGCAAGCTAACGCCACAGGAATATGTCCGTTGGCATCCGGGCGGCACACTTGGCCATTTGAGAGAAAATGAAAAATAGCGGAAAAGGAGATCCGTCCCATGCTGAAAATATCTTGTATTCATCCGGAAATCATGCGTGTTCTGCCGTATTGCGGGCACGGCGACAAAATTCTGATTGCAGATGGGAATTACCCGCTCCGTTCTAAAACCGGTCAAGCCGAGAAAATTTACCTTGGTCTGACCAGTGGCTGCCCCACTGTCCCGGAGGTATTGAAAGCTATTTCCGGTCTGGTAAACTTTGAAAAGGCAGAAGTCATGATTCCAGAAGGAAAAGAACCGGAAATTTTTGGAGAATTCCGTCAGCTTCTTGGCGGGATAGACCTTGCAGGTCTAAAACGGTTCGATTTCTATGACGCTTGCTGTCAGCCATCGCTGCGTCTAGCTATCTCGACCGGAGAAACACGGACTTTCGCGAACATTTTGCTGACCGTTGGGGTAACCTGATAGAATTCCCAGGTAAAAGACCATATCCTGGAAAAGACTATCCGCACCCGACTGCACACTTGTTTTTCATCCTTGACTTCATGTCACGAATAATTATAAAATAAGGGATATGAAAACTGCCGTGTGCAAGCCGTGGCGTTGGGAGTGAAAAAAATGAACAATAAAGATAGTCTGCCGGAAGGCGTGAAAGTAAAATCCCTTTACAAGGCAGCCAAACTGCTGGATTATTTTACTGACCGACATCCAGAAAGGGGTGTCAGCGAACTGGCTGAGTTAAGTGGTATGCTGCGGAGCAGCGTTTACAATATTCTGAGTACTTTTGAAACATGCGGTATTGTTGAAAAAAATCGGCAAACCAATAGATACCGCCTCGGCTTCAAGATAATGGCACTGAGCAACGTACTGAGCCAGAGCGACGTTTTTGCTGAAGTAATCCGTCCGTTTATGGAAACTTTAAGCGATCAAACCAATGAAACTGCCTTTTTTGCTACGCCATACAGCGGAAAGATCATTTACCGTGAGGCTGTTTTTCCCCATCAAAGCATCTCCGTCCGGTCAATCCGCGGCGTCATTGCACCGATGTATTGTACCAGCCTTGGCAAAGCTATTCTTTCCTGTATGGAACCCGAGCAGACCGAAAAAGTAATTACAGAAGGGCTGAAACCGTTTACACCTTATACAATCGTGGATGCAGACCGCTTCCGCAGCGAGATTGAACAAGTCCGCCAGATGGGCTATTCCGTTGACAATATGGAGCATGAATATGGGATTAAATGTGTCGGTGTCCCCATTCACAATGGGGAAGGAATTGCCGTTGGTGCACTCAGCCTTTCTGGGCCTTCCCTGCGCTTTAGTGATGACAAGATAAAGGAGTATGCTGCTCTTCTGAAAAGCTGTGCTAAGCAGCTTCAGGAAAGGATATAAAGCCAGTTGAAATAAAGTTTTTGACGAAAGTGTAAACGAGAAAAAGCCGGCAGGGAAATACAGATATTTCCTGCCGGCTTTTTTATCAGTTTTTAATTTGTAAAATTTTAGCACGGATTGCTGCGGTCATTCTCTTAATAATATCACGGAACTCATAAATGGTAAGAACCAAAATAGCAATGAGCCAAATCAGATTCACCAGTTTTCCTTGAGTAAAGTAAATCCAGGAACCTGCAACGAAAAGTATAAGGGTGAATAGAAACATTTTATAATCAATCGTTAGAGGAAATTCCTTGCGAAGGATAATAATACGAATGATAATGTTAGCAAGGAATCCCAAAGTCAGAGCAATGTTTGCTGCCTGGACCCCCATGGTACCAACCAGCAAATGAAACACTGCCACATTGACACCTGCTGCTACAACAGTCGAGTAAAACACAGCCGTAGTCTTTTTTTCGGCAGCAAAAATATCTCCAAGGAAGCCGCTGTAAACATTCTCAACTGTTGCGAGCAAATAAATCGGGATAAGAGGAAAAGCTGCAGAATATCCCTTCCCAATCAGAATCGGAAAAGTAAAATAAACGAATGGCAAAAGAAGAAGCAATCCATACATTAGAAATTTTATATAATAGTTTGAAGTTATCGTATAAAACTCAGTTTTGCCTTCTTTTTGATTCCCCATGGAATAAAGCATTTCCTGCATGGCAAGGGCAAAACAATCGGAAACCAATCCAACGATATAGGTATATTTTCCCGCAATAGAATAAATGCCATTTGCCTCTAATCCTAGAATACGGGATATTCCAATTTTATCATAGCTGGAAAGGAACCAGAAGCAGGTTGAGTTCAAGGCAAGAGGAAAAGAATACCGCAGCATATTAACCAGCAGTCGCTTATTATATAGTTGAAAGGAAATATGCCGCAAAAATTTGACTTTGCTTTCCATAACCACAACCTGCGCAAACAGGCCAAGTGTCAAAGCAATAAACAGGGATTCTTCCTGCATATGCAGGAAAAGGATCATAACAACATTTGAGCCACAGTTAACCAGCCCACCAACAACGCCGGAGGCTGCAAACGTCACATTGTAGCCAAGGGCACGTACCATATTGGAATAGCAGTTTTGGAGCATCATTGCAATACCCATCAAATAGATGAGCAAAAGGTATTTGATACTCCCAACAAACCCAAGAATAATTGCAGCAACTGAATAAATTATGACTGAACCAAACAGGGCAAACATTGCATTGAAAATGACTTTGTACTTGTCATCCCTGTTTTCAAAATCAAAACAGTAGCGCAGGATAGCAGCCCAAATTGTAACACTTACAATCGGAACAATAATATTCATGTAAGTGTTGATTACATCATAATATCCCATTCCCCCAGTCGGAATATAATTGGTGTACATAGGCAACAGAAAGAAGGATATTATTTTCGTCAGAATATTTCCGACAAAATAAATAAAAGATGATTTCAGAAATTTTTTTGCCTTAGTCATGTATTTTTCCCTTCAAAGTTGTCTTTCCACCAGCAAATATAATCATGCCTCCTGACACGCTGCTTAAGGGGGGGCAGTTTCATATAATCCCCGTAAAGACTTGTAAGATAAGCATCATAAGTCCCTGGCGCATAAAACAAATACTTTTCAAATTTTAGTTGCACAGGAGTATTAAACCCTTGTTTGGAAACTATTTCATTAACACCACTACAATAAACAGTATTTCCAATATATTTACTAGCATCATAATCATACTTTAAGGAGTTTGATTCCAATTGTTGGTCAACATCCTTATAATTAATTCTACCAAATATTTTCCAAATCATATATCTTTTTATGTGCCGGAGTGGATCTTTACAAGGAATGTATTGTCTAGTGCATAAGTCTAACTGTTTAATCAAACATTTTTGTCTTTTTATAAATTTTTTTTGTTCACGTCTATCACTTGGTGCGCCATCTAATGGAAAAATATCAACCCAAACTGCAGTATGAAAAGAATCAGGTAAATTTTTTTCATGGACATCTGTTCTGTTATCTTCAAGCTTGATAAAAGGACAAATAGAGTTGTCTGACATTCTGTAGGTGTCAATATCAAGGTTGGGGGCGATTCGCTCCTGCTTTGTCATCGAGTAAAATTGTTCATAGTCGGGGCGAGGCATGACGACATCTATGTCGTCATCCCAGGGAATAAACCCTTTATGGCGTACAGCTCCAAGCAAAGTGCCAGCATACAGATAATAACGAAGTTTATTTCTTGTACAGTAATCTGCAAAACTTTTCAGAATAGCAGACTCAATTGATTTCTGTTCATTTATATCTATACACTTTATAGTTACCAGCTTCTTTCTAAATAAATAATCTCATTGGCTAATTTTCTAAATATTCTCTGATTTAATAACAGTAAACTCTTTAATACATAGAAATTGAAGAATATTTGATACTGATTCTACATCTTCAGGGAAACAATGAACTATATGAAATCCCTTTCGCATCTCATTCATTAAGTAGTAATAAAATGGCTCAAGGGTTCCTTTCATCAATTTATTATTGAATTTGCGCATATCTCTACCTAAATAAATAGGCATTGACTGATCCAATTTTGGGAGGAATATTTCCCTTGAACTATTACTACTGTAAAAGTTAAACAAAGAATTTAAAAAAACATTTTTTCGATATGATTTTGAAAACCGTTTTTTTATAGCAAATCGAATAACTTTTCCTTTATTGTGTTCTTCTGTACAAAAGTAGAGCGGATAAAAATTTTCGCTTAAATTAAGCTTATTACAAATGCGAAATAAAAAATATTGTGTACGGTAACAAGGAATCCAAAAATACTTCATCAGGGACGTCAATGTCCGTAGTTCACCATTGATGACATTTAGTTTTCCTAAAGCATTGTTGATATAATTTTTTGTATAAATGCGATATCGAAATATTGGGAAATCCATACTTTTCACATTTAGGCAACCTGTTTTATTTTCAGGGCAAAACCAATAGGGCATATTCCAAGTCAAGTAACTATACCCAACTTTCTTTAATGCCTGTTTACTAAAAAATGCAATATCAGAATATAAATTTCTTCCCAACCACAAATACATAAGTGCTAGCCGCTTTTTTTTGTTTCGATATTTCATAACATGCTCATATTGGACTTGTTTTCCCTCAGCATTAATAATAACTTCATCTCCAGTATAGGCATCATATCCAGGATTTTTTCTTTCAAAACTATCAAAGAATTCTAAAGACTTTTCATTATAAAGTAGGTCATCAGAATGCAAAATATAAATATAGTCACCTGTCGCATACTGGAGCGTATTCCAAATTGCACTAAGTTGGTCGGCATTTTCCTGGGAATAGTAGTGAAAGCGTTCTTCGCAACGGTGTTCTTTAATATAACTTTTAACAACATATTCCGTATTATCTGTTGATCCATCATTTATAATAATCAATTCATAATTTGAATACGACTGCAATCGGACAGAATCTAAGCTTTCACAAATGGTGTCTTCATCATTATACGTCGGCATGATGATTGATACTTTCATCAAGTTCCTCTCCCTTTCGGTTAACTACTCGAATTCTGAGAGCAGACTATCATAAAAATGATTGTCACAAATAATGCATTCCTATAAATTTACATTTTTTCGCTTATAGCATTTTCCTTTTTATGACTGAACATATAAGCAATATTTTGGACTAACAAAATTGCAACATAAATACTAACAGCCGGGGCTACCAATGTATGACCTGAAACCAAAGCTACACAAAAACTAAGAAG
>DHOL01000012.1:4935-5552 GCA_002410755.1 Ruminococcaceae bacterium UBA5391 | reverse complement strand
AAAACTAAGAAGCAAACTATAAAAATAAGTACATGCTTTATCGGAAAGAACAATAACTGAAATATTTTTAAAGAAGCAAATAATTATTGCAAATAAAGCTCCTAATATTGGTATTGAAAATAAAGTAAATCCTATAATACCATGTCGATAAAAAATGCAGGCTAAGTCAAGTTCAATCGCCTTTCCAATGCTATTATTTGTTCCAAAATAATCAACATATCCTAAGCCAAAAAGCTTTGTTAAAATTCCAGATTTCATAAATTCCATCTTTGCTGGCAACATATAATTAATACGATTACTCGTAATATTATTTACAAAATTATTTTCTAACGTATTTTCCTTGGCTTTTTCGCTATTATAAACATTACTTTTTTGTGTTTGAGTATAATCACTTATAGAAGTAATTTGCTTTTGATTATTTTGATAATTCATAACTACATTTTTCTGAAGAGGAGATTGATACATAAAGCAAATTGCAATCAAAATTGTTAATAAAGTTATCACGAATTTTCTTAATGGCAACTTATTTTGAAAGTGCAAATAAGAAATTAAATTATAGATACTATAAATTACTAAAAAGGATATAATTCCCAAAAAAGGTACTTTTGTTCCTATGT
>DHOL01000012.1:877-4796 GCA_002410755.1 Ruminococcaceae bacterium UBA5391 | reverse complement strand
TCCTATGTAAGATGCACAAAAGTCTATAAGCAACAACGGTAAAACGAAAAGTATTTTTTTTAAAAAAGGTAACGAATTTTGTGACAACTTTGAGATGGATACATAGGCAGCAAGGGGAGATAGTATACAAAATATCGTTCCTATTTCATTTGCAGAATAAAACCATCCGTTATAACCATAACCATATTGATATGAAGGGAAGCTACTATTTGTTATAAAAGCAAGAAAAATAATAGACATATATAAATCAATCACAATGCATATAGTTTTGTAAGATATTAGCAGTCCATAATCCTTGTATATCAAATAACCTGCTATAAAAACGAAACAAATATAAAACGTTTTTATTAATCCGTAAAAATTTTGCAAAGCTACATGAGTATTAGTATGTAATAAAAACAACATTGTATACAGGACAAAATATAATAGCAGAATAACAAAATATATTATGAAAACCTTTTTCTTATGTTGTTTACTTGAAGACAGTATATAAAGAAAAGCAAATAACATAAAAATTGAACGAACAATTATTCCGATAGTAATGGCATGTCCAAAACGAACGGTAAGAGAAGTAAAGAGGTCAAGGAAAGGCTGCATAATCATAAAGACAATCAATGATAGTTTTATTTTTTCTCGACTCAGGTGGTTACTGCATTTATTTTCCACTGTTATTAGACCTCTCTTTAAACTTATTTATAATTGTATCCACAATACGCTCACTCGCATGCCCATCGCCATAAGGATTGGAGGCATGGCTCATCTTGTCATATTCCGCCTTGTCGGTAAGCAGCTTGTCTACAATTTGGAAAATAGTATCTTCCTTTGTACCCGCAAGTTTAAGCGTACCGGCTTTCACACCTTCCGGGCGTTCCGTTGTGTCGCGCAGAACAACAACTGGTTTTCCCAGAGATGGAGCCTCTTCCTGAATGCCGCCGCTGTCTGTCAGAATCAGGTAAGCGGCATTCATAAAATTATGGAAATCCAAAACATCGAGCGGAGCGATCAGCTTCACACGGTCACAGCCGCCAAATATTTCTTCCGCAACAGACCGCACAGCCGGATTCAAATGGACTGGATAAATTACCTTTACATCGGGGTGCTTTTTTAGGATACGCATAACTGCTCGAAACATATGGCGCATCGGGTCACCCAGATTTTCACGCCTATGGGCAGTAAGCAGAACCAACCTGCTGTCTGAAGCCCAAGCCAACAGGCTATTTTGGTAGTCTTTGCTGACTGTCGTTTTCAGTGCATCAATTGCTGTATTGCCTGTTACAATAATTGATTTGTCAGATTTGTTTTCTCGAAGCAGGTTTTGACGGCTCAGTTCCGTCGGTGCAAAATTCAGATCCGCGACGAGTGAGACAAACTGACGGTTGATCTCTTCTGGATAAGGGGAATATTTATTGTAAGTCCGCAATCCAGCTTCAACATGGCCAACTGGTATCTGCTGATAAAACGCTGCCAGCGCAGCAGAAAAAGTTGTTGTCGTATCCCCATGCACCAGTACAATATCAGGTCGAACCTGCTTGTAAATTTTCTCCATACCTGTCAGCACGCCTGATGTTATGGAAGACAGCGTCTGCCCCTGCTTCATCAAATTCAGGTCAAAGTCAGGGATAATGTGAAATGCTTCCAGAACCTGGTCAAGCATCTGCCTGTGCTGTGCCGTCACACAGACAATCGTTTCAATTTCCTCTTTATGCCTCTGAAGTTCTTTGACAACCGGCGCCATTTTGATTGCTTCCGGGCGTGTGCCAAACACTGTCATTACTTTTATTCTCATGTATCTGGGTCCCCTTTATCAGTTTTTATAAAATCAAGCAGTAAATAATGTTGGCATTAACATGAAAATCAGCAGTTGCCTTTGCGGATAAGAAAATCATATAGTCCTGCTTTCCAGCGGGAATTCAAATGCACTCGCAAAGACTGAGCAAGTTTTGTCTTTATGCTTTTTTCCCCTTCCATCCACGTCCCCGTAAATACATGAATGGCTGTAGAGTTTTTCGATGGGTTGCAAAGAATACAATCTGGGTAAACAGCAATTCCTGTATCCAACATCTGGAACTGATTATTTATCTTACAATGATATTTTTTAATTAAAATATCTGAAACAGTTTTTGTATTAACTTTCGCTTTTTCATCTTCATTGCTGTACTGAAAGTCAATATTATCATAATAGCTAAGCATATCCTGGACAAAAGGATGCCCTTTTTCAGCCCCAAAAACAGCAGTAAACGGATACTGACTGTTTTCAAAGCCGACAAAAGCGCGATTGTGCAAAAAGCTGTTAAAGTTATCCAAGACTAGGACATCTGTGTCTAAATAAATTCCACCGTATTTTAAGATTGCATAAGCACGGATATAATCACTCACATAAGCCCATTTTCTTTGTCCATAGGCCTGACTGACAAACCGGTTTGAACTGATATCAAAATTTTTTTCGTTCCATTCAACGATTTGGTAATCTTGAAGCTTTTCGCTCCAAGTCTTCATACATGTTTTTATGTCCTTGCTTTTTTCTCCATTTCCCATCCAAACATAATGGACTATTTTAGGAATTGGCATCTTTTTTCTCCCTATCTCAAATCCTGTAATTTTTTCAGTTCAGTTCTCAGCTAACCTAAAATCAAACTGAAGAGCTATGGGCCTTACCTTCCTGCCTTTTTATTTTGCGCACAGCAAAGAGGAAGCGAATATTGCTGGTATAAAAGCGGCCCAAACGTTTCGGTTCCCGAACAATACGGTAAAGCCACTCCAGGTTTCGCTTGACAAAAAATTGAGGCGCACGCTTTTTACTCCCGCTCAGCACATCAAATGAGCCACCCACACCAATAAAAATTCCGGAAGAAAAGCGGTTAAAATACCGATCAATCAGCAGTTCTTGCCTGGGAATTCCAAGGGCTACCATTACAATATCCGGCCTTTTTCCCACAATATCCTCGAATACAGCATCATCATATCCATTGTAACCATTATGAAACCCGGCAACTACAAGGCCTGGATACTTTACTGATATTGTTTTCAGTAACTGTTGCAGCACTTCTTCCTTTGCTCCGTAAAAATATACACTTTTATGTAACTGATCTGCATCTTTCAGCAAATTGGCAGCAATATCAACGCCGGTGATTTTGTCTTTCACCGGGACGGAAAGATAGTGTGCAGCTTTAACAATTCCAATGCCATCCGGCACGACGGTCGTTGTTTCTTTGCAAAGCAGATTGTCAAGGTCCGGATTTTTTTGGGCAACCATAAAAGTTTCCGGGTTCGCAGTCACAATGAAACGCCGCTCCCCGCCTCGTAAGGAGCAATAAAGTGACTGATAGAAAGAATCGGCAGAATCACAGTATAGTCGATTAAAATACTCCCTCATTATGCGGCATCTGCCACCTTTCTACAACTTTTCTAAAATTGCATTCCATTTTGGTAAAACTTGGTCTTTATAAAAAGTCGCCGCTTTGATTGTAGCATTGCGCTCCATTTTCTCGCGCATTGCATGGTTTTCAATCAACTCGACGACTTTGTCAGCAAACTGCTGTTCATTTCCCTCTGGTATAAGATATCCATTGACACCGTCGTCAATAATTGCTTCCGGCCCAACACGAACATTATAGGCAACAGGAGGGGTGCCGCACATCATTGACTCAACCAGTACCAAGCCAAAGCTTTCTGAAACCGATGTCAGAGCATAACAATAGGACTGTGCCATTTCAATTAGGAGTTGCTTATGAGGCAACGCACCCGTAAACCGCACAGAGCCCGAAACTCCAAGATCTACAGCCTGTTTTTTCAGGGAACTTTCCAAAGCCCCCTCTCCAGCAATCAGGAGGCAAAAGTCAGGTTCTCTTTGAATTATCTTTGCCCAAATTCTTAGAAGAGAAGCAAAGTTTTTATCGGGGTGAAGTCTTCCTGCGGCAAC
>DHOL01000012.1:0-674 GCA_002410755.1 Ruminococcaceae bacterium UBA5391 | reverse complement strand
TCATGGTTCAACAAAATTTGGGATCGTAACACATTTTGTATGGGAGTTATATCCTTGCATCATTTTTTGGACTTCTGATTTGGTTTTATCTGTCAAAAGGACAAAGTAATCAATATTTTTATAGTCATGCCGAAAATTTGAAACCAATTTGGGGTCAAAATGATGATCACTGTGCAACTGGGCAATTTTCAACACATCTGGTCTGCCATATTTGGAAAGCAGGACAGTATGTTCATTTCGTGTAGAAATAACAGCGCCACCATGTATTTTTTTAATTGCAATTTTCATGGTCTGTCTTTTCAAATACAGTGTCCTGACCGCCTTGGCTCCTTCTTTCAATGCTGTAAAAAATTTTCGGTCTTTTATTGCAGCATAAAACGCATCCCGGTTAGGTACTCGGGATGTTAAATAACAAATTTTAACTTTTGGGTCAATCGCATATGCCGGCTCGTCGAAATAATAAGTGCAAAGGATTACAATTTGATATCCTTCTTCAGTTAAAGCATTTGCCAAGGAAGCAATTACCTTTTCAACGCCACCATATTTTAAATGAAGGCATGTAATGAAAACTGTTTTCAAAGTAGCCTCATTTCTGTCCGACTTTTTGATTTATTTAGATCGACATGTTTCTATTATTTGATAATATTTAATTAATTTTTATTTTATAAGCTTGT
>DHOL01000002.1:66797-66980 GCA_002410755.1 Ruminococcaceae bacterium UBA5391 | reverse complement strand
TCACTCTTGATAAGGGCATATTCACTTGTATGAAAGAAATTATATCATGAATTCAAGTGCACGTAAATATACAAATCAGATTATATGTCAGAAAATACTGCCATCAATATTTTCCATGGAGGATAGGGCTTACATGTTTATATAGCAAAAAGGTTAAAACCGAGACAATAGTCCCTTTCAGCA
>DHOL01000002.1:66327-66587 GCA_002410755.1 Ruminococcaceae bacterium UBA5391 | reverse complement strand
GTTAAACGGCACAACTACAAGAAAAATAAACCCGGAAAGATCCGTTATGGCAGGGTTGACCTTTGTTCCAGCGGCAATCAGCGCAGACATCGGCATGTGGAAAACCGCAGCATAAAGCGGAAGAAGAACATAAGCATTGATTACTCCCCCAGCCGCAGTCATCAGAAGCGTGCCGACAGCCATACCAATCACTGCATTCCTCTTTGTTTTCCTGTGCTGATAAATCATACCAGCAGGCACCGCCATACAACAGCCAATCA
>DHOL01000002.1:65841-66117 GCA_002410755.1 Ruminococcaceae bacterium UBA5391 | reverse complement strand
AAAATTGGCAAAGTCACCTACACCGGCTGTTGTGCTTCCATGCAGGAAAAAATAAAGCACTACCTTTACCAGCTCGATCATTGCGCCGGAAAGCGGACCCATGGCAAAAGTCCCAAGAAGCACTGGAAGTTCACTCAGGTCAATTCTGTAAAATCCGGGTGCAAACCAGAGCGGTATTTCAATCATCATCAAAAGAAATGCGATGGCCGAAAGCACACCGGTTTGTGCAATGTTGCGGACACTGAGAACAGAAGAATGGGATTTGTTAATATTGAT
>DHOL01000002.1:27027-65678 GCA_002410755.1 Ruminococcaceae bacterium UBA5391 | reverse complement strand
TTGATAGTCACCAAAGGTAAAATCTCCTTTTCCGCTGTCAACGAAAAAGGCCCCGCAAAAATGCGGGGCGAAAATACGCAGAACGCGCGTGTTCTTCTTCCATCCGGACTTTACCGTCGGCCCCGGAATCATACCGGGTCTGCAAAATGCTCGTGGGCTTGTCGGCAAAAGCCGCATTACCACCGGTGGGGAATTCCACCCCGCCCCGAAGACAGCTTATATTATTTACTTAGAGTGTAACAGTAGAAAGGGCATTCTGTCAAGCGTAGCGGTTCCCATATCTGTAACGGTACAGTCCTACTGCCCCGAGAATAATCACCGCAGCGCCACAGAGTGTAATAAAAACGCCCAAGATAAACCCAGCGATGCTGAAACCTTTTGACATATCATTCACCTGATTTTTAAGTACTGCAGTTATCTGGAAAACCGCACGGATTTTCGAGTGCAAAAGCTATCCCTATATTAGGCAAAGCCACCCCTAACTAAAAAGGTGGAGCGGCTTCTGCCAACTGGGAAGATTTACTTGTTGCGCTCAGCTATTGCCTTTTTGACTCCTTCCGTAAAGAGCGGAATGATCTTGGTTACATCGCCGACAACGCCCCAGTCTGCAACATCAAAAATTGGCGCAGTTTCATCTTTGTTGATGGCAATAATAAGGTTGGACTCTTCCATACCGGCAAGGTGCTGAATTGCACCGGAAATGCCGCATGCAAGGTATAGATCCGGACGGACAGTCTTACCGGTCTGCCCAACCTGAATATCCTTTTCAACCCATCCGGCATCCACACAAGCTCTTGAGGAACTTACAGTGCCACCCAGCGCATTTGCGCAGTCTTCCAGCATCTTGAAGTTCTCCGCACAGCCCATGCCACGGCCACCGGAAACCAGAATCTTGGCATCCTGAATGTCTATCTTGTGGGACTCTTTCTTCACTACACCGAGAATCTGAACATCCTTCATTGACTCTGGAATCTCAACAGCAAAGTTGTCAACCGGAGCAGATGCATCTTCAACCGGCTTAATTTTCTGCATAACGCCCGGGCGGACAGTTGCCATTTGTGGCCGATAATCCGGGCAGATAATGGTAGCCATAATATTGCCGCCAAATGCCGGACGTGTCATCAGAAGGTTCTTTGTTCCATCGTCGGCAACATCCAGCTTTGTGCAGTCTGCAGTTAAACCGGTACGGATTTTAGCGGCCACACGCGGTGCAAGGTCACGTCCAATAGCGGTTGCGCCATATAGCAGCACTGCAGGCTTAAAATGCTCAATTACTTTGCAGACCGCATAGGCATATGGCCTTGTGGAATAAATTTCGAGGTCTTTGTTGTCTACCAGAACGATCTTGTCGGCACCATAGCTCGCGAGATCCCCGCAGAGTCCGGAAACCTGATATCCAAGCAGAACGGCTGTGACTTTCGTCTCCATTTTCTGGGCGAGTTCCCTTGCTTTGCCGAGCAGCTCGTGGGAGACGCCGGCGACTTTGCCGTCCACCTGCTGAATGAATACATAAATGCCTTTATAATCTTGAATATTCATCAATGTCTCACCACTTTCACTATATAATGAATTTCTCTTTGAGCTTTTCAAGGATATAGTCGGCTGCTTCCTGAGAATTAAGGTTTGAAACAAGCGTGCCGGCTGCTTTTGGACTCTTTGTAAACGTCTTTACAACGCGGGTTGGGGAACCTTTTAAACCGATATCCCCATCAGCAACATCAAGATCAGCACGGGTAATCTTCTTGATTTCTTTCTGATAGGCATCCACAATGCCACCCGGAGTCATATAGCGAGGGGTATTCAGCTCGCTGAGTGCAGTAATCAGGCACGGCATCTTGGCTTTTAGAATATGGTAGCGGTCTTCAAACTGACGCTTTACCGTGACATATTCCCCTTCTACCTTAATTTCCTCCGCATAGCTGATGTTCGGGATATTGAGATTTTCCGCAATCTGTGGGCCAACCTGAGCGGTATCACCATCAATCGCCTGACGGCCAGTAATAATCAGGTCATAGGGAAGCTTTTCGACTGCTGCTGCAATCGTATGCGCTGTTGCCCAGGTATCGGCGCCGCCGAATGCACGGTCCGTTACCAAAACGGCTTCATCTGCACCCATGGCAAGGGCTTCACGCAGTGCTGTCTCTGCCTGCGGCGGACCCATGGTAAGGACAGTAACATGAGCACCCTGAGAATCCTTAAGGCGGAGAGCCGCCTCAAGCCCTGCTTTGTCGTCCGGGTTGATAATGCTCGGTACGCCTTCACGAATCAGTGTGCCGGTTTTGGGGTCTATCTTAACTTCGTTCGTGTTTGGAACCTGTTTGATACAAACGACAATATTCAACAGATTTCCCTCCTTCGTTTTCCGCCATTATTTAAAGGCGTATTTGGAAATTACCATCTTCTGGACTTCACTGGTGCCCTCATAGATTTCCGTAATCTTGGCGTCGCGCATCATGCGCTCAATCGGATACTCTCTTGTGTATCCATATCCGCCGTGGAGCTGCAGGCAGCGGGTGGTAACATCCATTGCGGTGGAGGCACAGTACAGCTTTGCCATCGCGGCTTCTTCAGAATACCTCGGTTTCTCATCTTCGGCTATAGCCGCACGGTACATCAGGAGCTGTGCAGCTTTGGTCTTTGTTACCATGTCGGCGATTTCAAACTGGGTGTTCTGGAACTTGGCAAGCGGACGTCCAAACTGCTTGCGCTGCTTCACATACTTGATTGTCTCATCCAGTGCACCTTCAGCAATGCCAAGGGCCTGCGCCGCGATGCCAATACGCCCATTGTCAAGAGTAGCCATGGCAATCGAGAAGCCCTTGCCCTCCTGGCCAAGCAGATTTTCCTTCGGGACAATGCAGTTTTCAAAAATCAGCTCGCAGGTAGAAGAACCGCGGATTCCCATCTTCTTTTCTTCTTTGCCGACAGAGAAACCCGGGAAGTTCTTTTCAACAATGAAAGCAGAAATACCGTGATTTCCAAGGCTCTTATTGGTCATGGCAAAGATAACATACGTATCGGCATAGCCAGAATTTGTAATGAAAATTTTATTTCCGTTCAGAACATAATGGTCACCGTCAAGAACAGCTTTCGTCTGCTGTGCAGAAGAATCTGTTCCGGCGTTCGGCTCGGTGAGAGCAAATGCACCCAGATATTCGCCGGTGCAGAGCTTTCTCACATATTTTTCCTTCTGTTCAGGCGTGCCATATTTCAGGATAGGCCATGTGCCAAGGGAAGTATGTGCAGAAAGCATGGTGGCCGTCGTGGCACATACTTTGCTGAGTTCCTCAAGGCAGATTTCATAGGTCAGGGTATCGCATCCGGCCCCGCCCCATTCTTTTGAATAAGGGATACCCATAAATTTATATTTGCGGAATTTTTCAAGCGTCTCTGTTGGGAACCGCTCTTCTTCATCAATCTCCTGCGCGAGAGGCTTTACTTCCTTCTCCGCAAAATCTCTAAAGAGGGTGCGGGCCATTTCCTGCTGTGCGCTAAGTTTGAAGTCCATACTCATTCCTCCAAATCCGTCCGATTGGGCAATTACTTTTTCGTGTAGTCATAGAAACCTTTGCCGGTTTTCCGACCGAGCAGGCCGCCGCGAACCATCTTACGGAGCAGCGGATGAGGACGGTACTTCGGATCGCCCGTTTCAGCCTGGAGCACTTCCATAACATCCAGGACAATATCAAGGCCAACCAAGTCAGCAAGTGCAAGCGGGCCCATTGGGTGGTTTGCTCCAAGCTTCATGGCGGTATCAATATCTTCCGCGGATGCGGTTCCGTCAGCAAATACGCCAATTGCTTCATTGATCATTGGTACCAGAATGCGGTTCACAACAAATCCAGGTGCTTCCTTGACCTGCACCGGCGTCTTACCGATTGCAATGGAGACTGCCTTAATCTTGTCAACTGTCTCCTGTGGGGTGTTGATGCCTGCAATTACCTCAACAAGCTTCATCACCGGTGCCGGGTTGAAGAAATGCATCCCGCAGACCGGCCTGTCAATTCCGCTGCCAATCTCCGTGATAGAAAGGGATGATGTGTTCGTTGCAAAAATTGCATCCGGCTTGCAGATGGTAGAAAGTTCCTTAAAGAGGTTCTTCTTGACATCCATCTTTTCAAGGGCTGCTTCTTCGATCAGGTCGCAGTCAGAAGCAATCTCTTTCGTCCCGGTTGTAATCTTTGCCAGAATGGCATCGGCTTTGCTCTGTGCCATCCTCCCCTTCGCCACAAGGCGGGTGAGGCTCTTGGAAATTTTCGCCTTGCCGTTTGCAGCAAACTGCTCATTGATATCACAGAGCTTTACAGAATAGCCATCTGTCTGCGCAAATGCCTGTGCAATTCCGGAGCCCATGGTTCCTGCGCCAATAACACCAACAATCATGTCAAAACCTCCTATTATCATTTGTCTGTTTTACACATTGCACAAATGAAATTTTATTTGTTTACAAACGGGCCATGCTTGCGCTTTTCGCAAAAAGCAGTCATGGCACTGTGCTGATCCTCAGTGCCGCAACATGCAGCAAACAGCTCTGGCTCCAAAGCTGTTGCAGAATCAATGTCCATCTGAAGGCCAAGGTTAATCGCCTTTTTGCACTGGCGCACAGCAATGGGAGCATTGCCGGAAATCCGCTCAGCGAGCTTCTTTGCCTGCGCCATCAGCTCATCCGTCGGATAAACTGCATTCACAAGGCCAACACGGAGTGCCTCATCAGCTTTAATATTCCGGCAGGCAAAAATCATTTCTTTGGCTTTTCCTACACCGACTGTACGGGCAAGGCGTTGGGTGCCACCAAAGCCAGGCGTAATGCCAAGGCCAGCTTCCGGTTGGCCAAATACGGCATTCTCAGAAGCCAAGCGAATATCACAGGCAAGGGAAAGCTCACAGCCTCCGCCAAGTGCATATCCATTCACTGCGGCAATTACAGGCATCGGAAGATGCTCAATCTTACGGTAGACAGCATTTCCTTTTGCGCTGAACGCGCGGCCTTCATCGGGTGTCATGTTGCACATTGCACCGATATCAGCACCGGCAGCAAAAGCTTTCTTCCCTGCACCGGTAATGATGACACAGCGGGTATTGTTCGGATCAATGGCATCAATCGCCTTTTCGAGGTCGGCAAGGACCTCATCGTTTAAAGCATTCAGTGCCTTTTCGCGGTCAAGTGTGACAATACCGACAAAACCATCCTGCTCATATTTTACATAGCTCATAAGTCACAAACCCTCTTTTCGGTTCTGCAGAAATCACTGATATTGTTTCACGATAGTAGCGACACCCATGCCGCCGCCAACGCAGAGAGTTGCGAGGCCATACTCGCTGCCGCGTTTCTTCATCTCGTAAAGAAGTGTGGTAAGAATACGGCATCCGGAGCAGCCGACTGGATGGCCAAGCGCAATGGCACCGCCATTGACATTGACCTTATTCATGTCGATGCCAAGCTCACGGACACACTCAATTGACTGAGAAGCAAATGCTTCATTCAGCTCAACGAGATCCATGTCCTTTACCGCCATGCCGGTCTTCTGCATGACTTTCTTTGTTGCCCCAATCGGCCCAAGGCCCATGTAAGCAGGATCAACACCAACGGAAGAACCGGCAATCCAGTACGCCATCGGCTTTACACCAAGCTCTTTTGCCTTGTCCTCACTCATGACAACAATTGCAGAAGCAGCGTCATCAATGCCGGAAGCGTTGCCAGCCGTAACCGTGCCGTTCTCCTTGAACGCAGGCGGCAGCTTTGCAAGTGTATCAGGTGTAACACCTTTACGCGGAGCTTCGTCGGTATCAAACATAACTTCCTGCTTCTTAATCTTCACTTTGACCGGGATGATCTCATCTTTAAACTTGCCACCAGCAATTGCTTTCTGAGTCTTCTGCTGGCTGTCTGTGGCAAATTCATCCTGCATCCGACGGGTAATGCCATATTTCTCAGCAATGTTCTCCGCCGTAACACCCATATGATAATGAAGGGTACTATCTTCCAGGCCGTCGTGAATCAGGGAATCAATCAAGACACCATCTTTCATCCGATAGCCAAAACGTGCTTTTTTAAGCAGATATGGAGTGCTGGACATATTCTCAACACCGCCGGCGACAATCACATCTGCCTCGCCTGCATTGATTAGGTCAGCTGCAACGTTGATGCTCTTCAGGCCTGAACCGCAAAGGTTGTTGATGGTGAAAGCCGGAGTCGTCACTGGAATTCCAGCATAAAGGGCAGCCTGACGCGCTACACTCTGGCCGATACCAGCCTGATAAACACAGCCAAGGATTACTTCATCGACCTTATCCGGTGCAATCCCGGCGCGTTTCATAGCTTCCTTTACCACAATAGTTGCAAGCACAGGAGATGGGGTGTTGGAAAGAGAACCACCCATTTTTCCGATTGCAGTACGGCATGCACCTGCAACGACGATTTTCTTAGACATTGGAAATTCCTCCTTTTATTTACTTATTAATTTCAAGCCAATAGAAAAATATGCCTTAAAAAGGATATAAAATAAATGTCACTATGTTAAATGTATCACAAATAACTACAGGATGCAAGTATTTGAAATAAAATTAACAACTCAGGAGCTTAATCTTTTTTATTCTGACAGGATCAGGGATGAGACGCGGAAAAATTTTTCTATATCACTGCGCACCGCCTTGACCGAGCCCTGCACCAGTTCCCGAGAACCGCCGCCACGTCCGGAAAGCGCTTTATTCAGTGCTTTTCCCTCCGGACGCACGTCACTGTGGAAATTGGACACGGCATAACGGTAAATACCGTCTTCCCCGCTGAACACAGCTGCCGTACCCCCGCAGCGTTTTGAAAGAGACAGGGCATAGCGGCGCAAGTCATCCGAACCAAAGCTGTTTTCAATCGCACAGACATTTCCACAGCCTTCTGGGACAGAGGAGACTTTCATCTCCAGCAGGGTTCCATGTGCTGCTGCAAGCTTCCGCTTAAGCTCCTCGTTCTCCTGAAGAAGCCGTTTCACCGCTTGCGAAATCTCCGCCGGTTTCGCAGAAAGCAGGGAAGAAACCGAAGCAACACCTTGCTGCTTTTCCACATAGTCGTCCATTGCCTGTGCACCACAAGCCAAAAAGATACGTGTGCCACCTTTGTAATTTTGAGCACCTGTCAGTTTAATGGCCCCGATTTCCCCTGTAAAAGGCACATGCGTCCCGCAACAGGCACAGACATCATATCCCGGGATGGTTACGATGCGGACAGGACCCGTCAGTTCTTTTTTGCTGCGGTAGCAAATCTCAGCGAGCTGTTCCGGGGCCGGAAATTCTGCACTGACGGGAATATTGCGGTATACCGCTTCGTTAGCTAGCTGCTCCACCGTTTTCAGTTGCTCCATGCTAAGCTGCACATCCCAGTCAACGGTAAGGTATTCGTCTCCCATATGGAAGCCAACATTGTCTGCCCCAAACAAACGGTTCGCAATACCGGAAACAATATGCTCGCCAGTGTGCTGCTGCATATGGCGGAAACGGCGGGTCCAGTTGATTCCCCCCATGACCGGGGAACCGGCTGGAATGGGCTTGTCCACAGTATGGAAAATGACTCCCCCGCGTTCTTTCACATCCAGAACATTTACGGTTCCAAGGACTCCAATGTCTGCCAGCTGGCCTCCTCCCTCCGGAAAAAAGGCCGTTCGGTCAAGAGTTATCAAGTATTTTCCGTCCTTCGCCTCACAACTCAGAACATGCGCGGCAAAAGTTCTGAGGGTAACATCTTCATAATATATCTTTTCTGTCATTTTACTTTCCATTTCTGCTATCCGCTCCCTGTTTTCATTGAAAAATTATCCGATACCCAATCATTTGACGCCTATGGATAAAATGTTTTAATATATTTATTATAAGCTTCTGGAACAACTCCTTCAATAGCCGCCGTCATTTTCGCCGGCAGTATTATATTTGCGGTATTGCCTGGGAAAGATAGCTACGAGGTGATTGCCATGAAAGTCAAGGAAATCATGTCTAAAAATGTTGCCAATATTCAAGACGGAGAAACCGTGGAACGGGCAGCTCAGCTTATGAAACAATATCACTGCGGCTCCATCCCGGTCTGCTGTCAGGGAAGAGTGGAAGGCATCGTCACGGACCGTGACATCGCACTCCGGACAGTTGCGGAAGGGAAAAATGCCAGTCAGCAAAAAGTTAAGGATATTATGACGGCAAGCCTTGCAACGGGCACACCGGAAATGGACGTCTGTGAAGCCGCAAAACTGATGAGCGAGCACCAGATCCGCAGGCTCCCGATTGTCAACGCAGACGACATTGTTGGCATCCTTTCGCTGTGCGATATCTCTGTCAAACCAAATGGAAAAGCAGATGCTGGGGATACGCTGAAAGCCATTTCTCAGCCAACCGGAGCGCAGGGATAAAAGGGTAATTTTGTTCCTGCGCAGAAAGGGGAACCTACTGAAAGGATTCGGGAACCCCTTTTTCTGTACATACTATGCTATGCTTTCTTGACATTGATGTATGGATACTATACAATAAAAATTATGAAATGCACAAACAGTTCTATTGGCAAAATGTTAATTGACATCATCTGTGAATTTTACGAAAATGACAGAAAAGCACGGACATTTGGGACAGGTACGGAGCTTTATCATTCGGAAATCCATATGCTTCAGTGCATTATGGAGCATCCTGGCCTGCACATTTCAGGAATTGCGCGCGAGCTTGGAGTTACAAGGGGGGCAGCATCGCAAACCGCAAAGCGGCTGGTCCGGAAACAGATGATTGTCAAAGAGGCAAGCCCAGGTGATGAAAAGAAAATCATCCTGCGTCTGACAACTTGTGGAAAAATTGCCGCATCCAATCACAAGAACGCCCATAAAAAGTACAGCGCGATGATTGGAAGCCTTTTATCCGGAGCAAATACAGAGCAGCTGCAATTTCTTTCCAGTTTTCTTTTGCGCTTAAAAGGAGCTTTGGAGAAAGGCTAAACCTATCTACCGTGCTGCTTTAACAGCCTGTATGGCAGTTGATGAGGTGTTTGTTATTATGGTTATATTGTATAGTATCTATACATGTATGCACGTTTTATTCTCTCTTTTGGCAGTCTTCTCCAGGTTTCACTCAAGTTGAATTTCGGCAGAAGTCTTGTAAATATTTTGGAGTTTTTCCCTCCATAAAAAGGATGATCGATAAAAAATGGACAAAGAATATTTGATTCACGAAAAGCCGTTTCGAGCACTGATTATCTTTGCCTGGCCCATGATCCTCGGAAACCTGTTTCAGCAGTTTTATACCATGGTTGATTCGATTGTGGTTGGACGCTATGTCAGTGAAGGTGCATTGGCCGCCGTCGGGGCATCCTACTCCGTTACCAATGTTTTTATCTGCATTGCCATTGGCGGCGGCATAGGGGCTTCAGTTGTCATAAGTCAATATTTCGGTGCAAGAGAATACCAGAAAATGAAGCAGGCTGCTTACACTGCTTTACTGTCATTTTTCATTCTGAGTGTAGTATTGGGAATATTGGGATTTCTGCTTGGGAAGCAAATCATGCAGTTGCTCAACACACCGGACAGTATCCTGGGTATGTCGGTGATTTACCTGGATATTTATTTTCTAGGACTCCCGTTTCTGTTCCTATACAATGTCTTTTCTGCTATGTTTAACGCAATAGGCCAGTCACGTACTCCTCTGTATCTTCTGATTTTCTCTTCTGTCTTAAACATATTCCTCGATGTCTACATGGTCTGCTCCATACACCTTGGTGTGGCTGGCGTAGCGTGGGCAACACTGATTTCACAGGGAATTTCAGCCGTGATATCGTTTATGCTGTTCCTGCGGGAGCTGAAATCCTATCCTGCGGAAAATGTAAAGGTTTTCGATGGCACAGAGCTGAAAAATATGGCAGGGATTGCATTCCCGTCAATTTTGCAGCAGTCAACTGTTGCCATCGGCATGATGCTGGTACAGTCCGTCGTAAACAGCTTTGGTGAGGAAACGTTGGCAGGATTCTCGGCTGCCATACGGATAGAGAGCATTTGCGTTGTTCCTATGGCAGCCATGGGAAATGCCATCTCAGCCTATACAGCCCAAAACATTGGTGCCGGACAGCACAGGCGAGTAAAAACAGGCTATTACATAGGAAACGCCATTGTTGTATTTTTCTCTGTTCTCATCTGTTTTGCGCTGGAATGCTTCTATACACCAATTATTTCCATGTTTTTGGGTAGCGACGGGACACAGCTTGCTCTGCAGACCGGGACGTCTTACCTGAAATTCATGGGGTGGTTTTATATTATAATTGGGCTGAAAATGGTAATTGATGGCTTGCTGCGCGGCGCCGGAGATATGGTAATGTTTACAATCGCAAACCTTGCAAATCTTGGTATCCGTGTGTTTCTTGCGGTTTTGCTGTCGCCACGGTTTGGCATTGCCATGGTCTGGTATGCGGTCCCAATCGGCTGGTTTGTAAATTTTCTCATTTCCTACCTTGAATACCGCACAGGAAAATGGGAACGGATTTTCCAACAAAGTAAAGCTTCTGCCCCTTTAAAGCCATCAGTCTGAAAGGAATTCAAACAGGCGGCCATTTTAGGGTTATTTCCTCATGAATGTATTGCGGACAAGTTCCGCGCGGGCAGAGCGTTCTTCATCCGGAGAAAGCCCATGTCCTGCTCTCAGAGCAAGGTTTGCTGGCTGGGCATACATCAGGAGTGAATCAATTTTTTCAAAGCTAATACTTTTTAGGAATCCTGCCGCAATGCCAAAACGTACAACAGATGCAAGGCGCAAAAACTCCCCATAGTTCAGAAGACGCGCACTGCTGAAAATTCCGAGCGACCGCCCTACCATATCCTGCACGGAAAGGTCGCGAATCAGCTTGTTTCGTTCTGCGCGCTCCTGTGCAATAAGCTGCCCTGCTATGCCACAGAGGTTTGTAACGGCTTCCTGCTCTGTAATGCCAAGCGTCATGCGGTTGGAAAGGCGATACACTGCGCCGCACAGTCCCAGGGAAACTCCGGAAATACCGCGTAACACAATGCCTAACGGCCTCAGGTCAGCAGAAATACGGACTGCTGCGCCTGTTTCCGTCAGGGCCGGGAGATGAAGGTCTATGGAAACTACCATTCCCGTCCCAAGTAAGGCAGGATTTCTGGTCAGATATCCAAGGCGCTTGTCAAATGCAAAATGAAGGGATTTATCCAAAATTGTATCAAGCTGGTCAGCCCTGCGATAGGTTTCGTGCAGCGAAAGCCCTGCCGTGCGCACCTGAAGGAGAAAATGGTCTTCCCCATTGACCATCACACTCTGCGATTCATCCTCCGAAAAGAAAAGGCCACGGCTCTTTTCTTCGCCTAGGAAAGACGGCAGAATCACACCGCGCTCGGCCAGAGCAACTGCTTCTGTCCCGCTCAGGCTACTCATTGGAACCAGGTGAAACAAATTAACCAAAAGGCTTTTTTCGCCAAGGATGGCTTCCCGCGCTTTTCCGAGTAAGTTTTTCTTCTGCGAAGAATCCAGCATGGGCGGAAACGGCACACCTTCCAGGTTGCGGGAAAGGAAGACAGAGGAAGAAAGCACGGCTTCACGCTCTGGCCCGGCCAGTTCAAACCATGGTTTCATCTTTTCCCCTCCGCCGCGTTTCCAGGGCAGCGGACAGCGAGCTGTCCGCTGGCTTGCACTTGTGGCAGGGATCCGCCTGGCCTTTTACCGCGGTGTGTGTCACTTCCGTGAATTTGCCGGATAATTGGGAGAAGCCGGTCATAAAATGTGCGGTAGCATTCCGCACAGCCGACACGGCCGCTGCGGACAATATCACTGAAGGAAGAGCCGCAGCATCTGCACCGAACCTCATCATTTTCTTCTTCATTGCCAAAGAATTCCCCGATAATCCCATCCAAGCGGTATCCAAGCCCGGCAAAAAAATTACCGCAGCCAAGCTGAAGCGCACATTCAGGACAAAGGGCGTACTCCGTCAGTTTTCCGCCCGAGACAGTTTTGATATAAGTTGTGGCAGGATTTTTTCCGCAGCACTGACAAAGCATTTTAATTCACCCCACTAAGCTAAAGTCTTTCATTTTATTGTTTGAATATAATTATACCATTTTTTTGTTGAGCTGCATATCCGCCTGTCTTTTCAGTCTTCTAAAAGCCGAATTTTGCAATTTCATCGCCAATCACATGCGCCATGCACCAGAATCCAAGGTCGTTTGGATGGACAGAATCAACGGTACAGTCTTCACACGGAATGCCTTTAAAGAGTCTGCGGCCATCAATATAACGCACATTTTTGTCTCCGGCCGCAAGGGCTTTACGGTAGCTCTCCTCAATTACAGCGCGCCGTTCCGCATCCTCTGCCCCGCGGCGCAGGGTAGCCGGTCGGGAAACCATCAGATAAGGGACATCTGGATTTTTACTGCGAATTGTTCGGTAAAGATTAAAATGAGTTGCTTGGAGATACTCTGCAGTCCGTGCATTATAATCATAATCGCAGACAAAAAGGCTCATGTTCATACCTGCCATATAATCTGCAATCGGCTGCTCTCCTCTGCCGGAACCGGAAAAGCCAAGATTTACGAAATCAATATTGAAGCGGCGGCTTATATGGCTCTGGTAGCACATACCGGGACGGGAAGCACAGCCGCCCTGCGTAATGGATGAGCCATAATAAACAAATGGCGCAACTGGCCGGTATTCTCGGCCATGGGCAAGCATGCTGCCCTGTTTCAGTCCGACAAAGAGCTTTCGGACACCATTGTAAAGTGGAAAGTTAATGGTGTAGTTATGTGGCCCTGTGCCGTATGCGACAGTATCAATTTCAATGCAGGCTGAAAATCCGCCGCTCTTTATTCCTTCCGCCGAAGGAAGGAAACTTCCAACGAAAACTTGGCTGCCGTTGTGCTCCAGATAAAGGTCAAGCCCTGTTGTACAGGCAGCATTGATTGTCGGGAAAAAAGGCGGCTTCAGGATCTCTGCAGATATGGCAAGGTACGGCGAATCGGTTTGAAAACGGACCCGCCCGCCTGTAGAATATTGGGAAAAAAGTTCAACCCCTTCGTTTGTCGCTTTTGCCACTGCTTCCGGCAAACGGCGGAAGACGGCCTCGGTCTTTGGGTGATAGAGCCCATAAATACGGAATGGCTCCCTGCGGGCATCAAGCCAAACAATATCTTCATGGCTTACCGGTGACTGTGGCCTAAAGTTTGGATCAAGCTGTTCTGCTTTCATCAGTCCTGTCCCCCTTAATTTCTAAATTCATTTTAAAAATTGGAAAAGCGGTACCGGAACAGATTTTATCCCGACACCGCTTTTATCTGCTGTTTGCCTGCTTCCGGTGGCTCTGCCTTCGCAGTTTCTTTTCCTTTTGGATAAGGCAATATTTTTTTCCGGACAACAAGGCCCTCATATTTCAATTTAAATTGAACACGGCCGTAAAACTTACGGTCACACCGCTTGCAGAAAAACAGTGCACGGAAGCTTTTATTCCGGAGCTGCCATTCGCCAATGCGGCGTGCCCGATGCCCGCACCCATCACAACGAAATACAAGGTCCTGCGGTTGAATCAGCGGAGAATGCAGGTCACAGACAGCCACTGTCTTAAACTCCATTCGGCGGTAGAATTCATCTTCCTCCGCATCCTGGATAAAAGGTGTCAGACTTTCCGGAGTATAAACCTTCTGAAAGCATCGGAGAGTCAGGAGGCTGTCACCCAACGCACGGTGATGATCAAAGCCACCCTCATCAATGCCAAGGAGCCCTGCCGCTGTGCTTAGGCCCATTTGCTGAGCATTCCCGCTTTGCAGGCTGTGCTCACAGTAAGCCTGCAGGTCAACATATTTCCGCAGAAATGGGATACGGCCGCTCCCACAGAAATAGCGGCAATTTTCAATGAGCGCAAGGACATCTGAAGTACCCCATGTCATAATGGCAGCGCCATCCGCCCATTTGCCAAAGCGGGAAAGTGCCTGCATAAAAACGAGTCCGCCCTTTAGCTCTTCATTCGTAATATTGGTAAGCGACCTTATCTTCCCGCTGATTTTTTTCCCCACCTGTGGGCGGACAAGCGCTTCAAAAGTATCCAGTATATTTAGTTTCCCATCAATCCGGACGGCTCCAATCTCAATAATCTCATTGATAAACCGTCCAAGCCGCTTGCTGAAAGCGCCGTTCCACTCAAGGTCGAGAATGACAAAATCCATTTTATTTTTTCCTTGCAGCACTCTTCATGCGAAGTTCCTTGTTCAGGATAACTTTACGCATACGAATATTTTTAGGAGTAACCTCCACCAGTTCATCTGGTTTAATAAACTCAAGGCACTGCTCAAGGCTGAGATTGCTTGGAGGTGTAAGCTTCAGTGCTTCATCAGAACCCGAGGCACGTGTATTGGTCGCGTGTTTTTTCTTACAGACATTTACGGTGATATCGTCAGTTTTTGGACTGACACCGATAATCATGCCTTCATAAACTTCCACACCCGGCCCAATAAAAAGCCTGCCGCGGTCCTGCGCGTAAAACAGGCCATAGCCTGTAGATTCACCCGCTTCATGGGCAACCAGTGAACCGGTCGTGCGTGTCTGAATATCCCCCTTGTAAGGTTCATAGCAGTCAAAGATATTGTTCATAATGCCATAGCCATTGGTATCTGTCAAAAATTCCTGACGATAACCCATCAGGCCGCGTGCCGGGATTTTAAATTCAAGATTGGTAACGCCGGTATTGCGGGTACCCATGTTTTGAAGTTCAGCTTTACGCGTTCCGAGCTTTTCCATGACAGCGCCAACATAGGCATCAGGTACTTCAATCATCAGAAGTTCTATTGGCTCACACTTTTTTCCGTTGATTTGCTTGTAAATGACGGTTGGGCTGGAGACCTGAAACTCATAGTCTTCACGGCGCATTTCTTCGATAAGGATGGAAAGGTGTAGCTCACCGCGTCCGGAAACCTTAAATGTATCGGGGGAATCAGTCTCCTCAATGCGCATGGCAACGTTTGTCTGCACTTCTTTAAAAAGGCGGTCACGCAGATTGCGGGAAGTAACATATTTGCCTTCCCGTCCGGCAAAGGGGCTGTTGTTAACCATAAACATCATGGACACAGTCGGTTCATCAATCTTTACAAACGGCAAAGGCTCAACGCAGTCGGGGGAACAGATTGTTTCACCGATATTAAGGCCCGAAACACCGGAAACGGCGACAATATCGCCCAGCTTAGCCTCCTTGACCTCAATACGCTTAAGGCCTTCAAACTGGTATAACTTGGTAACCTTCACATTGCTTTTGGTGCCGTCACGGTGGCAGAGTACAACACTTTCACCATCATGGACTGCACCGCGCTCCACACGTCCGATGCCAATACGGCCAACGTAATCATCGTAATCGACGTTGGAAAACAGCACCTGCGTTGGCCCATTCAGGTTGCCTTTCGGCGCAGGAATATCTTTCAGGATTGCATCAAACAGCGGTTTCATGTTCTTCCCGGGAACATTAAGGTCGGCCGTCGCATAGCCGTCACGCCCTGAAGCATAAATTACAGGGAAATCAAGCTGATCCTCGGTCGCTCCAAGCTCAATAAACAGGTCAATAACCTCATCAACAACTTCCTTTGGGCGCGCATTGGGGCGGTCAATCTTATTGATGACAACAAGCGGTTTCTTACCGAGGGCAAGAGCTTTTTTGAGCACAAATCGTGTTTGAGGCATACAGCCCTCAAAAGCATCAACCAAAAGCAGTACGCCATCCACCATCATGAGGATGCGTTCCACCTCGCCGCCAAAATCAGCATGACCGGGAGTATCAATAATATTAATTTTCGTCCCCTGATAGTAGACGGCCGTATTTTTTGAAAGGATTGTAATGCCCCGTTCACGCTCAATAGCGTTGGAATCCATAACACGGTCTTCTACAACCTCGTTGGATCGAAAAACGCCGCTCTGGCGCAAGAGCTGGTCGACAAGTGTTGTTTTCCCGTGGTCAACATGGGCAATAATAGCTATGTTCCTTAAATCGTTTCTGACATCCATGCAGTTTTCCCTCTTCTGGTCTATGCGGCAGTAACAAACCGCAATTTTCATTTAGATTCGCCGAAAAATGGTGTTATGACAATTTATTATAGCACAAAACCTTTTGATTGTGAATGAAAAACGGGCCGAGGGTACTTCCAAAAGGAAACCCCCGGCCCTAGACATACTTTTTTCAGGTAGCAGAAGGTGCCGCAGGCTCGTCCTCTTCTTCACGGATGATGACAAATGGGGTACATTCATCTTCCTGACAGGCTGGATTGTCTCGAATTAAGCTTTGCATCTCATCCAACGTGTACGGAATTGTCTTTGCTGCACCGAGGATTTCAACGCCAAAATCATTCGCGTCAACAATCATTGCGCGCACACCGGTTTTTTGTAAAATATCCGCACAGATTTCATCGGAGTTTTCAGGGCAGAGGATTGCCATATCATTGTAATCCTTAAAACCATCTGACTCAAAGCCGTCAATGCCTGCCGCCTGGCGGCCCGCTACCTGGTAAAACACACCATGCTTGCCAAACGGCCTCGTAAATGCTGCACAGCACGCTGCCAGAAGGATCCGGGGCACGCCGACTTCGTCAATAGCAACCTGCATTTTTTCCGGAATAGCCAGATGGAGTCCGGCAATCGGATCATAATGGACATGTTTGCTGAGCATCCGGGCAAGGCCGCTAACTTTCACATCTTTTTTATAAACGACATTCCCTTCACAAAGAGAAATGACTTTTTCACTGATGGAAAGGATATCCCCATTCCGCCAGACCGGAAGAATATATTTCCGGATTAAGTCAATGTAAGTATCCTGTCCTACACGGACGTAATGAGTGCGCACCGGATAGCGGTTAAAATGCTTGCCCATCGCAACGATTCCAATTTTCTTTTCCGGATTTCGTACAAACCATTCCGTCTCCGTCTGTTTCTCTGCAACAGCAGTATTTCCCTCGCACATAATAGTTGACTTCTCCTTTTTCCGTTCCTTATCCAATAAAACAGTCATATAATCATACCTTATTTTCCCGGGAAATGCAATTATTATCCGAATGAAAACCATTTTTTACCGGTCAGGGAAAATGGTTGCGCATGGCACAGAAAAAAGGCCCGGTTTTGACCGGGCCTTATAAAAGTTGGAGCGAACGACGAGAATCGAACTCGCTACCTCCACCATGGCAAGGTGGCGCTCTACCAGATGAGCTACGTTCGCACTTTTTGACCAACTACCGCTGCCGGGTTTTATTATAGGCAAAACCATCCGCTTTGTCAAGGTTCTTTTTGATTTTTATTCGGTTTTTTGAAACCGATTGAGCCTGAAATCCGGGTTCAATCGGGACTTTTTTCCGGCTGCGCGGTACTTTCCTCAGCAAGAACATTTAGGGCTTGCTGCTCCAGACGCTGCACATATGCTTTTGCAAAGAGTTGGTAACTACTCAGGCTGAGCTGCGCCGTGCCACTAAGTGCAGCAGTGTCCTCACCCTTCCCTGCTGACAAAGAATCTGAAATAGGCAAAGACAGGTTGCCAAGCCCTTCTGCGACCGAAGTTGCAGGAGCAGAGCCAAGGGCCGAAATATCTTCTCCTGCATAACCCAGGACTTTTTTCACATAATTCTGCGTTTCCCGGTAGGGAGGCACACCGCCATATTTGCGGACAGCACCGCTTCCAGCATTGTAGGCTGCCACAGCCAGTTTGGCGTTCCCGCCGAAAGAACTGAGAAGCTGGCTAAGATATTTGGCACCTCCCATGATATTCTGTTCAGGGTTAAATGGGTTCTCTACCCCTAAAGCCGACGCTGTTGACGGCATTAGCTGCATAATTCCCTCAGCACCGCAGGAGGAAACCGCATCCGCCTGAAAACCGGATTCTGCTTTTCCTACTGCTTTTAGAAGGCGCTCTGGAACATCATATTTTGCAGCAGCTTCATGGAATATCCCATTGAGATTTTCTTCCTTCTGGGATAATACGGCACCTTTCAGTACAGTAGAAAAAGCGGATGCCCCTTTCCCGGAAACCGAGCCCGCCTGCTTCGCTGTCTCTGGACGGCTGACGGGAGTTACCCCTGACATCATTTTTCCCACCACCTTCTACAAAATTATCAAGGAAAATACCAAATTTATTATTTATGATATTATCATAACGCAATGATAAGAAAAAATCAATTATAAAATTCCGGACTGTCTTGATTCACGCACTTTCCCATTCTGTTCTTTCCTGCACATCTGACCTTCTTCTGTGGTATAATTGAGCCAAATCAGTCGAATCCAATTTTATATGTATCAATCCGGAAAGGTGAAACGAATGAGCTATTCCATCAATCTCGGGTCATGGAATTCTGTCTTTGCAGTGCCGTGCTCCGTTGTTGACGACAATCTGAAACTGGCAGGTTCTGTCCAACTGAAAGTGCTGCTCTGGGTACTGCGGCATGCCGGTGAACCATTTGAAGCAAAGGATATTGCCGATGCACTTGGTATTGACCGGGCAGACGTTGGTGACGCCATGTTGTACTGGCGGGAAAACGGGCTGATTTCCGTCGATGGAGAAACCCTTTCGCCGCCTGCCAGTACGGCAGCAGATGAAAAGGTTGAGCCTGCACCGCTTCAGCAAAAAGTTGCAGAACCTCCCGAAAAGCCGCACCATCTCCTTTCACGCCCACAGAAACCAGACAGTGAATTTGTTGCAAAGCGGATGGCGGAGTCAAAAGAGATTGCCTGTCTTATGCAGTCTGCCCAGCAAATTCTCGGGCGGTTGCTTTCCGGCGGTGACTTGGCTACCCTCCTGATGATCCATGACGATTACGGCCTGCCCTGTGATGTTATTGCTATGCTGATCCAGTATGCGGTAAACGCCGGTCGGGCAAATATGCGTTACATTGAAAAAGCCGCAATTGACTGGGCAGACAATGACATCAACACACATGAAAAAGCAGAAGGACGCCTTAACCTTTTGGCAAAAGACCAAAAAGCCTGGCGCACTGTGGAGCAGGCCGTCGGTTCACCGCACCGCGCCCCTTCCAAGCGGGAAGAGTCCCTGGCACCCATATGGGTCAACGAGTGGAAGTTCAGTCCGGAAATGATACGGGAAGCCTATGACCGGACGATTGACGGTGCCGGAAAATACCAAACTGCCTACATGAATAAAATACTGGAGCGTTGGCATAAAGACGAGATTACGACGGCAAAGCAGGCCGCCGATGAAGAAGCCGAACACGTCAAAGCCCGCAGCTCCCACAAATCCGGGAACGGGAAACAGGAAAAGCAGAAGAAATATACATTTGATATTGACGAATATGAGCGCACCAGTATGAATGACACGAAGGAGTGAGTTCATTGGGATACTCAAGGGAAATCCAGGAGGCAGTTGACCGGATTCTCCGGGAGCGCCGCAGGAATGCAGAGGAAAGTGCTGAACACCGCAGAGCTGCTTTTTACGGTGCCTGCCCGCGCGCAGAAGAAATTAATCACCGGCTTGCGTCCACAGCAGTCAAAGCGGCCAAAGCAGTGCTGAAAGGCAGCAGCGCTGCGGAAGAACTGCGGAAACTGAAAGTGGAAAATCAGGGCCTTCAAAAGGAATACAGCCATCTGCTCAAAGGACATGGACTGGACAGTCTGGAACCCCGTTACTCCTGTCCAAACTGCCGGGACACCGGCTATATAGACGGAAGAATTTGTGCCTGTCGGAAAAAACTCCTTCGCACAGAATCTTTTCGCAGACTGAATCATTTGACGCCGCTTGCCCTCTCTACCTTTGAAAGCTTCTCATTAAAGTATTATTCCGACGAACCGCGCGAAGGGCGGCCCTCTGACCGTGACGTAATGCGGCAGACCTACCGTTACTGCATGGAATATGCAAACCAGTTCGCGGAAGATTCTCCAAATCTCATCATGACTGGCGGAACGGGCCTTGGAAAGACGCACCTATCGCTTGCAATTGCCAGCGAAGCCATCCAGAGGGGGGCAGGCGTTGTTTATTCCTCCGCGGGCGGCCTGATTGCCAAACTGGAAGAGGAACACTTCAGCCGCAGTGAGAGCGGAAACTCTATGGAATCGCTTCAAAGCTGTGACCTGCTGATTCTGGACGACCTTGGGACAGAATTCCGCAGCTCATTCTCAGAGGCAGCAATTTACAGTCTTGTCAACACACGCCTGCTGCTTAAAAAGCCGACTATTATCAGCACCAATCTATCTACAGCAGAAATGGTAGACCGCTATTCGGAACGCTTTGCTTCCCGTGTGATTGGCAGTTACCGGCGCATCGTTTTTGTCGGGCGGGATGTTCGGCAGCTGAAGCGGATGGAAAAAAGCAGTTCCAGCAACTGTGGAGAATCTTCATAACCAGAAACTTTCTACTCCTTTGTGTATCGAGTCCGGAAAGGAAAAAATATGATTATCAGTGCAAGCCGGCGGACAGACATCCCTGCATTCTATTCCAAATGGATGATGAACCGTCTGCACGCCGGATACGTTTTGGTACCAAACCCAAGGAACCCTCTTCATTTCAGCCGCATAGCACTAAACCCGCAAAGTGTTGACTGCATCGTTTTCTGGACAAAAAGCCCTGCTCCCATGCTGTCAAAGTTAAAAGAAATCTCTGCCATGGGCTATCCGTTCTATTTCCAGTTCACTTTGACACCTTATGGACGGGATTTAGAGCAGAACCTTCCGCTAAAAACAAACCTGATTCAGACATTTCAGGCATTGAGCCGCACAATAGGTGCAGAGCGGGTAGTCTGGCGATATGATCCGGTTATTCTGACTGACCGAATGGGAATTGAATTTCACCTGCAAAGCTTTAAAACATTGGCAGGGATGCTGGAAGGGTACACACATCGCTGCATTTTCAGCTTCTTAGACCTTTATCCCAAGGTTACCCGCTCCCTGCGTGGGATATTGGTAAAGAGAATCCAGCAGCAGGAAATCATGCAGATTGCAGAAGGCTTTTCCGCAGTTGCACAGAAACACCAGATGAAACTGTTTACCTGCTGCGAATCGGACGACCTAAGCCGGTTCGGAATTGCCCATGCAGCCTGCATTGATCCGAATATTATTGAAAGTATTCTTGGATGCCCCATTCGGGTAAAAAAAGACACAGGCCAGCGCCCCGGCTGCGGCTGTGTGGAAAGTATTGATATTGGCTCTTATGACTGCTGCCGGAATGGCTGCCGGTACTGCTATGCAACCTCTACGCCTAGTGCCGCATTGAAAAATGCCGCACGTCACGATCCATGCTCGCCCACTTTGCTGGGGCACCTGCCGGATTCGGCAATCGTCACCGAGCGAAAAATGGTTTCAATCCAGGAGAGGCAAATGAAATTCCCTTCAGTGTATTTTTGAAGTAAGGATGTCGGCAATCTGCTCAATAGAGGCTTGCTGCATAACAGCGCCTATTTGGTTGGCTACCATTGGCATCCCATATACTACACAGGTCTCCCTGTCCTGGCCAATGGTGTAGGCACCTGCCTGACGCATACGCAGCAGTGCTTCCGCACCGTCATTCCCCATTCCGGTAAGGATAACGCCAATTGCATCTCTGCCTGCGCATTGTGCAACAGAGTCAAAGAGGACTCCAACCGATGGGCAGTGGCCATTTACTTTTTTCCCCGGTGCGCAGTGGACATAATAGCCTTCTGCATCTTTTTTCAGGTACATTTGCAGGCCGCCGGCAGCAACAACGGCAGTGCCCGGCATCACCCGTTTACCATCTCTCGCTTCAGAGACGTCCAGCTTGGAGATCCGGTTCAGACGGTCAGCATACATCCGTGTAAAATCAGGCGGCATATGCTGGGTAATTACAATCCCCGGCATATCGTGTGGAAGATTCCTTATAATCTGTGCGGTTGCCTCCGTCCCGCCTGTGGATGCCCCGATTGCAATAATGTGATAGCGGAAGTCCTCTCCGCTAGTAGGCTGCAAAGAATGTGAAACCTCTGAAGCCCCTTCCGTTTTCACTGGATTTTCACCATTATCCAGCCTTTTTGAAGAGAGTCTTACAGCAGCCGCTGCATGGGCTGAGAACCTTATTTTTGTACAGATCTCATTTTTAAAGGAAGCAATTCTATCCGCTGTGTATGATTCCGGTAACTTGATAAATTCCGCACCATACTCATCAACCGTATGGTCTGTACCGGGCCTTTCAGGACCGATGACAATGCAAGGTGTAAAACATGCGTTTTGAGAAAGCCGAAGACAGTCAAGACACTCCGAGAGGCTTACACCGCCCGGAGGAGAAACTTCATCTATAATTGCTACATCGGGCAACAATTTTCCCAAAACCTGTTCCAATCCGTTCTCTGCTCCTGTTTCCGGAAGCAGACACAAATCCGGGCTCCCCTGAATCGCCTGATGCACAATATTCCGGAATGGAAGGGAATCATCTAAGACAAGGATGGAAATGATTTTTGGCTGCATGAAAACTCTCAATTATCCTTTCTGTAGATCGAAGGTTCAACGTAGCGGAAACCCGCGGTATCATGCTGAATTGTCTCAGAATGACCAACGAACAAATAGCCGCCCACCTTAAGAAGACGGTAAAATTTTTGAAGCAGTTCACTTTTAGCTGCCTGCTGAAAATAAATCATTACATTCCGGCAGAAAATAAGGTCAAACGGCTTTTGAAAATGGAAATCTTCCATAAGGTTTAACTGCATCAATATTACTTCACGTTTGATTTCATCGCTCAGCACATATTCACTGCCCGCTTTTTTAAAATAGCGCTCTTTCCATTGTGATGGAAGATCTTTCAGGGATTCTTCCGCATAAACGCCCGCCTGGGCATTGGCGAGGGCTTTTGTAGAAATATCAGTTGCAAGTATCCGGTAATCCCACCCGGAAGATGTCCCAAAATAATCCTTCATAACCATAACTGCCGTATAGGCTTCTTCCCCACTGGAGCATCCAGCACTCCAGATGCGCAGGTTGTGTTCCCGGTTCTCTTTTTGCTGTTCTGGAAGGATTGTATTTTTCAAAAACTGAAAATGGCTTGGTTCACGCATAAAGTAAGTATGATTAGTGGTAAGTTTATTGAGAAGAGTATTCAGTTCGCTGCTGTCGTGCTTCAAAATTTCAAAATACTGAGAAAAGCTGAAAAGGTGCTTTTCATAGAGAACAGAATACATCCGGGCCTCAATCAGCAGGCGCTTCTTGCTGAGGTCAATGCCATAATGCATTCGGATAAATTTAACCAGCCCATAAAACTCCTGATCGGTTAATTGTATCATAATATACCAAAAACTCCATTGCTGCAAATTTATCTGGGAAAATGCAGGCTGATTTATTCTTTTCAATCAGTTGCTGTTATAGAGGTTCTGAACGTTCAGGATTAGGCTGATGCTTCCATCGCCGAGAACGGCACATCCATCAATTCCAGATTTATGTACCCGGAACTGGTTGAGATACACCGGCAAATTTTTCACAACTATCTGCTGCTCACCAAGCAGGGAATCAGCAAAGATACAGTATGAGAGATCATGGGTACCCACAAGGATTACAATGCCATTGGCAATATCGGTCTTTTCCGTATCAATCCCATAGGCTTTATAAAGCCTGATTAACGGATAGTAGCTTTCGCGCACCTTAATAATTTCATGGCCGTCGGTATCATACATGATTTTGTCCCCAGTAGTCTTAAACAGTTGCAGAATATTTTTAATTGGGACCGTAAAGATCGTGTTGCCGACTGCAATTTTCATCCCATTGATAATAGCTAGGGTAAGCGGTATTTTAAAGGTCGTCTTGGTACCCTTATTAGGCGTGCTCTCTATGGAAACTTCACCGCCGATTTTTTCAACATTCTGTTTTACAACATCCATTCCAACACCCCGGCCGGAATACTCCGTAACAACATCATTTGTTGAGAAACCGGGCATCAGAAGGAACTGATAGATGTCCTGATCTGTGTATTCATCAGCCGCTTTTGTAAGCATACCTTTCGACTGCGCCTTTTCCAGTACTTTTGCGCAGTTAATCCCCGCGCCGTCGTCCGTTACACTGATAAGGATATCGCCGCCGGTATTTTGTGCGGTAAGGGTAACCGTCCCGGTTTCCGGCTTCCCGGCCTGCACACGGTCTTCAGGCAGTTCTATGCCATGGTCCATGGAATTGCGCACCAAGTGCATAATCGGATCGGAAATGCTGTCAACAATCGTTTTATCCACTTCTGTCTCTTCCCCGACAAGGACAAGCTGGGCTTTCTTGTTCAGTTTTCTGCTCATATCGCGCACAATGCGGTTCATCTTCTGGAAAACAGTTGCAATCGGCACCATGCGGATTGACATAACGACTTCCTGCAACTCATCTGTCAGCTTGCGAAGCTGGTGGGAAGCCTTGGCAAAGTTATCATCAAGGTCAAGGCCCTGCAAGGCAGGGTTAGAAGTAACCATGGATTCGGTAATGACAATCTCGCCCATCAAGTCCATAAGGGTATCCAGTTTGGTAAGATTTACGTTAATCAGGCTCTGTTTTACCGGCGCATGCGTAGGCACAGCCCCACGGGATACAGCATTCGGTTTTTGGGCGGTTTTCTGGCCCGAAGCAGAGGCAGAAGAAGTGCTTTGAAGCGGTTTCATCTCCCCATAGTTTTTTGTGTAGGTAAAATGTTCGATTACCGGTATGGCTTTCTTCATATCATCTTTTGAAGCAAAAAACAGGAAAAAGCCATTGTGAATAATACTGTCGGCTGTCGCCGGATTTGTCTCAATGTCCTTCGGGAAAAATTCAAAGTTCCTGATAACATCCTGTATGTCATTTACCAACATAAAGGCGCGCAGGTTTTCCATTTGTGCTTCCTCATCGAGGTAAACGCGCATTGCAGCCGGATAGCCGTGTTCTGCTTCCTGTTTCTGGATGCCATCTTTTCCGGAAGATGTTACCGCAGCAGCAGGAGCTTTCGCGGCCACGGAGGCCTGCGGCGAAGCAGGATTTCCCGCATTACCACCAGAAATCTTTTTAAGGAAACCGTTAATTTCCTGTTCAAAGCTGCCGATATCTGTAGTAAGCGGTTGACCGTTGCGTACTTTTTCCGTTTCGCCTTTGAGAAAATCACTGGCACGGAACATCAGGTCAATCAGGTTCTCAATATATTCGTCTGAAATTCCCTTTTCGCGTACGAAGGAAAAAAGATCCTCCATTTTATGGGCAATCACCGTCATGCTGTTAAACTGCATCATGGCAGAAGAGCCTTTAATGGTATGCATGACTCGGAAAATTTCATTGATGCTGTCTTGATCAAAATTTTTGTTTTTCTCACAGGCAAGCAGAATATCATCCAGATGCTCCAAAAGGTCATCCGTTTCAAACAGGAAAACATCCAGCATAGATTCCGTACTATTGTCCATCATTTTCACTCCCACTTATTTCAATCCATTATCTGGTCAACTTAACCGATATCAGGGATATAACCAAATTCACAGTTTATCTGTACTTAAATATATCGACACCTGAAACAGATTCTTTAGCGGAAGCAGAAAAATCGACTGCTTTTTACAAATTCAAAAAGAAAGAAGTGCTTCTCATGCCGGATAATCTGCGCATCACAACACCGATTAACAATACGGAAGGGATTCATCCGTCGGCTCCGGCAAATGATACGTCCCGGACGGCACCGGTTAACCCAAGTCGTGTCCCGCGGCCGAATGGCAGCGAAAACAGCGGCAGTCCAGCAGACAGCCTGCCGCTGGACCGGACTTCCGTTTACAGCCAGTTTATCAAGCAGTTGGAGCAGGCTCCCGGTCTTGAGCGCACCCTGCAAAAGCTTCTAAGCGATGCCATAACCGCAGAAGGTCCTTTAGTCAGACAAATAACAGCGGAGTCTCTTCCATCTGCTCCCCTGCACGCCCTTGTTGCTGCCATGGCAGCCCAGGGAGACGACATTTTGAAAAGCCTCACGCAGCAGGAGCAGGATGCGACGTTGTTTACGGGGCCGTTTTTTAAGTTTTTGGGGCAGATTTCCTCTCAGAGCAGTGATGCACAGTTTGACCTGCGCCTCGCAGACTTTCTGAAAGCCTACACGGGTTATGCAATATCTTCCAGAATTACACAGGCTATCCGGACTGAGCTGACAGACCTGAAAGATACCATCCCTGCCCCATTTGCAAAACGCCTCTCCGCCATCATGGAAAAGCTCTCGGACGGCACCAGAAGAGACCTGCTTGGTTCTGACCTCCTTGTGCTGAAAAAAAAGGTTATTCCCCTTCTAAGTGAATATGTCAGCAAGACAAACGATTACGGGAAATCGCGGGATACCATTTCCATGCTGCTCAATAATACAGCAATCCTAAACGAAAGCTCAAAAGATAACCTTTCCGAAAAATTTAGCCAGCTCCTCCTTTACAGCCGTAAAACACTCGGCCTTCCAAACATGGCCATCCAGATGCTTCAGTCGCTTTTCACCCAAGTGATTGCTTCCAGAAAAGAGGAGAAATCCGACCGCTTCCTCAGCGCTCTGATTTCCCTGCTTTCTCATGCCACTGAAAAGGACCTGCCCCACGGTATCGATCGCGCCACTTTAAATGATATCACACATTCCTTACTCCTTGATAGCAGCGTTTTTATGCCATTCTACCATCTGGTCCTTCCAGCCCAGATTGACGGTCGTTTTCTTTTTGCACAAATTTGGGTAGAAAAACAGGACCCGGAAAAAAGCCGCCGCCCGGTTTCCGGCGAAGATGACGTTCCAAAGTCCATTTATCTGACCTTTGAGATTCAGAACCTTGGCTATTTTGAAGCCTCCGTTCATCTTACGGGCAAACAGGTTGATATGAGCCTTTCTTGCCCACCTGCTCTGGATTGGAATCGCAGCCAAATCCGGTCTGATCTTGCGGAAATTTTTAAGAAAGACGGTCTTACCTCCGGCAATATTCGGCTTTCGACCTGTGAAAAGCCAAAAATGTCGCAGATTATTTTGCAAAAAATAGCGGAAAGGAAGCGTACTGTTGATGTCACAGTTTGAAAGGCTGCAAAAAGCAGCAGCCCTGAAATATTCTGAAACTCCCCAAGAGTGCGCACCGGTTGTTGTGGCGTCAGGCTCCGGCTATATGGCGCAGAAAATCATTGATGCCGCCGAAAAAAGCGGGATACCTGTTTTCCGGGACAATACGCTGGCGACGCTTCTTTCACAGCTACAGTCCGGTACGGAAATTCCTCAGGAACTTTACCAGGCTGTCGTTGACATTTATATTTATTTCCTTGGCTATCATACTGACAAGGATGAAAAAGCTGTGCAAAAAAAGGCTTCCGTGGCAGCTGTTTCCGCAGTCGTGCCGATAGAAAAATCAGAAAGCAAAGCAAGTAAAGCAGAAAAAAGTACAAAATTGAAGCCCTAAACCGTCTTATTTTTTTAATCATTTTCCTAAGGAATAAGCTGTTCCGGCCGATATATTTGCTGAAGAGAAGTGTTTTCTCTTTGCCAATAAAGGCAGAACAGACCGATGTTCTTTGGGAAACAGTCAGGCATAATATATGGCAGAGAAGGGGAATTTCATGCAGGCAGTAGCAAAAAATGAAAATGAAAAAGGAGTGGCAGAGCAAGGGAATGCCAAAATTGAAAAATATTTGACATTTTTTATCGATGGGCAGCTTTACAGCATTCCGACTTCGGAAATTGTAGAGATTATTCAGATGCAGCCCATTACATTTATGCCAAATGTAGCGAATTACGTAAAAGGTGTCATCAATCTCCGCGGAAAAGTGGTGCCGGTCATCGACATGCGCCTTCGCTTTAAAAAAGAAGAAAAGGCTTACAGTACACATACCAATATTATTATTGTTAAATTAGGTGAAACAGTGGCAGGCATGATTGTCGACTCCGTTAATGATGTGTGCGACGTGGCGGCAAGTCAAATCAATGTTTCCCCAACCCATAAGAGCAGTGCAAGCCGTGATACACATTTTGTGCGGGGCATTGTGTCCCTGGGGAATTCCTCAGCGATGCTTCTTGATACGGCAAAGGTCCTCACCCATCAGAACCAGCTACAAAAAGCAGAAATGAAGCCCCAAACGGAAAAAGCGGAAAACAGTTCGTTGCCCCGGCAATAAACCTATACCTTATCTGACGGAACAAAACAGGAGGCTTTCCGGATGCTGCCGATTTCTGAAGAATATCTCCATTCCCCATGTGAAATTTATGCGAAGGACAACACCCCCGCTTCTGATAGGATATCTCAGCCAGTTCTGCGATGATGGCATACAGATTTCCCCAAGAGAAGGGCATCTTCCTGTAATCCACAACCACACAACCGTAAAAATCAATATTATGAATGATACGCTCGGCTTTAAAGTGTTGGTTGGGCTGGTCTACTTATCAACGGAACAAATGATCCGCGTAATTGACCTTCAAAACATAATGGATTATGAAAAGAGGAATTTTTTTCGGGTAAAAGTCAATTTGGAAGCAAAAGCTTTTCCGGTGCTAAAAACAGAAAGCAGCTTATCCGCTGCCAAAACGGATCCCATGAAAAAGACAAAGCGAATCCATATTCATGACATCAGCCTCAGCGGCCTCTACTTCCTCTGCGGCTGTAAGCTGGAAATCGGAGATCATCTGATTGTTAAGCTAAACCTTTACCATACATCCATTGCATTGCTTGGTAAAATTGTCCGGGAAGTACCAACAGACTTGGAAAGCAATTATGGTTATGGATGTGAATTTCTCGACAATTCCGGCAAGCAGTTTGATGTACTGTGCAAATATCTGTTTGACTGTCAGCGCGAGCAGATTCAGATTATGAAACAGCGCCTTTCGGAAATTTGATGCAGCAGATTGGCAGAGGTTGGATGATAGAATGAGTGAGGTGGAAAAATTGCAGAATACAGGAATCAAATCAGGAAAAAATTCCGAAGAAAGTCAAGCGGAAGAAGCAAAATATCTTACCTTCTGGACTGATGGAGAACTTTTTGGCATCCCGATCTGTGATGTCGTGCAAATTGTCGGAATGCAGGAAATTACACCGCTGCCAGATTTCCCGGACTATGCCAGGGGAGTTATTAATCTGCGTGGCAGTATTATCCCGGTTATTGATATGCGTATCCGCCTGAAACGGCCGGAAGCATCATACAGCGAAAGCACCTGCATTATTGTCACAAGTGTTCAGGGCACCTACCTCGGTTTTATTGTGGATACTGTAGACGAAGTCGCTGATATTAAAAGTGACAAAATAACGCCGCCGCCAAAGGTATCAAAAGAAATCACAAACCGGTATCTTACCGGGATTGGCCAAATCGGTAAAAAAGTCGTGCTGATGCTTGATGTTTCTAAAATCCTTTCAGAAAGCATATTTGATCAAATTTCACAGATGGCAAAAGAAGCAGAAGCTTCTCAATCCCCTGCTGGCAAACAGGACAGTAAGCAAGAAAAAAACAGTCAGACAAATTATAATCCATAATGAATGGAGTGTAGACTACAAATGAAAAGTAAAAATACGATTGGGAAAAAATCAGCTTTGTATTGTCTAGTCACAGGAATCCTGTTTTTCCTTCCAGCATTGGTATTTTTAATTGTCGGAGGCAGTCTCGGGAATGATCCGTCAAGGCTGACACACGTCATCCTGGTGCTGTTACCATGGATTATTGTTTACCTGTGTGTGGTTACAGTCCTCTGCATTGTAAAAGTCATACAGTTTTCAAAATACCTGCATAACAGAGAGCAAGATATTGTTCACTGTATGGAAAACCTGAAAAACGGTAAACTGGATTTCCGCAGTGAAACTGCAACGAATGCAAATGCAGATCATTTAATCGGCGGTGCGGTTAATAATTTTTCCAATTCGCTACAGGATACTATTCAGCATCTGGCGGATTACTTGAATCGTCTGAAAGACGGCGACCTGACTGTGGAGGTCGACAAAAATGACTGGCTCGGCGATTGGTCCAAAATCGGTGATGATCTGGAAGAAACAACACATAGATTAAACGAATTGTTTCGCACTGCAAGCACTTCGGCTGACCAGACAGCCATTGGATCCAATGAGGTTGCCAGTGCTTCCCAGTCTTTGGCGCAGGGCGCAACGGAACAGGCCAGCTCAATTGAACAGCTGTCCGCAACTATTACTGATATTTCTAGCCAGGTTCGTAAAAATGCCGCAAATGCAACCGACGCAGACCATGCTTCCACATTTGCTAGAGAAAAGTTAAATGAAGCTGACCAGAGCATGCAGAAAATGGTGGAGGCAATGAATCAGATTAATGACACTTCCAAAAAAATCAGCAATATAATTAAAACAATTGATGGCATCGCCTTTCAGACAAATATTCTGGCCTTGAATGCTGCAGTTGAAGCTGCCCGTGCCGGTTCCGCCGGAAAAGGTTTTGCCGTAGTAGCGGACGAAATCCGCAATCTGGCAAGTAAGAGCGCAGAGGCCTCAAAGAATACAACAGCCCTGATTGAAGCTTCAATCCGTGCCGTTGAGGAAGGCATGAAAGTAGCAAAAGAAACTGAAAAGACACTTCAGGATGTGAATTCTGCTTCTTCTAAATCAAACCGTCTTATGAGTGAAATTGCAACAGCTTCCAATCAGCAGGCTGTTTCGATTGAGCAGATTACACAGGGAGTCCAGCAGATTTCGGCCGTTGTTCAAACTAATTCCGCAACAGCAGAGGAAAGTGCAGCTGCAAGTGAAGAACTTGCAGCTCAAGCAAAATCTGTGAAAGATTCGCTTGCTTATTTGAAATTTCGTGACAATATCGATACCAAGGCTTCCCATCAGTCGGACGTCAGTTTCGCCCCAAAATATTCCGCCAAGAGTTCTGCTACAGTAAAGCACACACTTTCTAATCCCATGACGCCGAAGTCAGTAATGCAAAAACCGGGACTTCAAAAAACAAACATTCCAAAACCAGCAGTTTCAAAGCTTTCTCCTCACTCAGAGCCAAAAGCGAAAGCTGCGTTTAACCCTAAAAATGTGAATGACAAATATCTTTAAATGATAAAAAATCCGTCCAAAAATTTTGGACGGATTTTTTGTTTTCATTTCCCTGCCTGTGTCTTAAAATGGACTAAAGGAATCCGCCAAAATGCCGATATATATAATAAAGGTGTTTTTCTTAAAGCAGCAGAAACGGGGGAATTTCAAATGAGCTCAGAGTCAACACAAGTTTCTTCATTCTATTCGTTAGACAATACAACCCGTTTGAATGGTACAGAATTCGCTTCAGGTCTTGACACACAGAGGCTAATTAAAGCGCTAACTTCCAAAACTACAGCAAAAATTAACAGCCAAAAACAGTTGGAGCAAAAAGCGGAATGGAAACGTGATATGTTCCGTGAAATAGAAACCATGCTCCAGAATTTCTCTGATGACTACTTCTCCTATTCTTCCAAGAGCGAAACCAATATCATGAGTAAGTCATTTTTCGATTCAGAAATTCTGACCAGCTCTGACAGTGACACTGTGACTGCCACTGGTGCCATGGGAGACGCAGGAAATGTTATTATCAACAGTATTTCCCAACTTGCAACCCGCGCATCATTGTCAACAATGGACAAAGTTTCAGATGAAAAAATTGAGTCGCTCAGCGCAATCGGAACAACAATCTCTTCTTCCTCATACCTGACACTGAAAGTCGGAAAGTCTTCTTATAATGTCACCATCGGCTCCGATATTAATACATTTAGCAATGGAACAGCTAGAAATGCTACAGATATCGCAACCGAAATTTCAGCCGATCTTCAAAAGCAGATTGACAATAATTTAGCTTTAAAGTCTGTCACTGTTTCCGCAACAAACGGAAAACTTTCCCTAACGGGTGCAACCATTACCGGTGCTTCACAAAATTTCATTGACGGCTTAAAGCTAACGAAAGGTGGGACAGATGACAACCCTATCTACACCTTTAGCAGTAATGGTGATATTGACAGTAATGCACTAAGCAGTCTTAAGACTCAGCTGGCAGGCGTCACGTTAAACTTTCAACTGGACGGCCTGCAAAAGAATATTGTATTTGACCAAAGTGACAGCGACAACTATTCTACGCCGGCGAGACTACAAAGTTATTTGCAAGGAAAGTTGGACAGCGCTTTTGGAAGCAATAAAATTTCTGTTGCTCTTGACAGCAGCAATAAGCTTTCCTTTATGACTGAAACGACCGATACAACTTCTGTCTTTAAAATCAATGGTGCATCTGACGGCGGAACGCTTGGCAAGGATGGAATTTTTCATATTGAAAGCGGTGAGACAAACCGTCTGGAATTGACCAAAACGCTTGGTGAACTCAGTACGGAACCAGAACTTGCAAATGCGCTTTCTTCCTCCGCGACGAAAGTTGTTACAGATAAAGATGGGAATCCCGTTAAAGATGAGGACGGAAATCCCGTCACCGTGCACGTTTACGAGATTTCTGTAAATGGTAAGACTTTTTCTTTTGACGACAACACTGAGCTGGATACCGTCATCAATACCATTAACAATGACAGTGATGCGGACGTCAATATCAGTTATTCCCAAACGCTGGATAAGTTCCGTGTTGTTTCTAACGATACCGGGTCCCAGGAAACGATTAGCGTAAAAGATATCAGCGGCAAGGGGAATCTTGCATCTACCCTATTCGGAGATAATAATACATGTACATCCGGTAAAGATCTAATGATGAATGTTACTCTTGGAGGCACTTCAAGAGATATTACCCGGAGCACAAATTCTTTTACTCTCGACGGTCTGGAGCTAAATATTAAAAAAGAAACTGTTAGCGGTGGAAATAAAATTTCATTTACAGCCTCCAGTAATGCAGATGATGTTTATAAAAATATTTCAGCTTTTATTGATGAATACAACAAGTTAATGGATAAAATCAATACTGATGTGTCTCAGGGACCTTATGGGCTCAGCAATGAAACAGGTAAAACACAGTCTTATGATCCGCTTACAGATGACCAGAAAAAAGGAATGAGTGATACGGAAATCACGGAATGGAACGAAAAAGCAAAACAGGGGTTGCTTTTTTGTGACCCGCAACTGATGAGTCTCCAGAATGATCTTCGCGGCGCAATGGAAAACACTGTAGAATCGGCCGGAATATCATTAAATGATATCGGCATTTCGGTTTCGTCTGATTATATGTCCGGCGGAAAACTGGAAATCACTGATGAAAATAAGTTAAAAAATGCTCTTACCAATGATTCAGATAAAGTTATACAGCTTTTTACCTGCACTGATAATACAGATGATTCAAAAGATGGCATTTCCGGAAGGATCAGAAAAGTAATCGTCAATTATGTTGGAGCTTACGGTAACAGCGGCATCCTTTTCAATGTAGCCGGCAGCAGCACAATGGTTGGCGCTGATCAGAGTGAACTCTCCACTCAAATCTCAGAATACAACAACCAAATTAAAGATTTACAGTCACAGCTTACAACAGAGCAAGATAACTTTCAGGCTAAGTTTACAAGGATGGAGCAAGTAATTTCTCAGCTCTCCAGTCAATACAACTATCTTTCCAGCATGACCTCCTAAAAGTAGAAGGAAACCAAAGAAAATGGTTTAAAATTGAAACCGAAGGGATTTTATTATGTACGGCAACAATCTGATCCAAAAATACGAAGAGCAATCCATCAGTACAATGTCAGGCGGTGAACTCATCATACGGCTGTATGATGAGGTTATTAAAAATTTGAAATTTGCCTCCAGGCTATTCAGCCAAAAAAACAAAAAAGCTGCCTTGAAATGCACAGAAAAATGTAGAAATATTCTCAATTATCTCATTGTTATTCTCAATGGAAAGTATCAGATTTCCGCTACATTGAACCGTCTATATTCTTACATGGTCGGGCAAATCATCATTACGGAAGCAACCGGTGATGTATCACATATTGACGGAATTGTCCCGCAGCTTGAAGAGTTGCGGAGTGCTTGGACAGAAGCAGAAAAGGGACTGCACACAAAAGGTTCTGCTGGTTTAAAATGGACAAACCTGGGTACAAAATAATGGAACAGAAAGTATCACCAGAAAGTGTCCTGCGCAAATGTATGGAGCAGAAACTGCTTTTGCTGACAAAAATTGCAAATCTCACAAAGCAAATGGAAGTTCAGAGTCGGCAAAAAGAGATTGAAATTGGTGATCTGCCAGAACAGCGGCAAATTTATATCGGACGGCTGAAAAAATGCGAAGCAATCATTCAAAATGCCTGCTGTATGTTGCCAGTGGAAAATCAGGAGCGCAGCAAGGCTATCCTTTCTGGCAAAGCTACACAGGAAGGCTGCACAGCGGAAGAAACTGAGTTTTTGCAGTGCAGCATAAAATGTAGAGGTCTTTTGCAAAATATTCTCTCTATGGACTCAATATGCAGAAAAAGGTTGCAAAAAGAATGTGACCGACTGCAAAAGCTTATGCAGTCCGGCCACAGGGCAACACCACAGGGAGCTTATCAAAAACATTCCTGAAATGTTTTAGTCCCCTTTGTACAGGATTTTACAACCATTGTTCCATTATCGGTATAGAAATAAACTGTCCTACCATAATCGAGGCCCGTATCTTCAGCAATGATACGGACCTTTAATTTTTGGAGTGTCTCTTTTACTGCAGCAATGTTCCGCGCACCGATGTTTCCAAAGCCACAGTCATCTGCAACATTAAACATTTTGGCGCCACCGGCAATTTTTGCCGTTATGCGGGACGGAATACATCCCATTCGTTGCATGGCCTTTACCATTTCCGGCAGGCATGTGTCGGCATAGCGATGAACTCTTTCATTCGGGTGATCTTCTGGAAAATAAGGAAGCATAATATGGCCCAAACCTCCAACCTTGCACACAGGATCATATAGGCATATCCCAACGCAGGAGCCAAGAGCATATGTTACAAAGGCCGCAGGAGCAGATGAAACTTGCATGTCAGAAATTCCAATTGTAATAAAATCATTCATAAAGCTATCCCCAAACCATTCATTAAGATTTCGACCGAATCAAGGCTTGGGATCAGCATCATATTGGCAGAGATTGTATCATTTGAATTTTTAAAATCATCTTCAACAAATATGATCTTATCGGAAGTAGACCCCATTTCTGCAGCGGGAACTGTTAAAAGTGAGCCAACCATGTCTGCTGTAACAGCCGGAACGGATATTTTTATTTCCAGATGCGCAAGCTCCGAAATAGCAGAAATATAAGATCCAATCATGATATTTCCAATTTCCGAAATGGCGGAACGATCCATATCATTTAAATGCAAGCAATCGACATTTTCTTCCTCCAGCAGCGATTTCAGCAGCAACTGAGTAAAATGCTGCCTTATTACAAACATCATAATACCCTGAATGTCACCGCCTACTTCCACAAGGATTGCAACGACAGGCGTTTCTGGGCCGCCCAAAGCCTTATCAACGTCCGCGATGTCCATAATACGCACGACCGGTGTCTTCATATCAATTTTCCGGTTCAGGAGCTGGGCAAGCGAAGTAGCAGCATTGCCTGCTCCGATATTTCCAATTTCCCGCAGAACATCAATATGTAAATCGCTTAACTGGCTGAAATCTTTAATAGACATTGAAACACCTCAAAATTCTATTTTAGCGCTTGGCTTACAGCATTTTCTCGTCTGACGGCAAAAGTGGCCCTGAAATGACTTGTCCTTTTTCAATATAAAATTTAGTATTGTTATAATTGCTGTTCAAAGTAATGCTGCAATTACCAATAGTAATTTTTGTTCCCGCAAAAATTATTTTCAGTCCAATCACATTAAAATCAGCGACGGAACTTACCGGTGCTTTCTGAAGGGTTGAAATTTGACGCTGATAGCTTTCTACTGCTTTTTCGGAAACTCTAATCCTTTGCAGTAGACTCTTCATCAGTGATGTCTCTTTTGCAGAATTTTTACTCTGCATGGATTGTCGCTTTGCTGAGTCAAGCTGTCCCCTGAGGCTTCGTTGTTTTGCGCTTTCCTTTGAAATTTCCCGGTTCAGGCTGTCAATCTGATTCTTACTGGCAGACGTCCCTGTGATAGCACTATAAAGTTCTTGAGAATCAATAACAAGATCCGTTTTCAAATTATTTATCGTACCGATATTTTTAGCATATACCTGTTTTCCCGCGCAGCAGTCCCCACCCATAATAGACGCTTTTCTGCCACGCATGATAACTGACTGCTTGGCTTTTACCTTGCTGTTCATCAGTACGTCAGCATAAAGGTCTCCGCCACAGCGCACCGTTGCATTTTGGATATACTTTGATTCAATATTTCCGCCTGCAGAAATACTGCCGCCGCTTAATCCATTAATTCCGCTTGCAACTGTTATGTTCCCGGCCGCCTGCAAGGTAGCACCTTCTACCATACCATAGACTGAAATATCACCGCCAGCTTTTACAGAGAATCCTTCCAGAACATCGCCCCGGACAATAACAGTCCCAATAAAATTGATGTTACCGGACGAATTGTCAACATCGCCCTTTACAACAAAAGTCTCATTTACATTCAAAATGTTTTTCCTGTAATCAATGCAGCCATCAATAGCAGCGGAAAGTTCCATTCGGTCTTGTGATACTAAAGTATGAAGACCCCTTGGGAAAACCGGAAGCCTACATTTCCGGAATGAAACTGGCTTGCCATAGACATCTTCCCCGTCTTTCCCTGGAGGAGGCGGAATAATCCGGCAAAGCACATCCCCCTTTTTCACATTCTGAACAATATCAAGGTTGCGATAATCGACCGTACCGTCCGCACGTTTAACAGGCAGTCCCTTCTGATCCGTCCGAAAGAGATAGATAAGCTTTGCTTCCCCTTCATCTTCAGGCTGGGTTCCTTTTGCACAGACCAGTGGTTTTGAGTAATTTTTTCCGGCACAGTAACGCCGGATATTATCCAGGCAAAGGCCATTAGTAACACCTTTTTCCGCTAAAAGGCCAGTTACTGATTTTTCCGCAAGCACCTGCTCCGGCGGCATATCTTTCACAGTAAGATACGCTGTCATTTTGTCACCGGAGACACCTACCTCCAGTTTTGGCACTTTTTCTTTGACTTCCCCAATAGAAGCCTGCCCATCCTTTCTGGTCATACCCATTTTTTAACCCCTCCAAATAATTTCTTCCCTAACAGTCCCTCAGCGCAGGCTATTTACTGTCTGCATCACTTCATCTGTCATTACTGCCATTTTGGCATCCAGGTCATAGGCGCGCTCCTGAAGTATGACATTTGACATCTCTGTTGCAAAATCAGTTCCAGAAGATTCCAGACATTCCTGACAAATATCGGCATTCTGTACGGTAACCGCAGACCCCGAACGGTTCGTCGAGACATAGCAACTGTCCCCGTTCTTAATTAGGCCGTCCAAGTTGCGGAATGTAAAAACGCCAACATTTTGCTTAGCCTTAGAATCTGTTACGGGAATCGTCTGACCGTTTGAACTGAGTACAAGGTTTCCGGAAGAATCTGCAAGGTAAAAACGACCGTCGCCGCGCTGTGACAAGCCAAACCGGCCATCCCTTGTATATACCGTCTGTCCGTCCGAAGTTTTTACTGCAAAGAAATTTCTCTGATCTGTTAAAGCATAATCCTGTGGAAGGTCCGTTTCTGTCATGCCGGAAGTTCCAAAAATGGTATCAGTCTTCCCCAGCTTGCTTCCATGCCCAACTTTCAGTTCCGGTGCCACTTCCTGCTCTTTTACATTTGTGTAGAGGAGATCAGCAAAGGAAGGGCTATCTGCTTTAAATCCATCCGTAGAAAGGTTCGCAATGTTATTAGCTGTAACATTCATGGCTTTTTGTGCCCAGTACATTCCAGTAGAGGCAGTACGAAATCCAACAGTCAATTTAAATCACTCCCTGCTTTTAAACTTTTCCGATATCAACAGCCTTACCAAGAATCTGGTCATACATTTTCAGCGCCATTGAGCAGGACTGTAGGCTACGCTGGGAAGCAATGCCATGCGTCAGCTCTTCCCCCATATCAGCGTTGGAAGACTCAACAGATTTCCATACAATCTGCGGTGCCTGTTTCAGCGTAGCATTTCCACCCTGAAAAAGGCCCTCATCCACCGTGTTTAGCGCTGCATTGTCGGGAAACTGGTAAATACCAATGCTGCTGGCTAACTGATTCCCGACAAAAAGGTTTCCCTCGCGGTCACAGGTTACATTATCCGTGCCAAGACGAATAGGCTGGCCATCCTTCCCAAGAATTCGGCCAACACCGTTCAGCACAAGATAGCCATTATTATCCAAGTTAAAACTGCCGTTCCGAGTATAGTAAGTCCCGCCATTTCCCTGGACGGCAAAAAAGCCGTCACCGCTGACAGCAAAATCAAGGTTGCGGCCGGTTGATGAAAACGCTCCCTGTGAAAAGTCGGTATCCGTTTTGTCCGCTGCCGTTGCCATCAGCGTCGTTTTTCCAATCGGAGTCCGCTGGGAATCAATGCGGTCAAGCATTATCTCTCCGAACGTCCTGGAAGAAAGGTGCTGAGCTTTATAGCCATTTGTCTCAGCATTTGCCATATTGTTGCTGACAGTGTCCAGGATCCTGTTTTGTGTCAGCATCCCGGAAGTAAGCATGTAAAAGCCCCTGACCATCTTTTCTGTTCCTCCTTCATTAGTTTTTTCTATTGTGTCAGATAAGCCCCGATTTTTTTCCTCAGCTTTTTTAGCGCACTGGAATGAATCTGAGAAACCCTGGAATCACTGATATTCAAAATTTCCGATATTTCTTTAATTTTCAGATGTTCTTTATAATACAGCGAAATAACGAGTTTTTCTTTCTCGTCCAGC
>DHOL01000002.1:21173-26818 GCA_002410755.1 Ruminococcaceae bacterium UBA5391 | reverse complement strand
GGCAACGGCATCATTCATGCGCAGAGTAAAGTCTTCTACCCCTTTTTCGTAGACGATTTCCTCAAATGAAAGCATATTCATAGAACAGGTTTCTGCCATCATTTTTTCATATTCATCCAAACTGACATGTAAATAATCCGCTAATTCCTGATCTGTTGGGGAACGGCTCAACTTTTGGTTTAGCTCTTCGTCGGCAGTGCTGATATCCCGCTGCCATTTCTTCAGCCTGCGCGGAAAGCAGTCCTGTTTGCGGATGTAATCAATCATCGCCCCACGTATCCGAATAGATGCATAAGTTTCAAATTTTACATTTTTTGTTATATCAAATCGCTGTATGGCATCCATCAGGGCAATAAGGCCCTCGCTTATTATATCGTCCATATAATTAAAATACTGATAGCGCCCTACAATTTTCAGGGCAATGCAGCGCACAAGATAGCTGTATTTTTCAATCAGCCGGTCCCGGACGGACGTTTCCCTTTTTTGGCTGTAGCGCAGCCATAGCTTTTGAAGTGTCTGCTGTTCTGCCACCGACTTTTCCATTTTCAGGCTGCGCCCCTTTCCATTAAAAATCTGTTTTCAGCCGTTAGTCCAATGTAACATTGGCGACTGCCTGGATTTGGACATTGTTCTCCAGCTCATTAAATGAAAGCACAACAGCTTTTGGATAGAACTGCTGCATCAGCTTGCTGAAATACAGCCGCACAATCGGCGACGTAAGGATCACCGGTGTTGTCACAATGTCTTTCACATTTTTAATACATTTTGTCAGTTCAGTAATAATCTTCTGTGTCGTCTGAGGATCAAGCGCGAGATATGTACCGTGCTCATTTTTGCTAATAGAGTTGATAATTGTCTTTTCAACTGTGCTGTCCAGAGTAATAACTTTGATTTGCCCACCTTCAGACCACTGGCGGGTAATCGTGCGACGGAGTGCCTGTCGGACATACTCTGTCAGCAACTCCGGATCATGTACACTGGAGGCAAAATTTGAAATTGTTTCCAAAATGGTATCCATATCACGGATTGGGACTCCTTCACGCAGCAGATTGCACAGCACTTTCTGAAGGTTCGCCTGTGTAATTACGTTTGGCACCACATCATTGACAAGAGTTGCATTATACTTTTTCATATTATCCAAAATCTGATTAACATCCTGGCGGGAAAGAAGTTCATAGGCGTGTTTGCGGATGGTCTCAGAGAGATGCGTTATTACGACGGAAAGTGGATCAATTACCGTATAGCCATACATCTCTGCCATATCCTTTTTATCCGGGGTAATCCATTTGCTTGGGATTCCGTAAGCAGGCTCAACCGTATCAATCCCGTCAATTTCGCCCGTCAAATTACCTGGATCAAGTGCGAGGTAATAGTCCATCAGGATTTCACCGCGGGCAACCTCCTCACCTTTAATCTTGATTACATACTGGTCGGGGTTTAACATTCCGCCGTCACGTAGACGGATTGGAGGAACAACCATCCCCATTTCCGTTGCAAACTGCTTACGGAACATGACAAGCCTGTCGATAAAGCTACTTCCGCTCCGTTCATCAACAAGCGGAATCAGGCTATAGCCGAAATCCATTTCAACTGCATCCAGCGGAAGCAGTTTGTAGATATTATCAATATTCTTGTAATATTCCGTCTCGTTTTCCGGCTGGCCCGCAGCCGCTACAGATTTCCCCTTTGCGGTCTGCCTTTTTTCTCCGTCAGTCTTTTTCTGTTTCTTTATCAGCCGGTTGCCGAACGCAATCAAGAAAGCGGCAACCAGAAGCATTTGCGGGATTGGCATGCTCGGGATAAAGCACAGACCAACCAGTGTAAGGCCCGCCAGAATAAAAACAATTGGCTGAGCCAGAAATTGGCGGGTAACATCTTCACCAAGGGTGGATTTCGATGCAGCGCGCGTCACAATCATGCCGGTCGCAGTGGAAATCATCAGTGCCGGAATTTGGGAAACAAGGCCATCGCCGACCGACGCAATTGTGTAAGTGCTCAAGGCTTCCTGAAAAGAAATGCTATTCTGAACCATGCCAATTATCATGCCGCCAATCAAGTTAATGAATGTAATGACAATAGACATGACGGCATCGCCTTTTACAAATTTGCTGGCACCGTCCATAGAACCATAAAACTCCGCTTCACGCTGGACATCATCACGACGCTGGCGCGCCTGCTCTTCAGTGATTAAGCCAGAATTCAAATCGGCGTCAATAGCCATCTGCTTGCCCGGCATAGCATCCAGTTTAAAACGCGCCGCGACTTCCGAAACACGCTCGGAACCTTTTGTAATAACCATGAAATTGACCAACACGATAATCAGGAATACAATAAACCCAACAACGACATTACCTTGCAGAACAAATGTACCGAATGTCTCAATTACTTTTCCAGCATTGCCCTTGTTTGTGAGGATTTGCCGTGTGGAAGAAATATTCAGCGCAAGGCGGAACAGAGTAGCAATCAGCAGGATTGACGGAAAAACGGAAAATTCCAACGCTGTCTTAATATACATTGTCATCAGCAGAATAATAAGGGACAAAGCAATGTTCAGGATAAACATCATATCCAGCAACGGGGTTGGCAGTGGAATAATGATGAGAGCGATAATCAGTATGACAAAAATCGACACAGCATGATTAAAAAACTTCAATTACCGCTTCATCTCCTTTTTCCTTAGCTGAAACACCCAAGCCATAATGCTGGCAAGGGGGGCATAAAATTCAGGAGGTATCTGCTCGTCCACTTTTACAGCGGCATAAAGTGCACGTGCAAGTGGTTTATCCTCTTTCATGGGAATATGGTATTGCTCCGCAATCTCAATAATTTTAAAAGCAATGCGATCCTGGCCTTTTGCAACAACAACCGGTGCTTCATCTTTTTCCGGGTTATAGCGGAGCGCTACGGCGAAGTGTGTCGGGTTTCGGACAACGACATCAGCAGTTGGTACCTGCTGCATCATACGTTTGCGCGACAGGCTCCGCTGAACCTGACGGATTCTGCTTTTGGTCTCGGGATTTCCCTCGGTCTCCTTAAATTCTTCTTTCAGTTCCTGCTTTGTCATCTTGATATTACGTTCGTAATCCCACCTCTGATAAAGGTAGTCCGCCGCAGCAATTCCAATAAAAATAAGAGACATCTGAATCACCAAATCGAAAATATCATCGAGAACATTAGCAGTTGCCCGCAAGACACTTTCTCCCATCAGCCTGGAGCAGTGGGCACACATATCAGTGATTTTTGTATAAAACAGATAGCCAATCAAGGCGGTCTTAATAATTGCTTTGAGCACCTCAATAACAGAACGGAGAGAAAAAAGGCGCTTGAAACCTTGGGTTAGGCTAATATTTGAAAATTTAAATTTAATTTTTTCGCCTGAGAATTTGAACTTTGTCTGAGCTCCGGTTATTAGAACGGCAACAGCAACAGACGTAAGCATTACTGGTGCGGAAAGGACTAGGATGTCCAGCCATGTTTGCCTATTAATGTCCTGCACAAAGTTGCTGTCAAGCATATTATTGGTCTTTGCATAATTAAAAAAGCGGGTAATAAGATTACAACTATAGCGGTAAATGTATGGCATGGCAACGCGCAGAACCGTAAAAATAGCCAATATGGAAAAAGCACTGACCGCATCGGAGCTTTGGAAAAGGTTACCTTTTTTTCGTTCATCTTCGCGCTTTTTTGGCGTAGCTTCTTCGGTTTTTTCTTCAGTTGTATCGATTCCTAATCTCCCCTCTCACAATACCTATTCCAGCATGGAATAAAAGGCGCTGATATTCTGAAACATCACGCTGATCAGCTTTTCAATGAAAGAAGCAAAAGACGGAACCAAAACGATGGTGACAAGAAAGCCAACAATCAGTTTTAACTGAATTTCTATCGTAAAAATATCAATCTGTGGTACCGCCGTCATCAGAATGCCCACCCCGATCTCAGTGACTGTTTCAACAGCAATCATCGGCAGGCAAAGCTTCGCACAATATATCAGCATCAGCCCGAAGGAGGAAACCAATTTACCGAAAACATCAGCCGGAAGAGGCGTATCTCCATAAGGGATGGCAGAACCAAGCTTGACAAAAAGCTGCATCAATGTCAAATGCGAATTTGTTAGAAAAAAAATCAGCATAAACATGGCGTTCATCAGTGAAGCGGAAAGCGGCATGGAAATATTACTCTGGGGATCGTAAATCTTTGACATGGAAATGCCTATCTGCATATCCATCTGCTCACCAGCCATGATGATGACCGACTGAATCATTTGCATAAAGAAACTGACAATAAAACCAATGAGAAATTCTTTTGTAGCACAGATGGTAAAAACCAGGGCCGAATGAATCTGCACAGTTTGGGCCGGTACATAGGGGTAGGTAAAAACTGTAAGTGCCAGCGTTAATGCGATCCTGAAAATTGGTGGAATATTTTTCCTACCAAAAATCGGGTTGAGAAGGATGCAACCTGACATCCGCATAAAAATCAGCAGTAAAAGCGTAAAATTGTAATTCAGATCCACCTCGGCCACCACGCCCTTAGCTCATCTTGACGATCTGATCAAAGATGTAATAGGTAAAGTCTTTCATGTTTTCCATCATCCAGGAACCCATTACAACAAGAATAACTGCAATAGCAATCAACTTTGGCACAAATACGACGGACTGTTCATGAATCTGTGTAGCTGCCTGCAAAATGGATATCACCAGTCCAACTGCCATACTGATAAGCAGAACAGGCGCTGAAACTTTCAGAACGGTTACCATGGCAGACTGTATAATCTGCATGACTTGCCCTACAGACATAGGCCAGCTCCCTTTCCGGCGGAGAAGCCGCACAATTATAAATTAAACGAAGTGACAAGAGTCTTAAACAGCAGATCCCAACCATCTACAAGGATAAACAGCAAAAGTTTAAATGGCAGCGAAATCATATTCGGCGGCAACATTACCATACCTATTGACATCAGGGTACTGGAAACAATCATGTCAATAATTAAAAATGGAATATAAAGCAGGAAACCAATAATAAACGCCCTTTTTAGTTCACTTGACATAAACGCCGGAGTTACGACGGTAATGGGAAGGTCTTTTACTTGAGTGCTGCTTTTCACCTTTCCAAGGTTCCGGAAAAGGTTTAAATCCTCTTTTTTGGTATTTTTCAGCATGAACTCTTTTAACGGCTCAGTGGCCTTTTGCACAAATTCCTGCTGTGTTATTTTAGACTCTTTATAAGGCTGGTACGCTTCTGTATTAATTTTGGCCGTAACCGGAGACATGATAAAAAGGGTAAGCATCAGCGAGATGCCAATAATAATTTGGTTCGGCGGCGTATTTTGCAGACCGAGGGCATTGCGCAGAAATGACATTACAATGACAATCCTTGTAAAGCAGCTTGTCATAATCAGGATGCTTGGCAACAGGGCAAGCACAGCTAACATTTCTATAATCTGAAGTGTGTTCATACCTTTACCGTTTATGCCCACGGTAGCTGCGGAAGCCTGCATTGGCACAAAAAGGAGAAAAGCAAGGGACACCGTCACCGAAAGCAGAATTTTTCGGGCCATCTTACGTTTTTTTCTGCTTTTTTCCCTGTTATTTTCCATCATTTTGTTTCCTGCCATTTTCTGTCATATCCCATCTTCCCGTTTTAAG
>DHOL01000002.1:0-20983 GCA_002410755.1 Ruminococcaceae bacterium UBA5391 | reverse complement strand
ACCCATCTTCCCGTTTTAAGAGCAGAACTGAACACATTTTTAAAGCTCTGAAAATTTGGCGGAGAATTCCGGGGAGGCTTTTTCAAAAGCTGGCCGTCCAGCTTCATTAAAATGTCCACTCGCTCGTTGGAAAATGACAGCAAGTAATACTCCCCACAGATTTCTGCTATTACAAGGCCTTTTTCCTGAGCAATATTGACGCGTTCCAAAATATGGATATTATTTGTGCTTGTTATATTGCCAGCCCTTTTGGTAATAAACTTGCTGAACCTCCAGCAAAGCCAGAGTACAAGTGCTACAGCCAGAACATAAAGCAGCAGCTCACCAAAAGATGATCCATCAGAAAGGCGAAACCATGAAAGTTTCATAGGCATCAGCTCAAAATGTTTTGCACGGTCTTCATAATGCGGTCTGCCTTAAACGGCTTTACAATAAAATCTTTTGCACCTGCCTTTAAGGCATCTACAACCATTGCTTCCTGTCCCATAGCAGAGCACATAATGACTTTGGCATTTGGATCCATTTCACGGATTTTTTTTAGTGCCTGAAGCCCATCCATAACCGGCATGGTAATATCCATAATAACCAGGTCAGGCTTTTCCGTTGGGTAACTGTCCACTGCAACTTGGCCATTGTTTGCTTCTACGATGTTGGCATAACCGTTTTTACTAAGCGTACTTTTAATCATCATGCGCATAAAAGCAGCATCATCCACCAACATGATTTTCTTATCCATCGTTGTTCCTCCTTAAAAATGAGCTAAGCTTTTTAAATTTGTTTCATAAAGTCATTATTCATTACTTCGGTAATACGCACACCGTAGTTGTCATCCACAACAACAACGTTTCCCTTAGCAATTGCCTTGCCGTTTACAAAAACATCAACCTGAGAACCGGCTTGCCGGTTCAGTTCCACAATGGTTCCCGAAGAAAAGTCCAAAATGTCTTTAATTTTTTTAGTTGTCCTTCCAATCTCGACACTGACCTGCAACGGAACCGACATCATTAAGTCGAGGTTTTTAGATTCATCCTCCGAGAGCTTAGCCCCTTTCTCTTTATTGGCACCATCAAAATGTGGGTATACGGCATTCGCAACATTATGTATCTGCTGTGCCGGTGCCGCTACCTGTGATATTGGAGGTTCTGTCCGCTCTTCTGGCACCTGCTGACTGCTCTCCGGCTGGTCGTCTGCCAATGCGTCTGCCATCTGCGGCGCTTCTGGTTCTGTGCTCTCCGGCGGCTGAGATGTTACTGCCGCAGGCTGTGGAATTTCAGGTTCCTTGTTTTCCGGCGGCTGTGCATCAGGTGTTTTATCTTCCCCAGGCGAAGCCGGAACCTGTGCCTGCGGCTCAGTATCTGCTGGTTCATCTGCAGATACGCCAAAATTGTCGACCAGTTCTTTTGCCAAATCAATGCGCATAACGTTGATAAATTTACTGTTTACTAAATCGCCGATTTTCAGGTCAAACTGGACAGCAACAATGTCCTCATCATTTTTCAGGTATTTCTCTTTAAACTGCGCGTTGTCCTTTATGTTAAAGGAAGACGGCGGTGAAATATTAATCGCTCGGTTTAACAGTTGAGAAAGGGCTGTTGCTGCGGCTCCCATCATCTGGTTCATTACTTCACAGATGGCGCCGATATTCATTTCATCCAGGACAAATTCTTTGTCGGAAAAGTCCGTTTGCAGCAACAGGCCTACAATTATCTTAATGTCATTACGTCTCATAATCAGGATATTACTTCCTGAAAGCCCTTCGGTGTACTGCACTTCAATACCGATCGCCGGTTCGTAAAGGCGGATGTCAAAGTCTTTTGTCTTTACCAGGCTGACCTGTGGCGTTGTAATGCTTACCGGTTGACTAAGCAACTGAGAAACCGACGTTGCAGATGAACCGAGGCTGATGTTCAGGATCTCACCCAAGGCATCAATTTCCATCTCCGAGAGGGCTGCTGAATCATTTGATTGCAATGAAATCACCCTTTCCCAATTCATTCATGATTGAAGTACTTGGTCGATTCTTACTGCATAATTTTTCTTTGTCATTCCGATTGTGCCTTTAAACCAATGGAATTTCTCAATATTCACAGTAATAGAACCAGGTTCCACCTTTGAATCAAGCGGAATAATATCTCCAGGCTGCAGGTCCAGCAGCTCCTTCAGGGAAACATTGGTTTTCCCCAAAATGGCGGAAACAGTAAGCGGCGTATCTTTTAGCTGATTCATAATGTTCTCCCTTCGATGCTGCACTGTCTTAACGTCATCTTTTTTATTTGCCTTCACGAATTTTACATTATAGCTTTTAAAAATCTCTTCCAAGGAATTGGCCGGAAGACAAATGTTCAGGGTTCCTTTCAGGTTATCCAGTGTAATTTCCAGGACAACAATGGCGACTGACTCATCCTGCTGAATTGCCTGGATAAGCTGTGGATTGGTTTCCACCGCGTCCATGCTGAACGATACGTCAAAATAATTGGTCCAGGCGTTCTTCATCAGGTCGCAGAACTGCTTAAAAAGATATTCTAAAAGTGAAATTTCGATTTCCGTATAGTCACGGTCAATATGATAGCCGGAGCCATTCCCGCCAAGCATCTTGTCAAGAATAAAAAAGGAAATTGGACGGGACATCTCAAGCAGAATCTGCTTGTCCTCAATATTATAGGTGTTGCTGTGCAGCCCCATAAGGGCAATTAGCGTTGAATCATTCAGGGCATTGCTGAATTCCCGGTATTCCTCCTCTTCCACCTGCATAACATCCACCTTGCATGAAATGCTCAGCTGACCGGAAAGGTAAAGGGAAAGCAGGCGCGAAAAGCTGTCAAAAATATTCTGCAGAAGGCGGATTTGCTCTCTAGTGAATTTCTTCGGTGAAAGAAAATCATAATCTTTCACTTTGTGTGCTGCAGTTTTCTCCTCAATTTCATCAATATCGGCATTCCCGCTCTGCAGGCTGCCAAGAAGTTCGTCAATCTGCTGCTGCGACAAAACTTCTGCCATTCGTACCACCATTCTCCGCACAAAACATAATAAATCCCTGATTTATAAAAAGCGTTCGGCCTAGTGCGGCAGGCCTTGCGCGGGATTTTCAGTTCATAGCGGAAGCCACGCTTGTTTCAGAACTTGCTTTGGCCGCAGACCCGCTGTTTCCAGTATTCATCGTGGAAGAACTGCTGGAAGTTTCCATGCTGTTATAAATTTCCGGCAAAATATTATCTGTCTTCCCGGTCTTTGAAATGTAAATTTCCACCCGCCTGTTTTTTGCGCGGGTTGCTTCCGTACCATCATCTTTTACAATCGGCCAATATTCCCCATAGCCTGCACTGACCATTTTTTTGCCGCCGATAATTTTTTTTGACTGAACATAAAGCAGCACGTTCATGGCACGGTCATCAGAAAGGCCGCGGTCAAACGCCTGCCGTGATGCTGTATCGGTTGCACTAACCTTTGCTGTATGCCCATAAAAACGGATCTCACCAATCTGATCTGGGATGCCTGAAATTGCATCACACAGAAAATCTAGTATTTTTTTGCCCCCCGGCTGAAGCACAGCGCTGTCACCATTGAAAAAGACAGTACTCTGGAAAGAAAAGAAATCGTAGCTATCTCCCCTGTACAAAGTAATTTCATTTTCAAGGTTATTTTTTTCAATATAGTTTTTAAAGTAAAAATACAAGTCATCAAAATTCCGAACTTTATCAACCACCACATCTGTTTCGGAAGAGCTCGTTTTTGAAGGAACGGAAGCCAAAGAAGAAAGTTGTAGCCCATTTGCATTCTGTGAGATAGCAGAAGAGGTTGCGTGAACACCTGCCCTTGTGTTCAGTGCTGTCACTAAATTTTTCCATTTTTCCGAATTTATTGACGTCATTGCAAAAAGCAGTACGAAAAACGTAAGTAACAACGTAACCATATCGGAATAAGTATTCATCCAGTCTGCGCACTGTGATGAATGTTCCTTCTTTTTTCGCATATTTTTGCCTTCCTTCCTGATTGCGAAACTACAGTGGCTTTAAGATTTTTTATTATCTGACTCCTTTGCATTTTTGCCATTGGGAGCCCAATCGCCGCTGCGCTGTTTTTCATTCAGGTAAGAATTCAGGCTCTCCTCAATTTGATTCGGGTTTTCACCCGCCTGAATGGCAAGAACACCCTGCACAACGATTTCCTTACAGACCATCTCCTGGTTATGGAGCATACGAAGCTTATTTCCGATCGGGACAAGTACAAGGTTTGCAAGCATCGAGCCGTAGAATGTGGTAATTAAGGCAACTGCCATACCGTCTACCAGTTTGCTCATTCCGCTCGGATCATTGGCATTCAGCCCACCGGAAAGCATATTGATAAGGCCGATCAAAGTGCCAATCATTCCAAAGGCAGGGGCATAAGTAGAAGATTTTTCATAGAACTGCCATCCGGCAGCATGGCGCTCATCAAGGTTTTCCAGCTCAGTTTCCAGCATATTTTTCACTTTGTCTGGGTTAATAGCATCAACAATCAGCAGAACGCTTTGCTTAAAAAAGTTGTCGCTGAGCTGGTTCGCTTTTTCTTCCAACGAAAGTAGGCCTTTTCTGCGTGCTTCCTTGGCGAGGTCAACAATCTGAGCAATATATTTTTTGGGATTATAAGGGCTTTTCTTCAGGGTAATCTTAATCTGTGCAGGGATCTTCTTGAATGATGAAGCCGGAAAGGAAATCAGCATGGCTGCAAACGTCCCGCCAAACGTTATCATCATACTCGGGTAGTCAATAAAGCCCTTAATTGCCCCCGGTATTGAAAGATTATTGGTAATGCCTAAATAGACAAGAACAAGGCCTGCTATCAGTCCGACCAACCCTTGTAAATCCATACACACACTTCCTCACAGACGAATTATTCTTTTGGCTGCATGGGCCTAACAGCACGCCGAAAAATATGCCGCTCAAACCGGATAATCTTTTGCGAGATTTCCTGGCGGCTTTCCTTTACGAGGTAATACTTGCCATTTGTCAGGGAAATTTTTGTTTCGGGAATATTTTCAATGATTTCAATTAGCTGCTCATTCAGTGAAAATGGAGTACCATTCAGTTGTGTAAGTTCAATCAAGCGACTTTCCCCTCCTTCAGTAAAAAAGCAATGCCGCTCTGCCCCACTTGCCTAAAGCAGAGCGGACTTTTTTTATGCTATTACTTCATGTTGACAAGTGTCTGGTACATCTCATCCGCAACGGAGATAATTTTTGTATTGGCCTGATAAGCCCTTTCGTACATAATCATATTGGAGAACTCAGTAGCAAGGTCGGTATTGGAAGCCTCGAGTGCGCCAGACTGAAGCTCACCGGTCGCATTAGAACCTGGATTGGAATAGGCGGCCTCTCCGGAGTTTTCAGATGCCTGGTAATAGCTGTCACCCGCTTTTTCAAGGCCAGAGGCATTTGCAAAATTTGCTAAGGCAATTTGGCCAATTTTAATGTTTTTTCCGTTATAGTCCGCTGTTATGGTACCTTCAGAACCGAATTTCACACTTTCCAGCTTGCCCGCCTTAGGGTTGTATTTGATTGGCACAAGCGGCGCAGTGGCAGGATCATAAGTATCCGTACCGCTTGCCAGATCTGCAGGCACCGGCGTCTGCGTTCCATCCTTCGCAGGTAAGCCATACTGGCGTCCAAGAATATAATGGCCATATCCGTCAGTCAGGAACCCATCACTGTCAAAGCCCAAATGACCAACACGCGAATACTTTACAGCACCCAAATTCTGCTGCCCATACGCAGTTGCGGGAAGAATTCCAGTGCCATCCGCACCGTCCGTTATTCCGCCATTTGCAACAACAAGGTACCCATCACCATTAATGTAAATATCCTTTGCATCACCTGTGTCACTGATGCCACCTTTTGTCATATTATCGTAAATGCTGGAAGCAGTTGAACCATAGCCAATTTGAACTGGATTGGAGCCTGCGATACCAACTCCTGTCTGCCCGGCCGAGGCCGCCTGTGTTTCCTGATACATAACGTCACGGAACGAGATGCTTCCACTTTTAAACCCTGGGGTGTCAACATTAGCGATGTTATTGCCGATTACATCCATCGCCATCTGATGTGCTTTTAACCCTGCAATCGCAGCGTTCATACATCTCATCATAGTAAAACAACCATCCTTTCCTTTACAGAGGAACCGCACCGGCTTTTCTGTCAGTCAAAGCCCGGATAGCTTCCCAGAAGGGTCCAGCTATAAAATTACGGCTCCATCAATATTGGTAAATACGTTCTCTTTCATTTCACCGCCGTTTATAGTAGTGACAACAGTGCGGTTTGGGACATTAACAATAAAAGCTGTATTGCCGTTTAGAAGCAGAGCTTCCGTTACGCCCTTGCTTTTGGCTTTGTTGACCGCGCGGTCCATCTTTTGCATGAGTTGCGGTGAAACTTCTATTTGGCGGTCGTCCAGCCGCTGGATAGCATGTTTGGAAAAAGTCAGTTCCGAATTGGATTTCCGGATGTTTTCCTGCAACATCTCACAGAATGGGACCTGCTTCTGCCCCGTTTTTCCGCTTTCCTCTGTTCTGCCGGTTACCGGCTGCTGCGAATAAGTGGGAGAAATGAAGGCGGAATAATTCCTATTAAACTGGACATCATTCATGAGCTCACAGCTTTCCATTCAGACTGATATCTTTTCGCCGGCATCTTGGCCGCTGGGAACAGAATCCGCCTGATTTTGGCCAAAGACTTCAGCAACATCCGAAATGCTGTAGGCCTTGCCATTTACCTGTAACGAGATTTTGCCTGACGATGCGCCAAAAATAACTTTCTCAACGGTACCTGTTACCGAGTCATTTTTTCCTGTTCCACTGTCCGGCACACTGAGGACAACATTTTTTCCGATTAGGGAAGCCGCGGTCTCCCGGGCAGTCTCTGTTCCAACAGTAGCCATACTTTCTACGGCTGAAACGTGGTCGCCAAAGATATTGGTGATATTGGACGCATCGTAAAAATTGCCATTGATTTCAAGTAAGCTATCATCTGTCGACGGATCATAAGCAACGCTTGACACAGTGCCTGTGACGACTTTTTGATCGCCTGTTGCCTCGTCAAACTTTGAAAGGGAAACGTCCTTTCCAATCAGGGAAGAAGCATACTGGCGCGAGGACTGCTCCGTTAAGGTATGCATTGATTCAATCGCAGAAAAGAGTGTCATTTCCATGATGTACTGAGATGTGTCGGTAGAAGAAGCGGAAAGGCTCTGGTTTTGCATCTGCGCCGCAATGATTTTCAAAAAGCCCTTAAAATCTAGGCCTCTTGTTTTCTTTGTGGTCCCTGCGCTGTTTCCGCTGTCGGGAGACGCTGTTAAAGGAGAAACTGCATTGACTCCTGCCAATTTTCTGCCCCCTTTTTAACTTACCAGACTGCTGTGCTGGTCCTTTCTATGAGAGAAAGAAAATCGCCTGTGCTGATTTCATCGCTACCGCGGACTGCATACCATTTAGGTTTGGGTTTTTCTTTTTGCTCCTGCTGCTGGTTTCCCTGTTGGTAAGCCGACTGGTCTTGCCTCTGCGCATATTGTCTAGCTTCCTGCTCTGGATGAGAAATCTGAACGGTTTGATTCGTAGACGATTGCAGCATAGACTTGATCTCATCTGAATTCGATGCCAGAAGGCTTTGGGTTTTGGAATTGGATGCAGCAATTTCAACGGTAAGAAGACCATTTTGGGACATCAGCTTAACAGAAACTTTCCCTAGAGACTGTGGATAAAGGTCAACCTGAATCTGATGCTTTCCCGCTTTTATACCCTGTGCAACCGCGCTGGAGACCTGCTGGTTTACCGGAATTTTTGCTTTAGCAGGCGTATCGGAAATTTTTAAAACTATTTTCCCATCACTATAAAGATTGGAAATCTTTCCGGTTTCGGAAGTAACATTTTGAGAAGGATTCGTTTTCCCGTTTTGTCCACTCTGGAGGGAATGGATTTGGAATTTGTCCTCTTTTAGTTTTGCCGGAAGTCCAAAACTGGTATCTGCTTTCGCTGGCAAAGTATCCGCAGGCACCTGTGTTAAACCATTATCATGCTCTGCGGCCTGATGAGTGCTGCGGCTCACCGCTTGCTGAACTTCTGATCCGGTGGGAAAACCATCCTTCTGCACAGGGAGCATTTGAGAAATGTTCTCTGAGGCTGCTGTCGGCTGACTTTTCTCAGAAACAGCCTGTGCTTCAACTGCATTCTTAGAAGCGACCTGTGTCTCCGTTTTCTGCTGTAGGTTTAGCTGGCCTTTTGCAGTACCCTGCTGAATCAGACTTTCCGCTCCCTGAATTAAAACATTTTTCTTCACGGAAGCCTGTCCTGCTGTTTTCAGCAAGGTGGCTGGCTGAATAATTTTTGTCCCAGTAAAAGGAGGTTGCTCTGCCGGAATTTGGCTTTGAACAGCTGAAACAGGCACATTTGCATTTAGCTGCTGTTGAACAGTGGCATTCAAAAGAATATTTGTCTGGGCTAAGACTGCAGTGGATTTCTCATCACCTGCTTTTTCCTTCTCGCCAACCTGGGCTTTTCCCTTTTCCCCCTGTGAAGGGTTTTCGGAATCTTCTTCGGAAGCCTTGCAGAGAGTTGTAGTCTTTGAATCAGAAGCTGCTTGCAGAAGGGACTGAAAACTGTCTGTCTCTTTTGCGCTGGACGTTGCCGCCATCTGCTTTTCCTGGGTAATTTGCTGATCCTGAGGTGCTCCTCTAATTTGCTGTATCATGCTCTCACCTCCTTTCGCTGTGCCTCGGGGTTTTTATATTCAAACTTCAGGCAAAACAGGTTTTCCGTAATTCAGCCCGCTCTGCTGCTTGCGTGACTTACAAATTCCTCAATGAAAGTCTCCTGTTCTTTTCTTTCCTGCAAGTTATATTCTTCAAATTGTTTGTCCTTCAGTCGTTCCAAACCGGAAATATCACTATTCATCTGAACGATTTCTTTCTGCTTTGCTGCAATGGCATCCGATAGTTTCTGTCTCTCTTTCAGAAGGGAAAGGACTTTGCGGTTCAGTTTATCCAGATATCCTTTATACACAGCAATTGTGTGTGATGATAATCCATCCCGCATTTCATCAGTCAGTTTCTGGCTGGTAAGCTTAAATTCATGGTTTGCATCTTCTATTTTTTTCTGGATTTCATTTTGCCGCACCTGAAGGCGTGAAAGTTCACTCTTTAGAAGGTCAAGGATTTGACGCTTATAGCTGAGAACTTTTTCGAGGGAAAAGATAAACTTTTTCATCTTTAGATAGCCTCCATCAGCTTTTCGGTTTCCTCTGCGGTAAAAGTTTCATCAACCCCCTGGGTAAGAAAAGCATTGATTTTATCAACTTTCCCCACTGCTTCATCCAGTTTCCGGTTCATGCCCGGTTTATAGGCACCAATGGAAATTAAGTCGTAGTTTTGATAATAGGTAGCCAGAAGATCCCGTATTTTAGCTGCCTGCTTTTTGTGCTGCGATGAAACAATATCATCCATCAGCCTGGAAATACTCGCGTTGATATCAATTGCCGGATAATGGTTTTGCGTCGCCAGTCTACGGGAAAGGACAATATGGCCGTCCAGGATTCCGCGTACTGTATCAGCTATCGGCTCATTTGTATCGTCACCCTCGACAAGTACGGTGTAGATTCCCGTAATGGAGCCTTTTTTGAAATTCCCGCTGCGTTCCAACAGCTTCGGAAGTTCCGCATAAATTGACGGCGTGTAGCCGCGTGCAATTGGCGGTTCCCCTGTAGAAAGCCCAATTTCTCTCTGCGCCATGGCATAGCGCGTCAGCGAATCCATCATCAGCAAAACATCTTTACCCTGATCGCGGAAATATTCAGCGACTGCTGTCGCAACCTCCGGACATTTTGCCCGGAACATAGCCGGCTGGTCAGAGGTAGCAACCACCATTACCGTACGGGCAAGTCCTTCCTTTCCGAGATCTTTTTCAATAAATTCCTTAACTTCACGGCCTCTTTCGCCCACCAGTGCGATGACATTAACATCGGACTGCACATGTTTTGCAATCATGCCCATCAGGGTGCTTTTGCCGACACCGCTTCCGGAAAAAATACCAATTCTCTGCCCTTTCCCAATGGTGAGCAGCCCGTCGATTGCCTTGACTCCGTAGCTAAGGGGTTTCGTAATGCGCGGGCGTTCCAGCGGGTTTGTGTAGCCTGCATCAGTATCATAATACTGAGCTGGATGAAAAGGCCCAAGTCCATCCATTGGGCGTCCCATGGCATCAATGGTGCGGCCAATCAGAAAATTTCCAACCGGAACACGCAGTTTATGGCCGGTGTTTTCTACGATACTGCCAAGGCCGATTCCCTTGACATCCCCATAAGCCATTAAAAGCACATGGCCATTCTTAAAACCAACAATCTCTGTTGTAATTTTTTCCTTACCGTTTTCTCCGATTGTACAGATGTCACCAATTTTCCCAGGGACGCCCGAAGCTTCAATCATCATTCCGGTAATGTTTTTCACTTTTCCCCGATAACTCAGCGGGTCAACTTTTGGAACAGCCTCACATGCAGCTTTTAAATCTACCATTATGCCTTGCAACTCCCTCGGTTTGCTTTTACAGTTTCATCAATGCCATGCCGGATATTTTGCAGTTGGCTTTTAACTCCGGCGTTTATAATCTGATCTGGTGTTTCAATTACACAGTCGCTGTCCTCCATTTCAGAAGATGGAATGACTTTCACATTATCAGAGATATCTTTCAGCGCCTCGGCAATATTATTGTCTGCCTGTAAAAGTACGCTTGCAGTTTTGTTGGAAGTATAGATTCGTATCCATTCCTGCTTTCGGTACTCTTCCATAGCAGATATAATAATGGAACGCATCGTCTTGCTGTCCGTCTGCAACTCCCGTTTAAGAATGGATTTCGCCATTACAATAGCAAGGTTCTCCAAATCATCTGCGAATTTCTCCAGGATGTTTGTCTTCGACTTTTCAACGCTCTCAATCATCAGGCTCAGCTCATCGAGGCTTTTGCGGCTTTCTGCCTCAGCTTTAAGGCGACCCTGCTCCAGTCCTTCCCGGTAGCCGGCTTCCCTGCCTTCTTTGCGGCCTTCCTCTGATCCTTTTGCAAAGCCACCGGTGTAGCCCCGCTCCTTTTCTTCCTTAGATTCCCGTGCCGCTGTTTCGCGGGTTTCCCTCATTTGCCGGTCACTAAATTCCCGGGCAGAGTCCATCATCTGCTTTGCCTTCTGAAAAGCATCTTCCATAATTTCGTCTGAAGTGCAGCCTTTTCCGCTTTTCTCATCATCCATTGGAAGGGATAAAGTATTTTTTCCCTCTTTTTGCGATGTGCCTATACTCAGTTCCTGGCAGTGATAATCAACGACTGCCGAGGCACACTGATTAAACCGAATGATTTTACTCAATGATCTCATCCTCCCCGCCCTTTGAAATCACAATCTCGCCTTCACTTTCAAGACGGCGGATTACGCCGACAATTCTCTGCTGGGCTTCCTCAACATCTCTGAGCCGCACATTGTGCGTATACTCAAGGTCAGACTTGACAGTTGCAGCCGAGCGAGAGGACATGTTCTTGAAGATGGCATCAGAAACATCTTTATTAACATTTTTGAGAGCATAGACAAGGTCTTTGGAATCAATTTCACGCACGAAGCGCTGGATTGACATATCGTCCAGACGGGTAATATCTTCAAACACAAACATTTTTTTGCGGATTTCTTCCGAGAGTTCAGCATCTTTGCGATTCAAATCGTCAAAGATACTCTTTTCTGCTGCGCGGTCCATATTATTCATGATATCCGCAGCAAAATCCACCCCTCCAAATGTCGTATAATCCACATTGAACATATTGGAGAACTTGCCCGCGAGGTTATTTTCTATAATTTTGACAACATCCGGTGAAGTGCGGTCCATCGTAGCAATGCGCTGAACAACGTCTACCTGCACATCCTGCGGAAGCTCAGCAATTACAGCAGCTGCCTGGTCAGGCCTTGCATAGGACAGAATTAGTGCAATCGTCTGAGGGTGTTCGTTTTGAATGGTTGCCAAAAGGGTTTTGCTGTCTGCCCGGCGTAGAAATTCAAAGTCCTTGGAAGGCAGGGACTTAGTGACACGTTCCAGAAGGGAGGTAGCCTCTTTCGTGCCATATGCTTTTTCCAGGACATTACGCGCATATTCAACGCCGCCGTCCGTGATGACTTTCTGTGTCACACAGAGCTGGTAGAAATCGTTAAGGATTGAACCTTCCTGTTCAGAAGAAAGGCTTGGTGTCCTGGCAATCTCATAAGTAAGCTGCTCCACCTCATCTTCGCGCAGGAATTTATAAATTTGGGAAGCCGTATCGGAGCCAAGGGCAATAATCACGGCTGCGGCTCTCTGCAACCCGGTCACTTTCTGTTCAGCCATGTTTTCCGTCGTCTCCCCTCAGCAAACTGCGGATAAGCTGAGCCGCAATTTCCGGATTTTTTGAGGAGAAATCCTGAAGCTGACTCTTAATATGCTCCTGTTCGCTGTTACCGGCACTCCGTTTCTCTTCGATGGACTTGTCATCAGGTTCCGGCCCTTTTTCTTCCGCCAGTTCTGCAACAGGCGCAGTCTCCGGCGGCATTACTGTTTCCTGCTGCAAATTTTCCATCATTGCTTTACGCCTTGCATGCCTTCTCTTGGCAGAAAAGATTATCAGTAGAAGGATCAGGACAAAGACCACACCGACTATTGCCAGAAAAAGCGGATTTTTTACAATCTGCGGAAAAGCAGATGCCTGCACCACTTGCGGTGTTGGGCTGACGGCGCTGGAAGATGCTACAGTCATGATGGCAACTTTACTCGGGTCAACGGCTGCAGCATTTGCTATTACTGCCTTAAGCTGCTGCTGGTTTGCATTTGACAGATTGTTCGTCGTAATCACGACGGCTACCGTAAGGTCATCCAATGCGGCAGCATCACTCTGGATTTGTTCTTCTACTTTGCTGACAAGGTAATCATAGGTCTTGCTGTCCTTGGCAGTAATAACATTGCCACTGATGGTAATGCCCGGGTAGGTAGGCGTCGTATCCGAATTGCTCTGTGTGCCTGCTACTCCCCCTGCAGAAGAGCCGTCGCGTGTAACTTCATTGTTTTCTTCTGAATGGCTTACAATTCCTTTGCCGTCACTCGTTGTAGGGGTATAAGTAATGATATCCCGTATTTTCTGGTCAAGATTCATTTTGCTCTTTACGCTGACGCTGATGTGGCTGCTTCCGTACACTTTTGCGAGAAGATCCGTAATTTTTTTCTGAATGTTATTCTCATATTGTTGTTCGATTTTCAGTTTAAACTCAGAAAGGGTAATCTGCTTGGAGCCAGTGGATGACGAATCAGAGGAAGTGGATATTTCTTCCCCCGTTGAGCTGTCAATAACTGCAACGTTGTCGGCCTTCAGATTTGGTACACTTTTGGAAATAAGCTGCTTAATCCCGTTTACCTGTTCGGAATTCATGGCTTTTCCATTCCGCAGTTTGACAGCAACAGAAGCGGTTGTAGCATTGCTGTTTTTATCATCCCACGCATAAGTATCATCTTTCGGGAGGCTTATGGTTACATAGGCAGTATCCACTGAGTCCAGTGTCTTAATAACGGCGCCAAGGCGTTCCTGAAGTGAATACTGATTGATAATCTTCATTTCCTCATCTGTTGTCATGTTGCCAACATGAGATGTAAAAAAATTGTAGTTGGGAACTGTTTTCGGGTAGCCTTCGTTGGCAAGCTGCATCCGAACAGTATCCTCTTTATTCTTGTCTACATAGATCGTACCATTCTCATTTTTAAAATCCGTATCCATCGTCTTCAACTTATCTGAAACCTGCTGCGCTTCATCGCTGCCAAGCCCAGAATACAGCACTGTATACTGTGTATGGTTCATAGAAAGGCTGAGGATGACAGAAAGGAGGACAACTGCACCGATGCACGCAAAAATAACAGCCTTGACTTTTTTTGTTAGTCTCCCCCACAATTCCTTAACAGGGGTAAATATTTTTTTCAGCTGGTCATTCATGAAACCGCCCGGACCGCCCTTCCCGTGTATTTCATCAGACATTGATGTTCATGATATTCTGATAAGCGTCAAGCAGTTTGTTGCGCAGTTCAACCACCAGATCAAGCGAAAGGCTTGCTTTCTGTGATGCGATTATAGCATCATGAAGATTATCAGACTTGCCTGTTGTCAGCTCGTAAATTTCACTGTTCAGGTTGTCATTCGTCTGCTCCGCATTGGAAACGGCATCCTGGAACAGGGAGCGGAACGGGATTTCCGGAGATGAGGTGCTTGAAGACACGGTCTGCACCTGGTTCAGCGCCTTAATGGAATCAATCGTTTGAATTGGCTGTATCGGCTGTATTGTGTTCATTGCTGTCACTTTCCAATCTCAAGAGCCTTAGCGGCCATATTTTTTACAGATTCCAGCGCTGTCAGATTTGTACTGTAGGCACGGGTAACAGCCATCATATCGGTTGTCTCTTTAATCAGGTCAACATTTGGCTCCCGCACATATCCACGTGCATCAGCATCTGGGCTTGATGGATCATATTCTGCCGGGAAAGGTGTTTTGTCCTCGACAATCGCCGTAACCTTTACGCCTTTTGGCACTACCGCCTGACTGGGCCCATTCATTTGGCTGTCCAGCATATTGCGGAAAGTCTCTGCATGATCAGCACACTGATACATCACCATTTTTCTGCGATAAGGGCCTCCCTCTGCAGTTCGCGTTGTTTCAGAATTAGCAATGTTCTCTGAAATAACATCCATGCGCAACCTGCTTGCCGTAAGACCAGAGCCGCTAATGTCAAGGGAATGTAAAAAAGCCATTTAAAATGCCTCCCTTTACTTTTTATATAAGGTAATTTATCTTCCGGATCCGGTAATGGCAGTCTTTAGGCGGGAAAAATAATCACTCATTGTCTGGAGGGAATAGGAATAATTAAGGGATGTTCGGGACATCTCAATCATCTGCTGCTCAAGGTCAACACCATTGCCGTCGGCACGGTAGGTTTGGTCAGAATTTTCCGCCGTGAAAGGCTGTACTTTGCCAATCCTGTCAATAGTGTCCGCTTCGGTATCTTCTTTTCCCTGAACTGCATTTTCAAGCTGATTTTCAAAAGAAACATTTTTCTCCTTATACCCCGGGGTTTCAATGTTTGCCATATTGTCTGAAATAGCCTGCTGGCGGGCCCAAAGGCCATCCAGGTCCTTCTGCAGAAGGGCCGAAGGAATACTGTCCAGCCAATTCATGAAAAAGCCTCCTTTTTTCTATTAAGTGTAAGCTACGGCCATTTCCATTTGCGCTTAAATTTACATTTTTTATTGAGATTATGTTACATTATTGCATGATGTCGAAAAAAGTCGAACCAAATGTGATAATATGCCTCTGTGATTGTTGCCTTTTTTGTAAACATATTCCAGTACTGCATTTAGAAGATTCTTCAATATTGATTCGACAGTAATGGACAAAATGATTTGGTAATAATTGGTTACATTTTAAGGTAACTTTTGCTATATGGATATTATAATGTTACTGGCATAGAAAAGTCAACTGCTTATCATACTAATTTAGAATAATTTGTATCAAAATGACTTTTCTCTTTCTCTTAGTTCTTATTATTTTATTACTTTTGCATAGAAAAGATTACTAAAAATTGGTAGGCTAAACTTTTGGGAGTTCATGCCGATAAAATAAGTAGAAGAGTAGAGAGGTGCTCATTTAAATGATTATAAAAGATGCACGTTATGACGTGAATTTTTTTGCAAATATTACCCCAACAAACGGAAGAAATAAAATTTCTAAGGCTTCAGTAGAACCGGAAGCGGCAAATGCATCCAAGTGCAGCCCCAGCACGCGGACAGACACAATTCAGATTTCTTCTCCCCGCCCAGGGAAAGACTGTGCATGTCTGAAAAAAGTAAAAAAACAAATTATGGATGATATCGGACGCGACGCATCCCCAGAAAAGCTTAGAAAACTAAAAAGTCGTATTGATTCCAGCAGCTACATGGTTGATGCGGATGAACTTGCCAGGATTCTTTCCGAATAGACGCAATATAGAAAGGAGTCTTTGCCATGCTTACCGCAGAATGTTCCGATCAGCTTCTTTGCTTTTTTCATAGTCTGAATGATTTTTACAAGAAATTTCTTAAGCTTGAGCAGGATAAGCATGCCATCCTTTTGTCCGGCAAACTGGATCAGTTGGACAGTTGCATGAAGCAGGAACAGGCTTTCGTGCTGGAGGCACGCGGTCTGGAACAGAAACGTCAGTCCCTCCTAAAAAAAGCAGGGGCCGGGGAGCACTCTTTCCATGAGTTGATTTCCCAGACTGAACCTTCGCGCCAGTCAGCCATGCAGAAAGTTTATGGCGATCTTTCCTCCGTTTTGGCGGATGTCCAGCAGGTCAATCAAAAATGCAATGAACTGGCACGCATCAAGTTGGGGTATGTCTCCCATGTTCTTTCCAAAATGGAAAATCAGCCGGAGCTAAAGCAGATCTACGGAAAGGATTCCCATCTGTCAGGGAATCCGGAAAGAACATTTTCAAGGAAAGTGTAAAGCATTGTCAAAGATAAAGTTAAGTTTTTAAAGTGGAGGCACCAGAATAAAATGAGTTCCACATTTGATGGATTACGGATAGCGCGGAGTGGAGTTCAGGCTAGCCGTGACAACCTGAATATTACCGGTCAGAACATTACGAACAGTGAAACAGAAGGCTACACCAGGCAACGGGTGGATCAGTCCTCCCTTTCTCCATCTGAATACGGTGGCTTTTGGGCCTCTACCGGTGCCACATGCGGCGACGGCGTCAGAGCCAAGGGTGTCACCCAGTTACGCGACACATTTCTGGATGGGGAGTACCGTACACAAAATGCAAAAGATGGTGAAAGTTCCGATATTCTAAATGCTCTGTATGACATGGAGAATATTTTCACTTCCACTACGACAGCAGACTCCTCTTCCAATTCTTCTGCTATTAATGTGCTCAACAACGAATTTGGGAAACTGGTTTCCATCCTCGAATCTTACACCAATAAGAATGCTTCAGAAAGCAACGTCCGTGAAGAAACGAAATTGCTCGCATCAGACCTTAACAGCGCAGCAACCGCTCTTAATACCATCCGGGAGCATCAGTATTCAAATTTTTCCGAAAACAGTGTGGACAATGTGAATGGCTTCATGAAAAATATTGCCGCACTGAACCAGCGCATCAAGGCTGCTGAAGTAGCAGGCTCCCCGGTTCTTGAATTAAAAGACCAGCGCAATTTAATGTTGGATAAGCTTTCCAAATATGTTGGGATTCATGTAGAATATACGCGGCAAGATGCAGGCGCAGGCCAAAAAGTTGACAACCTGTCTGTCTCTCTGGCTGACAAGGATGGAAATTCCTTAAAGCCGCCCTTCACCTTGATTGACGGCAATCAATTCGCCAATTTTACCGTTACGCGAGACGGCAACAATGAATCCGGAGCTGCCTCGACCAAGCCTTTTGATATTACTCATGTGCGCCTTTCCGGACTTTCTTCAGACAGCGGAAAGACTTTCGGTGCGGACTCCGGCCTAAAGAACAGCGATATCAAATCCGGCAGTTTTTCTGGCTACCTAAAACTGCTGAATGAAAGCGGCGAATATGACACAGCCGCAGGCAATATTACCACAACTGCCCGCGGCATCGGGTTTTATTCCCAACTTCTCGATACGATTTCCCAGAGTTTTGCAAGGATGCTTAATCAGGACAACATCACAGAGAAGGGGGAGCAGCACGGCCTGCTCGGCGGCTATGATGTCAATGGAGACGAGTCTTTTGACCTAAAGGACATTACTGCCGAAAATATCCACATCGCTTCGACATGGACCGACGGCTGGCTGGTAAAAAGCAAGAATCCAGGGACTGGTAAGGATGATAATACCAATGCTTCCTATTCAAATATAATAAATATAATTAGCGACTTAAAAGACAAACCAGTAACTTTAAACACCAATCTTGATGGAAAATCGGGTGTCACCATCTTGCATGACACACTGCAAAAAGGTTTTGCGGGTGTTGCCACTATGCTTGGGGAAGACGCAAACAGCATGCAGGTTGCCGATACGACGAATTCTCAACTCCTAAACAATATTCATAATGACCGTCAGTCTGTTTCTTCCGTTAGCCTTGACGACGAAGCTGTCAGCATTATACAATTCAGTCAGTCACTCAATGCTTCTTCCCGCTTTATGACGGCGGTCGATGAATGTCTGCAAACAATTATTAACAATATGGGCCTTACTGGCAGGGGGTAATACAGTATGAGAATTACGACACATATGATGATGAATAACTACAGAAATGATGTTGAGGACGCCTTCTCTTCTATGAATAAGGCATTACAACACACCATCGACTACCGTAAGTTTGAACGCCCATCCGATGACCCAGTCGCAGCATCGCAGACATTCGACGTTCATTGGATGACAGGCCTTAATAACGATTACACCGCCAATGTGACGGATCAGAAAGCTACAATTACGACAGCAGAAAAAGTCCTCCAGCACGTCGATAAGCTCTTGACAAATGCCGATACAACAGATACTCTGAAAGCAGTTAACGGCGATATAAACAGTAATAACCGTGAAGTTCTGGCAAACCAGTTAACCGACATCCGGAATGAAATCGTATCACAGATGAATTCCATGTATTCCGGCAACTATCTGTTTGGCGGTTCCAATGATTCGGATCCACCTTTTCAAATGAAAGGTGACCAGCTTTATTACCGCGGCATCAATGTTGACACTGGAAAGTTGGAAGACGGGTCTAAGCCTAAAATAACTCTCGACCAGCTGACAAACGAAAAAACCTATGTTGACATTGGCCTTGGCATTAAAGTGAATAAAGACGGCAGCATAAACGCTCAAAGCGCTTTTGACAGCGCAATGCCGGGTATCTCCTACATCGGTTACGGTGTTGATGCAGACGGGAATCCCAAAAATGTCTGCTCCCTTTTAACAAAAATTTCAAATGCGCTGAAGTCATCTTCCAATGAGGATACGCTGTCCACTTCAGAACTGAACAACATTCAGAGTTATATCAGCACGTTCCGTAACTCGCATGATGATCTGCGGAACGGACAGTCAGCAGTGGGCCAAAAATTGCAGTTCCTTGACAGCACTTCCAACTACCTCACCGACGTAAACTTAAACCTGGCAAGCAAAGATAATGAGGTAGAATTCCTGAGTCCTTACGATGCTATCGAGTCGTTTTACAGCCAGTCATACTGTTACAGTTCTTCCCTGAAAGTGGGCAACCAGGTGTTGCAGCAGAGCTTGATGGATTATCTGAAATAAATTTTTCTGATAGCCGAAGATGTTTTAGCCGGCTGGTTTGTGAGGCAAGTGCTTTCATGCTTCTGATTATTGAAAATAAAGACGACCCTGCTGGACAGATTGCTGAAGAGGCACAAGGTCCTGCTGATTTTGCCTATATTCCGATTATTCAGGTATCATTTCAAAGTGATATCCGGAAGGAAAAATTAAAATACTTAGTTGACAGGCTCTGCTATGAGCACAGAAGCAGCCAGTGTTTGGAAAGTTGCCAGTATACTCAGGCATTATTGCCCCTCTTTCTGAAAGCAGTCGGGCATACTGGACAGCGTCCGCAGTATCTGACCGCAGCAGCAGAGCCGGTTTGCGGCATTCCGCCAATGAATCGCAGCTCTGGTTTTTGCGCATGTGGATAAAAATTCTTGTAAAGAATTGGGGGAAGCAGCAAGATGGGAAGCGGCATTGAAGCAGAGAGTATTTTGATCCATTTTCCTAATGGAATTTACGGGTTTGAAAATATAAAAGATTTTATTCTTTTGCAGGAAGACGAAAAAAAAGTGATCTGGTCTTTGCAGGCAGCGGAAACTGCCTATCCCTCCCTGATTGTTCTGGATCCATTCCTGATTCTTCCGAATTACAGGCCTGCCCTTACCGAAGAGCAGAACAAATTTTTTGGCAATCCGAAACCGGACGATTTATGCTATCTGGCAGTGGCAGTAATTCGTAAAAATTTGGAAGACTCTGCTGTTAACCTGAAAAGTCCGATTGTAATTCACGTGAAAAGCCGTTTAGGAATGCAAATTATTCTTGAGGATAGTAATTATCCCGTCCAGTACCGGCCGTTCCGGAAACAAATGAGCAGGGGGCGGGGAGCGTGCTTGTAATTTCACGCAAAAAATCCGAGTCCATTCTGATTGGAGATAACATTGAAATTCTTGTTACCGATATCAGTTCCGACCGGGTAAAGATTGGTATCCGGGCACCAAAAGGTATTCCCATCCTGCGCCGGGAGCTGCTGGAAACCCAGAAACTTAATCGGGAAGCGGCTTCCTCTGCCCCTCAAAAAGACGCAGTTGAAAAGTTAAAAGAAATGCTGGGCAGCAGCCGGTAACGGTTGCTGCTTTTATATTAAGGCTCTTTTTTCCCTGCCCTTCAGCGCCGATTCGGGGAAAAATTATTTTCTTTGCTTATCTAAAGTTTTTGGGGCCCATACCGATATATTTAATGAAGTTTAAAAAGGCAACGGCTTTTCCCTGAGGATTACAGGGCCCGTAACACCAGAAGGAAAAGTTGCTTCCCTTTTAGATTCAGTAAAAAGCAGGAACGAAGAGAATGGATTCTCTTCCCCCGGCAGTTTATAAAGCTCCGGGCAAAAATTAAGGAGGAAAAATCTATGCGTATTCAGCACAATATCAGCGCTCTTGACGCTGCCAACAAACTGAAGATGAATGACAACTCCATCAGCAAGAACATTGCAAAGTTGTCTTCCGGCTACCGTATCAACAGTGCAGCGGACGATGCTGCCGGCCTTGCAGTTTCTGAAAAAATGCGTGCCCAGATCGGCGGTCTGAATCAGGCTCAGGACAACACGAAAAACGGCATCTCCCTTGTACAGACAGCAGAAGGCGGCCTGAACGAAACTTCCGCTATCCTTCAGAGAATGAACACGCTGGCTGTGGAATCTGCAAACGGCACTTATCAGGA
>DHOL01000040.1:2916-3129 GCA_002410755.1 Ruminococcaceae bacterium UBA5391 | reverse complement strand
CGAAGTTACATATAATACTCCAGACGGCGACAATGCAGACGGCGGCGATTTCAAATGGTACAACACGAAAAAGCTCGACGGCGGTGCATTTATCGTACCCGATCCGGCTGTAAGCCTCGGCCCTGCAAACCGGTATGATTTCAAAATTGACGACAACCCGGTCACGGTTACCGGTATCGTCTATGAGGCGCAGGACAAAGACTATGTAATCGG
>DHOL01000040.1:0-2686 GCA_002410755.1 Ruminococcaceae bacterium UBA5391 | reverse complement strand
CTGATTCAGGGTGACCCGACGGACGTATTGGAACGCATTGCAGATGCGATGATAGGCTTTACCTATCTTCCGTTTACGTCCTCATGGCAGGGCAATCCTGCCTTGCAGCCGGGGGACATTATCCAGCAGACCGACCGGAACGGAGTCAGTTACCGCACCATTGTAACAAACAGCACCTATATTTACCGCGGCGTTTGCGACCTGTCGGCAAAAGGTGCAAGCGAGATTGCGCATGGTTTCCAGTCGCAGCAGACGAAGAGAGCAACGCAGCTCCTCCGGCTGATTCATGAGAAGGAAGTGAAAATAAGCAGCCTTGACCAGGCAATCCTCAACGCGACAAGCCTTATCGCGGGCGCGCTCGGCAGCCACTGGATTGACGGCGACAAGCTCCCGGATGAAAAGTATCACGGCAACGTCTTTATCGCCGACAATGCGGACATCACCAAAGCAAAGAAAGTCTGGCGGTGGAACCTCGGCGGGTTCGGGCATTCCAATAACGGCGTGGACGGCCCGTACACGGCGGCAATTACCGCAGACGACAGTATCGTCGCAAACCTTGTCACAGCGTCCATGATTAAGACAGGCCGGCTCGAATCGCTCACAAATCCAAACGTATACTTTGACCTCGACGAGGGCGTGCTGTGCGCTTCACGGCTCGTGTCATCGGAAGACGGAGCAACGGATGTGGCAGCGAAGATAGGGACATTAACCTATTCGGATGGCTATAAAGGGAAAGGGTTGCTGCTAAGCAGTCAACAAATGCCGGGCGGCTTTTTCCTAATTATGCAGAACGAAAAAGACAGCCTTGGTTCTTACAAAACCGATGCTGCATCGACAGGAGACTTAGCGCTACGCTCGAACACAGAAAGCGGAGAAGCTTCCAATGCGCTGGAAATGTTTAACGATGCGAATAATCACGGGACAATTAGATTTAATAGGGCAACAGGGAATGGCGAGCATGAGACGGCTTTTTCTGCTGAAGATGCATTCTTTATGTTGGGGCATGGTAACAATTCGCTTGTTATAACCGACAATGGTCAATATTTTTCAAACGGATCGTATGGGACTGTAGATTTGAGAAAAGCAGATGGTGGAGTATTTACCCTGTGCCTTGATGGTGGAATTGCAACAAATGGTTAAGTATTGCAAAATTTGGAAAATATGCTATGATATAGGCAGAGGTGATTTCTGTTGAAAATGGCAAGGGATAAACTGATTACGCTGATTATCAGCGGTGTAATTATTGCGGGAGCTGGGGGATATGCGTATGCCGATCAGATTGCGCATCGGACATCTGCGGCATCCTCTGCTGTTGTATCGGGCGTTGTCAGTATAGATACCAGCACTGCTGCTGAAAGCTTGCCTCAATCTCAGGCTTCCTCTGCCTCTGAAACGGAGGCATCATCAGTGGAAGATTCTGCACCGAAAACAGATAAAAAGGTACAGTCTAGCAAGGCAAATTTAAATTCTGAAAGCAATTCGTCAGAAGTGGAGCACATGAAACGAAATGTACTTTACTATTGTATTGTGAATCCTGATACAGGAAGATATGTGCAGCCGACAGAACCCGAATATTTTCCGCTTCGCAAACAACTCGGTGGAGACGCCGGAACCGTTCCACCAAGTCAGTCTACAGCCTGTCAGGCTGCGCTGAAAGCGTTTAAAGCAAAGCAGGCTAGTTCAAAAAGCAGATATTGATTTAATTCACATTTCTTAAGCGTCGCAGCAATGCGGCGCTTTTTCATACTTATTTTTAGAAAGGATGTGTTTAATATGCCAGTATCAAAAGCGTTTGACGATGCCATGAAAGCAGGCAAAATACAGTTAAGCCTGAAAGGGCATTTGGCCTGCCTGCGGTATGATCTCAAAAATGTAGGAATAGACCTCGGCTATATCGCAAAGTATTTCAAGGAAAAAATCAGCCGCTGAGAATATCCCAGCGGCCCTCTTTTTACTCGCGGAAGGGATCAAAAGGGTAATTTTACAAGAAGTGCCGGGAGGCACTATTTTTATACTTATTTTTAAGAAAGGATACCTCGTTATGAAAATCATTTTTGAGGGCGAGCCAAAAGAAATCGCCGCCTATGAGCAGACACTCAAAGGCAGCAAAAAGAAAAACATAACGGTTAAGACTCCTGTTTGTTTAGACTCTCACGGCAGGATATTGGACGTAATTACTTGCCATTTGGAAAATCACGGCCGAAAGGTTTAATCAAACCACCATTGATAAACACCAAAAGGCACTATTTTTATGCTTATTTTCAAATAAAGAAAGGAGCCCGTTTTATGAACGATGAAACCGTTGCCCGTGCAGTATTGGAGCTTACTAATACCCGCGCGCTGCTGGAACAGCTTGACGTGAAGTCCGGACGCAATAATCTCATGAACATGCTGGCAATCGACAACTCGGTAAACATGGTAATCAAAATGCTGACGGAGCCGGAGAAAGGGGAGAAGCCAGATGGCAATCCAAATAAAAAGAGGGAATGAAGCAGACCTGCAAATAGACCGGCTTCAGCCGGGTGAGCCTGTTGCTGCCCTTGATACCGGGAAAAGCGGTGTCAGAGGCGGCAGCGGAATGCTCTGGAACGCAACGGCAGGCGGCGGGGCCTATCAGGCGGTGCTTGCATCAGAAAAAGGAAAAGCAAATGGTGTGGCATCGCTCGGCAGCGACGGATTGATTCCA
>DHOL01000067.1:1662-3399 GCA_002410755.1 Ruminococcaceae bacterium UBA5391 | reverse complement strand
TTTAACCGCCCGATTCCGCAGGACCTTGGCTTTATTGACCGTTCTAAACCGGAGAATAAATTCCGTTTGGAGATCGAATTCCTCGTTGGAAAGAAGCAGCTTGGCCAGATTATTGACCGCTGCATTAATGTCCATGGTGTCCCGCGGACGAGCGAGGTTTTGGATGCGATCAAGGCTCAGGGCTACAAGTATTCCACGAAAAGTGGCCTTACAGTTTCCGTCAGTGATGCAACGATTCCACCACAGAAGGCGAGCATTATCAATGCTGCAGAGAAAAAAATCGATGCAGTTTCCGAAGAGTACAAGATGGGCCTGCTCTCCAACATAGAGCGCTATAATGCTGTCCTGAAGACATGGAACAAGGCAACGGATGATGTTTCCATTGCTCTGCAAAAGAACCTTGACCGCTACAACCCAATCTTCATGATGGCTGATTCCGGAGCCCGCGGTTCCATGAGCCAGATTCGCCAGTTGGCAGGTATGCGTGGCCTGATTGCGAACACATCCGGCAAGACGATTGAAATTCCTATCCGTTCCAACTACCGTGAAGGCCTCAATATCCTTGAGTACTTTATTTCATCCCGCGGTGCCAGAAAGGGCCTTGCCGATACAGCACTGCGCACGGCAGATTCAGGTTATCTGACGAGGCGGCTTGTCGATGTTTCCCAGGATGTCATTATCCGTGAGGATGACTGTGGCACAACCGATGGTCTTGAGGTAGCTGACATCAAAGACGGTGACAATGTGATTGAGCCGTTCCATGAACGTCTGATCGGGCGCTATTTGGTCAAGGATTTCGTCGATGAGAAAACCGGAAAAGTCCTTGTTTCAAAAGATAAGATGGTGGATGATGCCGATGCAGACTTGATTGAGGCGCATGGTGTTACCCACATCTGCGTTCGCTCTATCTTAAACTGCCGCTCCAAACATGGTGTTTGCAGGAAGTGCTATGGTGAGAACCTCGCGACCAGAAAGCCCGTGAAAGTCGGTGAGGCTGTTGGCATTATTGCTGCGCAGTCCATTGGTGAACCTGGCACACAGCTTACCATGCGCACATTCCACACCGGCGGTGTGGCCAATGCCGAAGATATTACACAGGGCCTTCCCCGTGTAGAAGAGCTTTTTGAAGGACGTAAACCAAAACACCTTGCGATTATCAGTGAAATAGCCGGAACAGTTTCCTTTGAAGAAGTTAAAAAGAGTCACCATGCAGTCATCACCAATGCAGAGACAGGTGAGAGCAAGTCTTATCTGCTCCCGTATGGCTCGCGTATTATTGTCAAGGAAGGCGATGAAATTAAGGCAGGTGACCGATTGACAGAAGGCTCGGTTAACCCGCATGATATTCTTGCCATAAAGGGTATCCATGCAGTTCAGGACTATTTGATTGATGAGGTCCAGAAAGTTTACCGGATGCAGGGCGTTGATATCAACGACAAGCATATTGAAGTAATTGTTCGCCAAATGCTTAAAAAAGTCCGTGTTGAAGATGCGGGGGATACGACGCTTCTGCCTAGCTCCTTGGTTGAGAAAAATAAACTGGAAGAGGAAAATGAAATCGTGCGCAACCGAATTGCCGCAGGTGAAACAGGCCTGAAGGAAGCGACTTCGTCGCCGGTGCTTCTGGGTATTACCAAGGCTTCGCTTGCAACGGATTCCTTCCTTTCCGCTGCATCGTTCCAGGAGACAACACGCGTGCTGACTGATGCTGCAATCAAAGGCAAGGTTGACCCGCTG
>DHOL01000067.1:0-1474 GCA_002410755.1 Ruminococcaceae bacterium UBA5391 | reverse complement strand
CAAAGGCAAGGTTGACCCGCTGCTCGGCCTTAAGGAAAATGTCATTATCGGGAAGCTGATCCCTGCTGGAACCGGTATGAAGTGCTATAACGCGACAGAAATAGAACCGGCTGGCGGAAACTTGACAAACAATGAGGGATAGTGCTATACTAACGAATTGTGACGGCATGTTTTCCGTGTAAACGGTTAAGCAGGCGTTTAGTTTGTTGTTATGCGGCATTTTGCCGCTTAACATAAATAATTATGTGAGGAGGTGTACTATGCCTACCTTTAATCAGTTGGTAAAGACAGGAAGACAGGTGGCGGCAAGAAAGCCGCAGGCTCCGGCTCTTCTAAAAGGTTGGAATTCCAAGAAGAGAATTCCGGTTGACCAGAATTCTCCACAGAAGCGCGGTGTTTGCACTGTTGTAAAGACTGCTACCCCGAAGAAGCCGAATTCTGCCCTCAGAAAAGTCGCAAGAGTCAGGCTTTCCAATGGAATTGAAGTCAGTGCCTATATTCCGGGTGTTGGCCACAATCTTCAGGAGCACAGTGTAGTGATGATCCGCGGTGGTCGTGTTAAGGATCTGCCTGGTGTCCGTTACCATATTATCCGTGGGACGCTGGATACACAAGGTGTAACCGGACGTATGCAGGGCCGTTCCAAATACGGTGCAAAAAGGCCCAAAGCCGGCGCCGCAAAAGCAGCAAAGTAGTAGTGTTGTCGGTTGCTTTTTGACAGAAACCGAACGGCTGCATGGTTGTGCATGTTGAAAAACAGAATGCAGCGGCGTTTATTTGATAGATTAACGCCTCTGTATTGGCCACGGGANNTGATCCGCGGCGGACGTGTCAAGGATCTGCCTGGTGTCCGTTACCATATTATTCGCGGCACTTTGGATGCACAGGGCGTCGCTCAGCGCATGCAGGCCCGCTCAAAGTATGGTGCAAAACGGCCAAAGGCCGGTGCTGTAAAAAAATAATCAGCACGGTCCGTTCCAACTGACAGAAACCTGACGGCTGCATGTTAAAAAACAGAATGCAGATGCGTTTAATTATAGAGAAAAGCGCCTCTGTATTGGCCACGGGAGTTATGTCGCTTTCGAGTACCGATGAATTCATTTTTGTGAAGGAGGGAAGTAAAGTGCCAAGAAGAGGTTCAACTGCAAAGCGCGATGTTTTGCCGGATCCACTTTATCATTCCAAGTTGGTCACACGCCTGATCAACAACATTATGTATGACGGCAAGAAGGGCGTAGCCCAGAAGATCGTCTACGGCGCATTTGGTATTGTAAAAGATAAGACGGGTAAGGAGCCGCTTGAAGTTTTCGAGCAGGCAATGGAAAATGTTATGCCATCCCTTGAAGTAAAAGCCCGCCGTGTTGGTGGTGCCACTTATCAGGTCCCAATAGAGGTTCGCCCGGAAAGAAGGCAGACTCTCGGCCTGCGTTGGATGGCAACATATGCGCGCGAAAGATCTGAAAAGACAATGAAA
>DHOL01000075.1:18369-18537 GCA_002410755.1 Ruminococcaceae bacterium UBA5391 | reverse complement strand
TGCCGCGGACTGGCACATGAAGCATGGGAAAGAAGAAAAAGCAGGTGTCCAGCCGAATGGGCATAAAATTGCCGTCGTTGGTTCCGGCCCTGCCGGCCTTACCTGTGCAGGGGATCTTGCCGCGATGGGTTATTCCGTTACGGTATTTGAAGCTCTTCATACTGCCGG
>DHOL01000075.1:15221-18089 GCA_002410755.1 Ruminococcaceae bacterium UBA5391 | reverse complement strand
GAAATTGTGCAGAAGGAAATTGACGCTCTGAGGGGAAAGGGCGTTCAGATTGAAACCAATATGGTGATCGGCAAGGTCTTTTCTGTTGATGAGCTGTTTGAGAATGGCTTTGAGGCAGTCTTTATTGGAACCGGCGCAGGACTGCCGAGTTTTATGAATATTCCTGGTGAAAGCTTGGTGGGTGTTTACTCGGCCAACGAATTCCTCACACGCGTCAATTTGATGAAGGCATACAGGCCGGATTACGATACGCCGATTATCCGCCCGAAGAACNNGCCCTGCACGCCGCCGGCGGCGTGTTGATGTACGGTATTCCGCAGTTCCGTCTTCCGAAGGAAATTGTTCAGAAGGAAATCGACGCGCTGAAGGAAAAGGGTGTTGAAATTCAGACCGATATGGTAATGGGCAAGGTGCTTTCCGTGGACGAGCTGTTTGAAATGGGCTTTGAGGCCATTTTCATCGGGACGGGCGCGGGCCTGCCAAGCTTTATGAATATCCCCGGCGAAGGCCTGGTCGGCACTTACTCTGCCAATGAATTTTTAACCAGAGTAAACCTGATGAAAGCGTACCTTGACGGATATGACACGCCGATTATCCGCCCGAAGAACGCGGCTGTTGTCGGCGGCGGAAATGTTGCAATGGACGCTGCCCGCACGGCACTCCGCCTCGGGGCAGAACATGTTTATATTATTTACCGCCGGGCAGAAGAGCAAATGCCCGCCCGCCGGGAAGAAATCCACCATGCGAAGGAGGAAGGCGTCGAGTTTAATCTCCTTTGCAACCCGGTAAGGATTATTGGCGATGATAAGGGTAAGGTCGAGGCGATTGAGTGCGTCCGCATGAAGCTCGGTGAACCGGATGCCTCCGGCCGCAAAAAACCAATTCCCATTGAAGACTCCAATTTTCAAATCCCGGTTGACACCGTCGTAATGGCTCTTGGCAACACGCCGAATCCGCTTATTCGCACAACGACAAACGGACTTGAAGCAAACAGCCATGGTTGCATCGTCGTTAAGGACAAGTCCATGGCTACATCGCGCGAAGGCGTTTTCGCTGCCGGTGATGCTGTAAGCGGTGCCGCTACAGTTATCTTGGCAATGGGTGGCGGAAAGGATGCCGCGAAGTCTATTGATGCCTATATCCATTCCAAACCGTAAGTCTTGTGAATCGGAAAAAGATAAACCGCTGCGGAGAATCCGCGGCGGTTTTTGTTCTTCCTGGGTTCTGTCCTGCTCTGCTGCCTCATACGAATGGTACAGGTTAGTCGGCAAGGAGAGTGCAGAACGATGAAAGATGAATACGCAAAAGATGAGTACACAGATGAAAAAGACTATTTAGATGATGGTGAGGAAGAGGATGACGAGGAAAGTGAATTTGAGCAGGAAGAACGCGAAAAAGACAAACGGCGTGGCAATACTAAACTTTTGACGGCGATCCAGGTCATTGGAAGTCTGATTGTGCTTGCGGCGGCGGTTGCCCTGCGCTTTTCCGGCAGCGGGGACTATGAAAAAGTGCGCGCATGGTATTTCTCAGCAGTAAATGATTCCCTGATTACTGAAGAACAGTCCAGTACAGTAAAACATACCGTCGTCGGGCTGTGGAACCACGTGGCAGGGGCAGGAACAGCCTCGTCGTCAACTGAAAGCTCGCAGTCCAGCGTGTCTTCACCCGCAGAATCCCGTTCAGTCAGCGGAAAAACCGCCCTGTGACATTTTGTGTTGGCAGATGCCGCGTTTCCGTTGGAGTTCCATTCCTGGCGGCTGTCGCTTTGCTGCTTACCCTTGACCAGAGCGGAACGGTGGCTGCCGGGCTCGTGTGTGCTGCGTTCCATGAGGCTGCACACCTTGCTGTAATGAAATTCACGGGGCAAATGCCCCGTGAAATCCGCTTTACGGCATTTGGCATTGATATTGTCCGGCCGGGGGAAAATCGCAGTTATGGCCGGGATGCCCTGGTTTCCCTTGCCGGACCGCTTGCAAATCTGGCAGCGTTTGGCCTTTGCTGCTGCTTTTGCGGGGATACCAATCCATATCCGGCAGCTAATTTACTGTTGTTTGCGCTGAATATTCTCCCGATTGCGCCGCTTGATGGAGGTGAGGCACTCTATTCCCTGCTTTGCCTGAAAATGAGCCAGGAAAAGGCGGAGAAAATTGTTTCGGTGATTTCTTTCTGCGTGCTTTTTCCACTTGCTACTGCGGGGCTTTTTGTTCTCCTACGTTCCAAATGGAATTTTACCCTTCTGTTTGCTGCCTGCTATCTGATGGCGCTTTTGCTGCTGAAAAAGGAACACTGAAAAGGGAAGGCCTTATGCCTGCTTTCTACTGTAAACAATACCATGGGACGCGTCTACTGTTACAGTCATGCCGCTGCGCAGAATGCGGGTTGCATCTTTTGCGCCGGTTATAATCGGCTTGTTAAGTGTTATCCCGGTTACGGCGGCATGGGAGTTTATTCCTTCGCATTCCGTCACGATGGCGGAAGCAGATTTCAGGTATGGCAGCAGTTCGTTTGTCGTATCAGGAATAACGAGAATGTCGCCCTTGGAGAACAGCTTTTTGACTGCTTCCGGTGTCTTGCAGACACAGACTCTGCCAGAGACGGAACCCTTTACCGCACTGGTCCCCGTAACCAGCACGCTGCCTGCAATCTGGACTTTCAGCAGGTTTGTTGTGCCGGACATGCCGAGCGGAACCCCTGCCGTAATTACGACAAGGTCACCGTCCCTGATAAGCCCGGTGCCTTCCGCAGCGTTAATGACATTGCAGAACAGCTTTTCTGTACTGTTCTGCTCTTCCACCATGATGGGAACAACGCCCCAGCAGAGATTCATCTGGCGCAGAACGGTAAGGTAGATCGGAAGAGCGTCGT
>DHOL01000075.1:14718-15029 GCA_002410755.1 Ruminococcaceae bacterium UBA5391 | reverse complement strand
TCATCTGGCGCAGAACGGTAAGGTCTGTTGTGCCGCTGATGATTGGGCAGCTTGGGCGGTAGCGGGAGATCATGCGTGCCGTGTGGCCCGATTTTGTAACGGTGAGAATAGCTGCTGCACCGAGATCATGTGCCGTTGTACAGGTTGCATGAGAAATTGCCGTAGTGACATCCGGGTGCAGGCAGATTTCACACCGGCGAAACCGTTCTGCATAATCAATGTCCGCTTCTGTGCGTTCCGCAATTTTTGCCATGGTACGGACGGCAAGGACTGGATAGGCGCCGGCGGCCGTTTCACCGGAAAGCATAATG
>DHOL01000075.1:8159-14436 GCA_002410755.1 Ruminococcaceae bacterium UBA5391 | reverse complement strand
AATCATGGAATCCAGCATCTGCGTAGCGGTAATAACCTCCTTGCCGGCACTGAGGGCTTTGCGGATAATTTTTTTCTGAATGATTGGAATCTCTTCGAGCGGGATTTCCACGCCAAGGTCACCGCGTGCAACCATTACGCCGTCAGAAAGGCGGATAATGTCGTCGATATTCTGGACGCCGCCGGCGTTTTCAATTTTTGAAATAATTTGAATTTTGTGGCAATTAAGCTTTTCCAGCTCTTTGCGCAGACCGATGACATCCTGTGCGCTGCGTGTAAAGGATGCCGCAATAAAATCGAAGTCTTCCTGTGCGGCGAAGGCTAAGTCCTGCCGGTCTTTTTCACTAATAAAAGGAAGGGAGAGGGTAATTCCCGGTATATTGATGCTTTTATGGGAAGAAATCTGCCCGCCATTCATAACGGTACAGAAAATATCTGTGGTGGCTATCGAGTCCACTTGAAGCTCAATCAGTCCATCATCAATTAAAATTCGGGAGTTTTTGGCAACTTCATAAGGCAGGCGGCTGAAGGAGACTGAGCAGATTTTCTCCGTTCCGGGAACTGGACGTGTTGTCAGCGTATAGGAATCTCCGGTCTTCAGCTCGACAGGGTGGGAAAAGTCACCGGTACGGATTTCAGGCCCTTTTGTGTCAAGCATCAGGGCAACCGGCAGGCCAAGCTCCTTCCGGAGCTTTTTTACAGCATCAACCCGACGTTTATGCTCTTCATGAGTGCCATGCGAAAAGTTCAGCCGTGCAACATCCATGCCACTCAGCATTATCTGCCGGAGGATATTTTCATCATCTGTGGAAGGGCCGAGAGTACAAATAATTTTTGTTTTTCTCATGTTGAAAACCTCATTTCAGTTGACTGATTTTCGGAGGGGGGGATAGAATCCGGAAATGAACCGGCAACAAAAACATCATAACACGGGAACCGTCTGCAAATCAATGAGAGCCGGTATCAGACAAAACGCAGGGAAGGAAAAATCAGTCTGTTGCAAATTACCCTAATCTATTATAATATTATTATAATATAAATAAAAATGCCAAAACCCGTCGGAAAGGAGAATCTGCTGTGAAGAACAGGGAGGAAAAGGTGGTAAAAAGCCGTCTGAACTGGCACAAAACCAATGAAGTTAAAAAACTGCATATTGTAATGACGGTTATTGCAGTCTTTCTTTGCCTTTCCGTTGCGGCTGGTGTCTTCTTAGTATGGAGGCAGTTTAAAGGTGAGGAGAATATGGCCAAAAAAGAAATTGCACAGCTTGTCTCCTCAGCGCTAGCTAAAAAAGCATCTTCTCAAGCACCTGCAACGGATTTCCTGATGCTTGTTAACTCCGGGAAAAAAATTCCGGATAATTATAAACCACAGTTGGTGGAATTTGACGGTACTCAGGTTGATTCCAATATTGTACCACAGCTAAAAAAAATGATGGATGCTGCTAAATCAGCTGGCTATCCGCTAAAACTGACGGGCGGTTATATCAGCGGCGAAAAGCAGGAGCAACTTTATCAGGCTGAAGTCAAGCGCCTGATAGTTTCTGAGAAAAAGACCCAAGTATTTGCGGAAAACCAAGCGCTTTCCACAGTCGGCCGGAGCGGATGCAATGAGAATCAGACTGGCCTTGCAGTTGAGTTTTCTACTGCCGGTCCGGGAGGCGATGGAGATTTTAGCGCAACAAAGCAGTACCATTGGCTTGTAAGCAACTGTGTGAATTACGGCTTTGTGCTCCGCTACCCGGCAGATAAGGAGAATGTTACGGGTTCCAGCCCTAACCCCTCCCATTTTCGCTATGTTGGTGTGGAGAACGCCCTGAAAATGCGTGAATACTCCATGTGTCTTGAAGAATATGTCGCCTATCTTTCTAACCGAAGCAATTCCTGAAGCTTTTGGCAGTTTAGGTAAAGCCGTGGATTGACTCTTTAGACGCCTTATGTCCTTTATACAGGGATGCCGTCCCGGGTGGAAAAATTTCTTGCAATCCGTTCCAGGCTATGTTATAATCTTCATTGTTATGCAGCAGATTGTATTAGAAGAGGTGACAGCTATGAAAAAGAACCTTCATCCCGATTATCAGGAGACAACCATCACGTGCGCATGCGGCAACGTGATTCATACAAGGTCTACCAAAAAAGATATTCACGTTGAAATCTGCTCAAAATGCCATCCATTTTTTACGGGCAAGCAGAAACTGGTAGATACAAGCGGGCGTGTTGATAAATTTAAGAAACGCTACGGCCTGGATAAGTGATTCTGTTTCTTGGCAGCAGAAGCGGCGCCCAAAAGGCGCCGCTTATTTTTTCCCGGGGGGTTGAAATTGGAAGAATACAGTACAATCCTGCACGAAGCCGAGGCGGAATTTACAGAGCGCCGTTCCCGCTTTATTGGCCGGGCAAAACCCATTACCACAGAGGAAGAAGCAAGGAAATTTATCCAAAGTGTCCGGGCAATGCACCGAGAGGCAACCCATAATGTTTATGCCTACGTCCTGCGGGAAGGACAGACAAGACACTGTTCTGATGACGGCGAACCGCAGGGAACAGCAGGCGTTCCCACTTTGAATGTCCTGTTAAAATCCGGCGTAACAGATATGGCTGTTGTTGTAACGCGCTATTTTGGTGGTATCCTGCTCGGTGCAGGCGGCTTGATCCGGGCCTATTCTCATGGTGCATCCATTGCCCTGCAAGCAGCGGAACCCGTGCGGATGGGTGCCTGTTTGCAGGAATCACTTTTCTGCGATTACAGTCAGTACGGAAAAGTCCTACAAACAATTACAGAGTGTGGCGGTTCTGTTGACATGACTGGATTTGGGGAGCATGTTGCGTTGAATTTCCATGTTCCGTGTGAAAAGGCAAATGTATTTCGGGCTGCCCTTGCGGATGCTACCTGCGGAAACTGCTCGGCGAAGCTACTTGCAAAAAAATTTTACCGGATTTTATAGTTTTTTTGTCTGAAAACAGGAGAGAGGCATCCTTTTTGCGTATATCTTGATAGAAGGACAATCCTTCCGGCAGGGAGGTGCCAGGATGAATGTAAGGGAACGCACGGAAGAGCTGGAGGAAAAAATTTTAGCTCCAGGGGCAGCACTTTCCAGATATACGCACGGCCGTAATATCCCGGAAAAAGAATGTTCCCTGCGCACGGCCTATCAGCGCGACCGCGATCGAATTATACATTGTAAAGCCTTCCGGCGGCTAAAACATAAAACACAGGTTTTCCTTTCGCCGGAAGGCGACCATTACCGAACCCGTCTCACACATACCCTTGAAGTTTCACAGATTGCGCGGACTATTGCGCGCGCCCTGCTATTGAATGAAGACCTGACGGAAGCAATCGCACTTGGGCATGATCTTGGGCATACACCGTTTGGCCATGCGGGAGAACGGGCGCTTAATGACCTTGTCTCCGGAGGGTTCCGTCATTACGAACAGAGTGTTCGCGTTGTGGAAAAGCTGGAAAAAGGCGGGAAGGGCCTTAACCTGACCTATGAGGTGCGGGATGGAATCCTTCACCATACCACAGGCCCGCAGGCCAGTACCGCTGAAGGCCGCATTGTTCGTCTTGCGGACCGGATTGCCTACCTGAACCATGATATTGACGATGCGGAACGTGCGGGTATGCTGACGGAAAGCAATATCCCGACAAGCATTACCGGTGTGCTTGGGACAAGCAAATCGAAACGCATTGATACCTTGGTCCATTCCGTCGTGGAACACAGTACCCCCGAAAAGCTTGACATGGCGCCGGATGTCAAAGTTGCTTTTCAGGAATTTGGCATTTTTTTGAACAGCAACGTTTACTGCAATCCTTATGCAAAGTCTGAAGAAAAAAAGGTTCCCGGTTTGATTGCTGCACTGTATGAATATTCCCTGAGACCGGAAAACCTGCCGGAAGATTTGCGCCCGATAGCGGAAAAAGAGGGGTGCGAGCGTGCTGCCTGCGATTATATTGCCGGCATGACGGATCATTTTGCGGTTCAACTCTTTGAGACAATTTTTGTTCCGAAAGCCTGGAAGCAGTAAACTACAACTGGCTGTTGTGTTTGAAAGAGGGTGAAATTATGCCGCTGCCGGGTTCTTTTTTGCAGGAGCTAAAGGCCCGCAGTGACCTTGCCGAGATTGCGTCGCATTACGTTACTTTGAAACGAAGCGGCAAAAATCTAGTGGGCCTTTGCCCGTTTCACAGCGAAAAATCACCGTCGTTCAATATTTATCCGGATAATGGATCCTTCTACTGTTTTGGCTGCGGTGCGGGCGGCGATGTTATTACATTCGTTGAAAAGATTGAAAATTTAGATTATCTGGAAGCAGTGCGGTTTCTCGCGCAGCGTGCGGGGCTTACGGTTCCTGAAAGCCGCAGGGATGATGGCATGGCTAAACTTCGGACACGCATCCTTTCCCTTAACCGCGAAACGGCTCGCTTTTACTATGGTGTGCTTACTTCCGAGGCGGGCAGGGCTGGAAGCGAGTATTTTGCCCGCCGTGCCCTCAAGCCGGAGACAATCCGTCATTTTGGACTTGGCTATTCACCGCCCGGGCGCTATGCCCTTGTTAATTATTTGGAGCGAAAGGGTTTTACCCAGCAGGAAATGATTCTTGCGAATGTTGCATTTCAAGGGCGCAGCGGAAGGGCCGTCGATCGGTTTTATGGCCGCGTCATGTTCCCGATTATCGACCTTCGCGGCAATGTAGTCGCTTTCGGCGGGAGGACGCTCGGTGATGACAAGCCTAAGTATCTCAACACTTCTGAAACACCAGTTTTCAGTAAAGGGGATATGCTGTTTGCACTGAACTTTGCCAAGAATGGAAACCATGACCGCCTGATTCTCTGCGAAGGCTATATGGACGTGATTTCAATGCATCAGGCAGGCTTTTCTTCCGCTGTTGCAACGCTCGGGACCGCCCTTACGCCATCACAGGCGAGGCTGATGTCCCGCTATGCAAAAGAGGTCATTGTTTCCTATGACTCCGACGGGCCAGGGCAGAAAGCTGCTTCCCGGGCAATTCCGCTGTTGCGGGCTGCAGGCCTTCTGGTGCGTGTCCTGACTATTGAAGGGGGAAAAGACCCAGATGAATACATAAAAGCCTACGGGCCTGTGCGCTTTAAGCAGATGCTGGAAAGCTGCGGGAACGACGTGGAATACCGTCTTAAAAAAGCAAGGGAAGGCTGCAACCTTCAGACTGCGGAAGGGCGTGTTGCCTACCTGCGCGGTGCAACGGGAGTGTTGGCTTCGCTGGAAAACAAAGTGGAACGGGAAGTCTATGCCGGAAAAGTTGCCGCAGAGACGGGGATTGAAACTTCAACCCTACTTGCGCAGGTTGAGTCTGGCAGCCGCAAGATCGAACGAAAACAGCGGCAAAACGAATTCCGTGAAATCCGCCGTCAGTCGGCTGGTTACCGGGACAGCATTAACCCGGAAAAAGCCGATAATCTTCGGGCTGCAAGTGCTGAAGAGGCACTTATTGTCTATCTGATGAAAAATCCGGAAAGCGTTGGCCCTGTTTTCAGAGCCCTTCCGCCGGAAAAATTCATTACAAGCTTTAATCGCCGTGTATATGAACAAATCGTGGGAAGACTGAAAATTGGAGAATCTATAAGCCTTACAAGCCTTTCTTCAGCTTTTACACAGGATGAAACCGCTTATCTTGCCGGAATCCTTGCACGGCGTGACGACATTTCTGCGGGAGCGGACGATGCACGGGAGTATATCAATGTAATTCTTCAGGAAAAAGAAAAGAAAATGTTAGGCAGCGCCGCTGCGGCGCTGCCACGGGAAATAGAAAATTATCTTGAAAACCTGAAACGGCAGAAGCAGAATAAGAAATAGGAGGGCTAATATGGCAGTGCCTGATAAGAAAACGGTCATCAGGGAACTGATCGAGCAGGGCAAGAGCAAGGGCCAGCTTACGACGAAAGAAATCCTGGACGCGCTTGGTGAACTGGATTTTGAGCCGGAGCAAATCGAAAAATTCTATGATACTCTGGAAGCACAGGGGGTTGAAATCGTTGAGGATTTCGGTGACGATTCCATAGATAATCTTGACACCGATGCACAGAGCGGGGAAGAATCCAAGGCCCTTGAAACTGCTCTCAGTAGCGAGGGAATCGCTATTGATGACCCAGTAAAGGTTTACCTCAAAGAGATTGGACGTGTACCCCTGCTGACGCCAGAAGAGGAAATCAACCTTGCAGTGCGGATCAAAAACGGCGATGAAGCTGCAAAGAAGCGACTTGCGGAAGCAAACCTTCGCCTTGTTGTCAGCATTGCAAAACGT
>DHOL01000075.1:0-7925 GCA_002410755.1 Ruminococcaceae bacterium UBA5391 | reverse complement strand
ATTAAGGCTGTAGAAAAGTTTGATTACACCAAAGGGTTTAAATTTTCCACCTATGCAACATGGTGGATCCGTCAGGCTATTACCCGCGCGATTGCGGATCAGGCGCGTACAATCCGCATCCCGGTTCATATGGTTGAGACCATCAACAAAGTGAAAAAGGTTTCGAGCCAGCTCCTGCACCAGAACGGCCATGAGCCAACGGCAGAAGAGATTGCTGCCGAACTGGACATGCCAACAGACAAAGTACGCGAGATCATGCGCGTTGCACAGGAACCGGTTTCGCTTGAGACGCCTATTGGCGAAGAGGAGGACAGCCACCTTGGTGACTTTATCCCGGATGATGATGCGCCCGCTCCGCAGGATGCAGCTTCCCATACGCTTTTAAAGGAGCAGCTTGCCGATGTGCTGGACACGCTTACCCCGCGCGAAGAAAAAGTCCTGCGCCTGCGCTTTGGCCTTGAGGATGGCCGCTCCCGCACTTTGGAAGAAGTCGGCAAGGAATTTAATGTCACACGGGAGCGTATCCGCCAGATTGAGGCGAAGGCACTGCGCAAGCTCCGTCACCCGAGCCGCAGTAAAAAACTGAAAGATTTCCTGGATTAGAAGAGGTGCCTTTAAGATGGTAATGACACTTGAAGCGGATTATGCGGTCCGCATTGTGGACACGCTTGCCAGGTCCGAGCATAAGATGGATGCCCATTCTATTTCCCGGGAAACGCAGGTTCCGCTCCGCTTTGCTCTGAAAATTCTGCGGAAACTGGTAACGGACGGTTTAATTGTTTCTTATAAAGGTGCCCACGGCGGCTATGCACTTTCCCGCAGTGCAAATAAAATCACGCTTCGGCAAGTAATTGAATCGGTGGAAGGTCCATATATGCTCAACCGCTGCCAGCAGGATGAGTATAACTGTACCCATACAACAAGCTGCCGTTTCCATGAAATCTACGATGAAATTTCAAAGCTTGTGCGTCAACGGCTGGATGCCTATACATTTGCTTCCCTAGATCATGGTAACCAGGGTAAGGAAGAAAAGAAACCAGAGTTATAATTCAGAAGCGGATTTTTTAAATACATAGAAAAAATCCGGCGCCAAGCGGTGCCGGATTACTTGTTTCTGCCAGAATTTCACAGAAAAAAGACAAAAAAACGAAAAAGGCTTGACTTCGCCTTCTTATTGTTATAAAATAATATACTGCATCATCATAGATTTATATGCCTATTTTTGGTTCGTTTTTATCATAGCACATACGATTCAAAAAGGCAAGAACATCTTGAAAACATCAATGGATTCGATCCATTCCACGCCGGAATCTGGCGGCAGAACGTAAATTATGAATGGAGTGATTGAGCCGATGGTGAATCTCAAACCGGTAAAGGTCGGCAAAAATACGCGCATGAGCTTTGCACGTATTGAAGAAGTCCTGGATATGCCGAACCTGATTGAGGTCCAAAAAAAGTCTTACCAGTGGTTCCTTGATGAAGGCCTCAAAGAAGTGCTGAAGGAAGCTTCAGGCATTACCGATTATACCGGCAACCTCGTGTTGGACTTTGTGGATTATAAACTGGACTCCGACAAGCCCAATTACAGCGTTGAAGAATGCAAGGAGCGGGATGCCACTTATTCGGCTGCGCTGAGGGTTACTGCACGCCTTTTAAATAAGGAGAGCGGCGAAATCAAGGAATCGGAAGTCTATATGGGTGATTTCCCGCTTATGACAGAAAGTGGTACCTTTGTCATTAACGGCGCAGAGCGTGTAATTGTTTCCCAGTTGGTCCGCTCGCCGGGCGTCTATTATAAGATGGATTATGACAAAACAGGCAAGGAGCTTTTCAGCACAACGGTAATCCCAAACCGTGGCGCATGGCTGGAGTATGAAACGGATTCAAACGATGTCTATTATGTCCGCATTGACAAGAACCGCAAGATTCCTGTTACAGTGTTTATCCGGGCGCTTGGGCTCGGCACGGATGAACAGATCCGCGACTTTTTCGGTAATGACGACCGCCTCAATGCGACCATTGAGAAAGACCCATGCAAGACCATGGAAGATGCCCTTTTTGAAATTTACCGTAAATTAAGGCCAAGCGAGCCGCCTACCATTGAAAGTGCACAAGCTCATTTGAACGGCCTGTTCTTTGATTCCCGGCGCTATGATCTTTCTCGTGTTGGCCGTTACAAATACAACAAGAAACTGAACCTTGCCGGCCGTATTTCCGGCCAGAAGATTTCTCGCCCCATTGCGAACCCGTCTACAGGCGAGGTCATGGCGGAAGCAGGCACAGTCATTTCCCACGAGCAGGCTGAAGATATTGACAATGCCGGCGTGAAAGCTGTTTATGTATCGGTTGGTGACGATAACAAGGAAGTCAATGTAATTTCAAATGGCATGGTCGATATTTCTAAATATGTCGATTTTGATGCGAAAGCGGAATGCGGAGTCAGGGAGCGTGTCTGTTACTCTGTTCTCCGCGAAATCCTCGACTCGACCTCCAATGATGATGAAATCAAGGAGGAATTTCGCGCACGTATTGACGATTTGATCCCGAAACACATTACGATTGATGATATTTTTGCTTCCATCAATTATCTTAACTGCCTTGCTATGGGTCTCGGTAACCTTGATGATATTGACCATCTGGGGAACCGCCGCATCCGTTCTGTCGGCGAGCTGCTCCAAAATCAGTTCCGCATTGGCTTTTCCCGTCTGGAACGTGTAATCCGTGAGCGCATGACTCTGCAGGCACAGGATCTGGAGACCCTCACGCCGCATTCCCTCATTAACATCCGCCCGGTTGTGGCAGCTATCCGGGAGTTCTTTGGTTCATCACCGCTTTCACAGTTTATGGATCAGACGAATCCGCTTGCCGAACTGACGCACAAGCGCCGTCTTTCGGCTTTGGGCCCCGGCGGGCTGTCGCGGGACCGTGCAGGATTTGAAGTCCGTGATGTTCACTATACGCACTATGGCCGCATGTGCCCGATTGAGACGCCAGAAGGCCCGAACATCGGCCTGATTTCCTATCTTGCCACTTTTGCAAAAATCAATGAATATGGCTTTGTGGAAGCTCCATTTCGCCGTGTCGACAAAAAGAACGGGGTTGTCACCAAGGAAGTCGTCTATATGACGGCCGATGTGGAAGACAATTATGTTGTTGCTCAGGCTAATGAACCGCTTGATGCGGAAGGACATTTTCTTCATGCGAAGGTCAATGGCCGCTACCGTGACGAATTTGTCGAAGTAGAACGTGAAAAAGCTGATTTTATGGATGTCTCGCCAAGAATGGTTGTTTCTGTTGCAACAGCAATGATTCCATTTCTTGAGCATGATGACGCAAACCGTGCCCTTATGGGCTCCAATATGCAGAGGCAGGCTGTGCCGCTGCTTAAGACAGAATCCCCGATTGTTGGGACCGGTATGGAATATAAGGCCGGCGTCGATTCTGGTGTCTGCATCCTTGCAAAGCATCCAGGCGTTGTGATGAGTGTGAGTGCCAATGAGGTAAAGGTCACAACAGACGACGGACAGACCGATATTTACCATATTACCAAATTTCTGCGTTCCAACCAGGGTACCTGCTTTAATCAGGTCCCGGTTGTTTCCGTGAATGACCGCGTCAATGTCGGTGACGTAATTGCCGACGGACCCGCCACAAAAGACGGTGAAATCAGTCTTGGCAAGAATGTCCTGATTGGTTTTATGACGTGGGAAGGCTACAATTACGAAGATGCAGTCCTCATCAGTGAAAGGGTTGTCCGTGAGGATGTTTTCACTTCGATTCACATTGAGGAGTATGAGACCGAAGCCCGTGATACAAAGCTTGGACCGGAGGAAATTACCCGTGATATTCCAAACGTCAATGAAGATTTGCTCCGCGATCTTGACGACAGTGGTATTATCCGCATTGGCGCCGAAGTCCGGGCGGGTGATATTCTTGTTGGCAAGGTAACGCCAAAAGGCGAGACGGAGCTGACTGCCGAGGAACGCCTGCTGCGTGCCATTTTCGGTGAGAAGGCACGCGAAGTCCGCGATACGTCCCTGCGGGTTCCGCACGGCGAATACGGCATTGTGGTAGATGTGAAAGTCTTTACCCGTGAGAACAGTCATGATGAGCTGAGCCCTGGTGTCAACAAGGTAGTCCGCTGCTATATTGCCCAGAAGCGTAAAATCTCCGTAGGTGACAAGATGGCCGGACGCCATGGCAATAAGGGCGTTGTTTCACGTATTCTGCCCGTGGAGGATATGCCATTTCTGCCGGGCGGCACACCGCTTGACATTGTACTGAATCCCCTGGGCGTACCTTCCCGCATGAACATTGGCCAGGTGCTGGAAGTCCATCTTGGCCTTGCTGCAAAACTGCTTGGCATGAAGATTATGACTCCGGTTTTTGACGGCGCACAGGAAGACGATATTGTCCAGTGTCTGAAAGAAGCTGCTAAAACCCCGGATGGCCAGAAGCTTGGCATCAAACCAGATGGCAAGGTAAAGCTGAGAGATGGCCGTACCGGTGAATATTTCGACCATGAAATTACGGTCGGTTATATGTATTACCTCAAGCTCCATCATCTGGTCGATGATAAGATTCACGCACGTTCTACAGGCCCTTATTCCCTTGTTACCCAGCAGCCTCTGGGCGGCAAAGCCCAGTTTGGCGGCCAGCGTTTTGGCGAGATGGAAGTCTGGGCTTTGGAAGCCTATGGCGCCGCTTATACTCTCCAGGAAATCCTTACGGTTAAGTCCGACGATGTTGTCGGTCGTGTCAAGACTTACGAGGCGATTGTAAAAGGACAGAACATTCCGACACCTGGCATTCCAGAGTCATTTAAGGTGCTGATAAAAGAGTTGCAATCTCTTGCACTGGATGTCAAAGTCCTGGACGAAAATAATGAAGAAATTGACCTTCGCGAGGACCTCGATGACGATGTTGGATTCAATCCGCAGGACAGCAACTATGAGGAGCCGGGCCCGACGGTGAATGACGCGAATAAGCCAGGCATCGAAAAGAATGAAGACGGCAAAGAAAATGAAGAAATCGGAAACGAAGACTCTGACGGCTATGCTGGTGATATTGATGACGGCGAAGAAAAAACGGACTCTGACGACAAGCTTTTCGAGAAAGATGAGACACTGAATTTTGACGCCGATGACGATAAAGTCTGACAGGAAGGGGCCAGAGCATGGAAAACAACACGTTTGAATCCATAAAGATTGGACTTGCTTCACCGGAAAAAATCCGTGAGTGGTCGCATGGTGAAGTGAAAAAGCCGGAAACGATCAACTACCGTACCTTAAAGCCGGAGCGCGACGGACTGTTCTGCGAACGCATTTTCGGGCCCATGAAAGACTGGGAATGTCATTGTGGCAAATATAAAAAAGTTCGTTACGTCGGCAAAGTATGTGAAAAATGCGGTGTTGAAATTACCACCAACAAAGTGCGCCGTGAACGGATGGGTCACATTGAACTGGCTGCTCCTGTTTCTCACATATGGTATTTCCGCGCAATCCCTTCCCGCATGGGACTTTTGCTGGATATTTCTCCCAAACTGCTGGAAAAAGTGTTGTACTTTGCCCAATATATCGTCACCAATCCCGGCTCAACCGATCTTTGCATGAACCAGGTTCTGAGCGAAAGTGAATATCGTCTTGCCCGGGAACGGTTTGAAGATGATTTCGATGCAGACATGGGAGCAGAGGCTGTCAAAAAACTGTTGAGTGCATTGAATCTGGACGAATTGTCCCGACAGATGAAAGCCGAACTGAACAACGCAACCGGACAAAAGAAACTGAAAATCATCAAAAGACTGGAAGTGGTGGAAGCATTCCGCCTTTCCGGTAACCGCCCCGAATGGATGATTCTGGACGTAATCCCTGTGATTCCTCCCGAAATCCGTCCCATGGTGCAGTTGGACGGTGGCAGATTCGCCACTTCCGATCTGAACGATTTGTATCGTCGCGTCATTAACCGCAACAACCGCTTGAAACGATTGATCGAACTCAAAGCACCTCAGATTATCATACGCAACGAAAAGAGAATGCTGCAGGAAGCCGTGGATGCTCTCATTGACAACGGCCGCCGCGGACGTGCCGTCACCGGTCCGAATAACCGTCCTTTGAAATCTCTGTCCGAAATGCTCAGAGGTAAACAAGGCCGTTTCCGTCAGAACCTGCTGGGAAAACGTGTTGACTATTCCGGCCGTTCGGTCATCGTGGTAGGACCCGATCTGAAACTGTATCAGTGCGGTCTGCCCAAAGAAATGGCATTGGAACTCTTCAAACCTTTTGTCATGAAACGTCTGTGTGAAACCGGCAAGGCTTCCAACATCAAAGACGCCAAGAAAAAGGTGGAAAGAGTGTATGACGAAGTTTGGGATGCACTGGAATGCGTCATCAAAGAACGTCCCGTTCTGTTGAACCGTGCACCTACCCTCCACCGTCTTTCCATCCAGGCTTTTGAACCGGTGTTGGTAGAAGGCAGGGCGATCAAACTGCATCCTCTGGTATGTTCTGCATTTAACGCCGACTTCGACGGCGACCAAATGCCTGTGCACGTGCCGCTCTCTGCAGAAGCGCAGGCGGAAGCTAGATTCCTAATGTTGTCTGCCAACAACCTGTTAAAACCGGTAAACGGTAAAGCCGTCACGGTTCCTACCCAGGACATGGTATTGGGTTCCTATTACCTGACCTATGAAAAAACCAACAAGATTATCCCCGATGATCAGATCAAAAAAATCTACCGCGACTTTAATGAAGCTAACATGGCCTATGAGAACGGTGAATTGCACTTGCATGAACGGATCAAGGTGAGAATGTCTGCCGAATTTGAAGGGGAAACTGTTTCTGGATTGGTGGTTGCTACCTTGGGGCAGTTGATTTTCAACCAAATAATCCCCCAGAACCTCCACTTGGTAGACAGATCCAAAAGGGAAAACGTCTTGTTGCCTGAAATTTCTTTTGCCGTGACCAAAGGCAAGCTGGGTGATATCATTGACCGCTGCATCAAATACGCCGGTCCTACCAGAACAGCCGAAGTGCTGGATGATATCAAAGCCCTTGGCTTTAAGTACTCCACCCGCGGGGCGATCACCATTTCGGTTTCCGACATGACCGTGCCTCCTCAGAAGAAAATCATTCTTGCCGAAGCCGATAAAAAGGTGGATGCCGTCTTTGATATGTTTGCGGAAGGTATCATTTCCGATGATGAACGGCATAAGAGTGTTGTTAAGATTTGGGAAGATGCCACCAACGCCGTAACCGAGGCTTTGAACAAGAACCTGACCGAAGACAACCCCATCAACATGATGGCGGTATCCGGTGCCCGCGGTTCCATCAAACAGATTCGGCAGCTGGCCGGTATGCGTGGCTTGATGGCTACTGCTACCGGTAAAACCCTGGAATTGCCCATCAAGGCAAACTTCCGTGAAGGCTTGAATATTCTCGAATACTTCATCGCTGCCCGTGGCGCTCGTAAAGGTTTGGCGGATACGGCTCTTCGTACCGCTGACTCCGGTTATTTGACCCGTCGTCTGGTTGACGTTTCGCAGGACGTAATCGTCCGCGAAGAAGACTGTGGAACCACCGATGGCATCCTTATGACCAAAATTTACGACGGTAAGGAAAAGATCGAAGAACTCAGCGAAAGAATTCTCGGTCGTTTCACCGCGGAAAATGTGGTGGATCCCAAGACCGGTGAAGTGCTTGTACAAGCCAACATGATGATGGATGATGAAGATATTCAAAAAATCTTGCATGCGGGTATCGAAACAGTCAAAGTACGTTCCATTCTCAAATGTAAAGCCAAATACGGCGTCTGCGCTCATTGCTATGGTGCCGATTTGGCATCCGGCAAACCGGTTAACATCGGCGAAGCGGTGGGGATCATTGCCGCCCAGTCCATAGGCGAACCAGGTACCCAGCTGACCATGAGAA
>DHOL01000007.1 GCA_002410755.1 Ruminococcaceae bacterium UBA5391 | reverse complement strand
TATCCGAACTTTAAGATATTTTCAGTAACTATTTTTGTTCAGGCTAACATTTCAGTTTTGAAAATATCTTAAAGTTCGGATACAAACCGTAGAAAAGACTAACCCGTAATCAGAAGATCCCGGTTTCAAATTTCCCGCGGGCACACCAAAAAATATAATAATAAGTTCAAGTGCTAAGATGTTTTAGTTTAAGGACTGAATTTTGTAATAGCTTCTCATCAATTACTTAGACGGGAAGCTATTACAGTTCTGTCTGGTATTTTTCGTACCCTTGGAATACAAAAAGTATTCCGTCGTAATTGCTTTGCGGCGGAATACTTTTTTATTGTGCCATGCAATATTTATTTTCAATTTAACATTGATTGTAAGATAGATTCTCTGCTTTAGTGAACCGCAAATATCCTCTCCGTCAGGAAAAAGAGGACAACTACTTGTATTTTGCGCCTATGCCAACAACACTTTCAGCAGTACTTCTTAACAACCCGCTTCATATCATTCCACTGCTGCTCCATTTCACTGACCAGTTTGAACTGCGTGCGGCAGCGGTCAAGGTTATGGTTTTCACGGGATGTTTTAAAATAGACATCACCACTCAGATAGTCTGTCAGGAACCTCGTCCCGCATTCCAGTGTCATCATTTTCGCGCCATCAGGAAGATGGTCGATTTCTTCTGGGGTAAGTACGCTGCCGGCAATCTCAAGATAGCCTTTTGTAAACGCCTCGAACAGGCTGATATCAAAGTGGACTTTTGAGAGATCAGGCTCATCTTCAGCGGCCGTCGACGCACCAAAACGAATGGAATCGCCGAAGTCATAGAGGGAGAGGCCCGGCATCACCGTATCAAGGTCAATCAGGCAGATGCCCCTGCCGGTCTTTTCATCAAGCAAAATATTGTTCAGCTTTGTATCGTTATGTGTAACACGCAGCGGCAGCTTTTTCTGTGCGAGCAAACCAGTTAAAAGGCCTGTATATTTTTCCCGAGCCTTAACAAACCCGATTTCCTGTTTTGCGCTGGCAGCACGTCCTTTCGCATCCGCATCCAAAGCTTCATGGAACTGGCGGATACGGTCCGGTGTATCGTGGAAACGGGCGATTGTCTCATGGAGCGTACCGGCAGGATAATCTGCAAGCAGCATTTGAAATTTTCCAAGTGCGCGTGCGGATTCATAAAAATCTTTTGGACTGCGGGCCTGCTGGAGCGTTACCGTCCCTTCAATGAAGCGGTAGGCACGCCAGTAACCGCCGTCAGCATCTACCACATAATATCCGCCTTCCACGGCTGGAATCAGGTTCAGTGTTTCCCGCTCCGGGTTCCCTCCATTTGCAAGAATTTTGCGGCGGAGAAAATTCGTAACGCCTACGACATTTTCCATCAGGCTCACGGGGTCACTGAAAACATGCGTGTTGATACGCTGAAGGATATAGCGGCAAGAATGGTCTCCCTGCTGGAACCAGGCGGCAAACGTGTCATTGATATGGCCGCTGCCGTAGGAGGATACCCGGATAAAGTTTCCTTCAAAGCGGAAGTGCTTAATGGTATCATTCAAAATGGTATTGGTTATCGGTTTCATTTTGTTTCCTCCCAGAGGTCGGCCGGATAAAAGCCTTCCGCTTTCAGCCGGCGCATAGCTTCTACTACAACAGGCTTGTCTTTCCGGTAGGTTACGCCATACCAGCGGTCCGGCGTATGCAGTACGCGGACATCTGCCGTACCGGCCTTGAGCTGTGCATCCACAACGGATGGCAGGAAATATTCCGCCTTTTCCGGATTTACAGAGACTTCATTTTTCCAAAAATCAGAAAAACCGTTTTCAATTTCGCCAAGGATGGCTTCGGAAAAACCCCAGAGATTCATGGAAACGGTACTGCCTTTCGGAATCATTACCCAGGTCTTGCCGTCATCTTCCGTATAGGCGGCACCACCGTTACGCCTTTCAATATGGGTGCGTTCGTGAATATCTGAAAGGTACCCATTCGGAGAAACACTGCAGACTCCGCGGGCTACATGGCCGTTTTCAGTCAGCGTGTTTTCCAGCTGATAGCCTATCATCGCGTAATGCGGGCTCATTGGATTCTCCATATGTGCAAGATAATTATAGATAAGGCGGAACGCTTCGCGGCCATAGTAATCGTCAGAATTGATGACGGCAAATGGTGCATCAATCTGGTCACGGCAACAGAGGACCGCATGTGCAGTCCCCCACGGTTTCTTACGGACAGCCGGGACAGCGCAGCCCTTTGGTAAAGCATCCAACTCCTGATAGGCATAGCGGACGTCTACGATTTTTGACATCCGGTTCCCGATAATTTCTTTAAAATCCGCCTCAATATCCCGCTTAATTAGAAAAACGACTTTCTTAAATCCAGCATGAACAGCATCATAGAGAGAAAAGTCGATAATAATTTCTCCATTGTCACCAACAGGGTCGATCTGTTTCAGTCCGCCATACCGGCTTCCCATTCCGGCGGCCATAACAACAAGAACAGGCTCTTTCATGAATCAATTCTCCTTTCCGGACGGCTTTCCGCCGTTCCCTTAGGCACTCCAATCCGACTCATCGGCGGGTGCCGATTTTTCAATTTTTTTGTAACAGTTTTATTCTATCGGATAGGCAAAATAAAATAAATACCCTTTCTGCCACATTTTTTGCACAAATAATTTTCCTTCGGCAGCAAAAATGCTCAGCGATCCAGAAGGATCGGGCATTTTTTCTCATTTTCCGCAACCAGCTTTACAGAAGAAGAGTATTCCGAAGGTGTCATACCCGTTATTTTTTTAAAATGACGCGAAAAATATTGAATGGAGGAATAGCCCAGACCATTTGCAATCTGGGTAAAATTTTTTTTCCCTTCCCGGATTTCCTGCTTTGCGCGGCTGATTTTCATTTTCCCGAAGTATTCCATTACACCGCCGCCCGTTTTTTCACGGAAAATCTTCTGGAGCATGGAGCAACCGCAGAGATTGTCACGGCAAACATCACCAAGCGTAATCTTCCGGCCAATATTCCGGTTCAGGTACCCGACAACAGCAGCGAAGGTGTCCTGCTGCGCCTGCTCACAAATTGTGGAGGTGATGCGCGTGCTCCCAGCGACTCCCCTGCGAATCAGGCTGATAAGCAGAAGCTCCAAACTCACGGTAATTACCTGCTCCGCCCCAAATGGGGCATTGCTTTCGCGTGTAAGCCTCTTCAGGCTTGGATCGGCAAGATTGGAAGAAAATGCAGCCTCGGCTTCCTCAAGGATTATGCCAAGCAGATCCCGTTGTTGGTCGTCGAGCGAAAGGATCCTGTTTTCAAAGAACTTCATCGCAGGCGAGCTGCAGTGGAACGAAACAACAACCAGGTTCGGCGCAACAACGCCATCTGCCCAAAGCTTATGGAACTCATACGGCTTATGAAAAATGGCCATTCCTTTTTTCAGGATAAAGTTCTTGTCGCCGGCCGCTACTTCTACGCGTCCTTTGTCAACGTAAAGGAATTCCCAAAAATCGTGAGCTTCACCGGGGAAAAAGAAATCACTGGTATATTCAAAATAATGGACTGTGACAATGTCCTGTATTTCAACCACCTTTTCCGGTGTCAGTGCCCCATACTCCGACATTTCAAAATATTCCCCCCTTCCGTTGGCATCCATGCCATACAAATTTATTATAACATCCACTAAGCCGGATTATTTCTTGCAAAGGATTATATCCTTTGCCCTTTATAAGATGAGAAAATTTTTCAAGAGAAATATTTTTTACAGGATTTCCATTGTGTAAAGCTGTATTCTGCTATGACAGAACCAGAAAAGGCCCGGCCGGGAAAGCAGACATCTCAAAAAGGGTGTTCGTTTTCCGGCCGGGCCGCACCGGCTTGCAGGTTTAAGAGTGCAGTTGTGCCTGAACCGCAGTGATTGCGATTACACCGACAATATCCTCGGCCTTGCATCCGCGGGAAAGGTCGTTGACCGGTTTTGCAATGCCCTGAAGGATTGGGCCATAGGCACTGGCTTTCGCGAGGCGTTCAACAAGTTTGACACCAATATTGCCGCAGTTAAGGTCCGGGAAAACGAGTACATTGGCATGTCCGGCAACCGGGCTGCCCGGTGCTTTAAAAGCACCGACGGATGGTACGAGGGAAGCATCCGCCTGAAGCTCGCCGTCAAGGAGAAGACCTGGGGCCTTCTCCTTTGCAATCTTTACCGCTTCGGCGACTTTATCAACGGAGGCGTCTTTGCCGCTCCCGTGGCTGGAGAACGAAAGCATGGCAACCTTCGGCTCCGCTTCAACAATAGCTTTAAACGACTTTGCCGAAGCGATCGCAACTTCGGACAATTTTTCCGGGTCAGGGTTGATGTTTAAGGCGCAGTCTGCAAAAACGAAAGTCCCGTTTTCCCCATATTGGCAGTCCGGCACAGAAACGAGGAAAAAGCTGGAGACGAGCTTGGCATCCGGTGCTGTGCGGATAATCTGGAGGGCAGGGCGGAGCGTGTTGGCCGTAGAATGGCACGCCCCGGACACCATGCCGTCCGCAGCGCCTTTCTTGACCATCATGACGCCAAAATAAGTCAGGTCGCGCATCATTTCGTCAGCCTTTTCCGGAGTAATGCCCTTTGCCTTGCGCAGTTCATAGAAAGTCTTGGCATAGTCGTCGTGCAGCGGGGTGTTCGCTGGATCGACGATTTTGGCTCCAGAGATATCCAGCCCTTCGGCAGCGGTCTTGATTTCTTTCTCATTGCCGAGAAGGATAATATTTGCAATGCCGCGCTTCAGCGCTTCTGCCGCCGCCGTGACAACACGGCGGTCGGTCCCTTCCGGGAGGACAATAGTTTTTTTGTCAGCCATCGCACGATGGACCATTTTCCCAATAAAATCCATGAGTAACATCCTCTCTTGTTCAAATCTTGTTCAGACGCTTCCGCAGTCATGCCGTCCGGCAAAACTGTAGCCCTTTTATTATAGCGCTTTGCCGATTCAAAGAAAAGATTTCTTTGAAAAATCACAGCATTTGCTAATTTCCCCTTAAAAGGGACTGCCATGCCTGTTAAAAATTTAATTATTATGTTGAAACGCCGCCCCGAATCCAGTATAATGGGGAAAGTTGTGGAAAATCAGAAAAACCGAAAGGAGTACCGATATGAATTATTCCGCAGAAGTGGAAAATATGTGTGTCGTCGCAAAGGGCCCGAAACATGGCCCCGCACCGATTCCGGAAGAGGGAAAATGGGTAAAGGCTTATGATATCAAAGATATTTCCGGCTTGACTCATGGTGTCGGCTGGTGCGCACCGCAGCAGGGGGCTTGCAAGCTTACTCTTAACATTAAGGAAGGTATTGTGCAGGAAGCCCTTGTGGAAACGATTGGCTGCTCCGGCATGACTCATTCGGCAGCCATGGCCGCTGAAATTCTGCCTGGCAAGACTATCCTTGAATGCCTCAACACCGACCTTGTCTGTGATGCAATCAATGTTGCCATGCGGGAGCTATTTAAGCAGATTGTTTACGGCCGCAGCCAGACTGCGTTTTCCGAAGGCGGCCTGCCGATTGGCGCAGGGCTTGAGGATCTCGGCAAAGGCCTGCGCTCTCAGATTGGGACCATGTACAGCACCGGTGCAAAAGGCGTGCGCTACCTTGAAATGACCGAAGGCTATGTCCTGAAATTGGGGCTGGACAAGAACAATGAGGTCATCGGCTATCAGTTCGTCCGCCTTGGTAAAATGATGGAAGACATCCGCCACGGCATGAACCCGAACGACGCTTATAAGAAAAATATAGGAAAATATGGTCAGTTTGACAACGCGGTAAAATACATTGATCCGCGTGAAGAATAAGGCCTGCAAGGAGGACAAGCGAAATGGCTAACGACGTCATGTTTGAAGGAAAAGAAAGAAGAATGGCCAAAATCGAGAAGTGTCTTTCCGAGTATGGCCTTGGCAGCCTCGAAGAGGCACGCAGCCTGTGCCTTTCAAAGGGTGTAAACCCTGAAAAAATTGTGAAGGGTGTTCAGCAGATTGCGTTTGACAACGCTGTCTGGGCTTACACCCTTGGCTGTGCTATTGGCCTTAAGACCGGTGTGAAGTCCGCCTCGGAAGCCGCCGAAAAAATTGGGATCGGCCTTGAAGCTTTTACTGTCCCCGGCTCTGTTGCGGAACTGCGCAAAGTCGGCCTGGGCCACGGCAACCTCGGTGCAATGCTCCTGCGCGACGAGACACAGTGCTTCTGCTTTCTCGCCGGACACGAATCCTTTGCTGCTGCGGAAGGTGCCATCGGCATCGCCCGCTCCGCAAACTCTGCCCGCAAGAAACCGCTACGCGTAATTTTGAATGGCCTCGGCAAGGACGCTGCTTATATTATCTCCCGGATTAATGGCTTTACCTATGTAAAGACAGATTACGATTTCTTTAATGATGAACTGAAGATTGTCGAAACCCGCGCATTCTCCGAGGGCGAGCGCGCTGCTGTAAAGTGCTACGGTGCAAATGACGTGCGTGAAGGCGTTGCAATCATGAAGCATGAGGGTGTGGATGTTTCCATTACTGGCAACTCGACAAACCCGGTACGCTTCCAGCACCTTGTCGCTGGCACCTACAAGAAGTGGTGCAATGAAAACAATAAAAAGTATTTCTCCGTTGCAAGCGGCGGCGGCACAGG
>DHOL01000030.1:13996-14986 GCA_002410755.1 Ruminococcaceae bacterium UBA5391 | reverse complement strand
ACATTCGTCTTGATTTCTTTCCCCATTGATTGTATCCCCCCAGTTTTAATGGACTGATAAGAAAATTGTAGCGGCCGAAGCAAGCGTTAAGATTCCCACGCAGAACCAAGCTCGGATTTCCTGGCCCCGCGTATTCACGTCTTCCCCCATTACATCGCGGCTCGAAGTCAGGACTGTCAGAAAAATTAGGATTGGCGTCATCAGGACACCGCCCGCTGCCTGCACGAAAACTGAGACGGCGTTGCGCTGCAGGAAAGGGAAAAGTGCAGCGGTTGCCGCAAGGAGCACACTGAAGCCATAGATGCCATAAAATCCAGGCGCTTCACGGAAGTCGTCATTCATACTCTTTGACCAGCCAAACGACTCGGCGATACTCCAGGAGGAAGAGAGCGATACTGTCACCGCAGCAAGCAGCCCCGCGTCGAAAAGGCCCAGTGCAAACAGCGTCCCGGCGGGCGGGCCAAAATGCGAAATCAGTGCAGCGGCAATTTCCGGTGCACCCGCGTTTTCCGCATCCGGAAGAAGTGTCCCTACCGAAGAGCCAATGAGAATCATTGCGGCGGCAATCAATGTCTGACACACACAGCCAATCAGGGTATCACGCCGCCCTTCACGGATTTTTTCCACGCGCTGTGATTCCTCCGAATAAGCACCATTCTGGTAAAATATCATCCATGGTGCCACTGCATTGCCAACAAGGGCTGCTGCATACCAGTGAAACCGGCGCCCCATGCAGAGTCCAGCGCATTCTGCCGGAGACAGAGCAGGTCTTGCAAAGCATGCAAGGATAAGGAACAACAGATTAAATAGACCAATCAGAAGGCCGAAGTGCTGCTTGGCAGCGTATCCACTGAATAGTGCAACAGAAAGCGCAAGCGCCGCGCTTAAAGCCACGGATACAAAAACCGGCAGCCCAAGCAGTTCAAGGCTGGCGGACATTCCGACAAATTCCGTCAGTAACGTCAGCTCATTCTCTACGAACAGTGCCGC
>DHOL01000030.1:13411-13805 GCA_002410755.1 Ruminococcaceae bacterium UBA5391 | reverse complement strand
ACCTGAAAAATCATCCATCCTTTGCCGCAGCGTTCACGGAGCAGGTGAGTATAGCCAAGCCCAGAGGCTGCACCGAGACGCATGGCAAGCTCCTGCACCGTATAGGTGACAGCCGTCAGGCAAAGCGTCAGCGGAACGAAAACCGCCCAGCCAAACTCGGCACCCGTAACGGTATAGGAAATCAGTCCGCCGGCGTCGTTGTCTGCCAGAGCGGCAAGCACACCAGGGCCGAGACAAAGCAACGGAAAAAGCGTTCTCCGCTTTTTTGCGCGCATGAAAACACCCCCAGAGCAGTTTATGCTCTGGGGGCATATGGGTGCTTCTTCGAGTGCAGCAGGACACACCGCAGTTATTTTTCAATTTTCCACTTAACGCCCTGCGGAGTATCCTCCAG
>DHOL01000030.1:12700-13178 GCA_002410755.1 Ruminococcaceae bacterium UBA5391 | reverse complement strand
GGTCTGCTTCCGGCCAGTTCTTTTCTTTCCGGGCTTTTGCACGCGCGGAAATCAGCTTCCCGATTTCTTCATCCGGTGTATTGTTCTTCCCGGTATCAGCATAAAGCAGACCAAGGACATCTGCCAGCTCGGCAAATAAGTCGAGCGCAAAACTGCACAGCTCCCTGGACGGCGCAGACTGTGCTGTGAGAGTGGTATTAATATCCTTTGCAAAGTCGAACAGCACAGAAAGCGCATCGGCGGTGTTCAGGTCATCATCCAGAAACCCGGTAAAACGGCTTCGGTAGCCCTCAAAGCGGCGGCGGATTTCTTCTTCCCCCTGTTTCACACCGGACGGAGAATGCTCCAGCAGGAAGCGAAGATTATCACGGCAGTTGTAAAGGCGCCCCAGCGATGCACGGCACTGCCCAATGATATCCGCACTGTAATTGATTGGCGTGCGGTAATGGGCAGAAACCATCAGAAAGCGGATTGGCTC
>DHOL01000030.1:6132-12329 GCA_002410755.1 Ruminococcaceae bacterium UBA5391 | reverse complement strand
GCCGAGGTAGCGGCGCGCCATGGCAGAGCATTCAATGTGCCACCCCGGACGGCCCGGCCCCCATGGGGACGGCCAGCTTGGTTCACCGGGCTTAGAGCCTTTCCAGAGCGCAAAATCGAGCGGGTCCTCCTTCAGCTCACCTACGGCAATACGCGCGCCGGACTTGAGGTCGTCCAACGGCTGGTGGGAAAGCTTGCCGTATGCCCTGTCCTTTAGTGTGCGAAAATAAACATCTCCGTTGGATACCGAATAGGCATATCCTTTCCCGACAAGTGTGGAGATAATGGAAATGATTTCATCAATATTTTCCGTTGCAAGCGGCTGCACCGTGGCTGGGCGGACATTCAGCCCCGCAGCGTCGGTCTTGTATTCCCGGATATAGCGGCTGGAAACGGTCCGGTAATCGGTACCCTCCTCATTCGCCCGGCGGATAATCTTATCATCAATATCCGTGAAGTTCTGCACAAAGGTCACTTTCATGCCCTGGTATTCCAGGTACCGGCGCAGGACATCAAAGACGCAGATTGGGCGTGCATTGCCAATGTGGATATAGTTATAGACGGTCGGCCCGCAGGAATAAATGTGTGCTTCGCCGGGGGCAATGGGGACAAACTCTTCCTTTCGGCGTGTCAGGGTATTGTAGATTTTCATATTTCAAATTCCTCCTCATCTTTTCACAAGTCCGGAAGCTTTTCTTTTTCTGGTTCTTTCCCTTTTGGCTTCTTCTCTTCCGCTTCACGCATCCAAAGGGTATTCAGTTCTTTTTTCAGGCGGGCCGTCTCATACTCCAGATAGCAGAGCTTTTGTGAAACTGGGTCGCCGTAGTGGATTTGGTCAAGGCTTGCAGAGCGTACACCGTTAATGCGGACAACGCGGGCCGGTACACCGACAGCCGTCGCATTTGCTGGAATCTCCTCCAGGACGACGGCACCCGCAGCAATGCGCGCATTGTCGCCTACGTGGAACGGACCGAGGATTTTCGCGCCTGCGCCTACAAGCACATTATTGCCAAGCGTCGGGTGGCGCTTGCCGCGGTCTTTTCCTGTGCCGCCAAGTGTCACGCCCTGGTAAAGTGTGCAGTTGTCACCAATCTCCGCCGTCTCCCCGATTACGACACCCATACCGTGGTCAATGAAAAGGTTCTTGCCGATTCTTGCGCCCGGGTGAATTTCAATTCCGGTCTTATGCCGGGAGCGCTGGGAAATATATCTTGCAAGGAACTCATGCCCATGTTCGTAAAACCAGTGTGCCCTGCGGTAGGAGCGCACTGCTTTAAAACCCGAGTACAGAAAATAAACTTCCGCCCGCGAGCGTGCCGCCGGGTCACGGTTCATAATAGAGTCAAGCTCCGCTTTCAGTTTGCTAAACATTGTTGCCTCCCGCAGGCTTTTCTGCAAAAAGCCTGAAAATCTCAGGGATAGTACTAAAAAATAAGCCTCCGTCCTTTTTAGGACGGAGGCGAAAAATTTCGCGGTTCCACTCCGTATTTCTAACTTTTCGGCACTGCTAACGGGGGCCGGCCGTACAGGGATTTCCTCCTGCACGCTCACGGACGCATTTCCCTGTCAGGGAGGCAAAAAGTGTTTTCAGCCTCTTGGCACTTTCTCTCTGGTGTCCCCTTCTGGCAGATACTTCTTCCGTTCATTGCGTTTCAATTACAGCACAAAATATTCCCGGCATGTGCCGGACGTGACTGCAAATTATTACGAGATCAGTATAGTACAAAATCCGTGTTTTGTAAATGCCGGGCCTTATTTTTCTGAACGAAACATGGCAATATTTTCGCGGATATAAATCACACCGGAAACAACCGTCAGAATCGTTGCAATCCAGATGAGAGCACTGCCTGCCAAAAGCACCGGCTCCGGTGACGGCTTCCCCACAATCTCAAGGATGCTCTGCACAAAAAGGATGAAAATGACCGCCGCCATTTGGCTGATCGTTTTTATTTTACCCCACCGGTTTGCAGCAATCACCTTTCCGCCCTCTTCCAGTGCCAGAAGGCGAAGGGATGTCACCATCAGTTCCCGTACAATGATAATAAGGACACACCACACATTTGCAAACCCGAGTGCAAGGAAACAAATCAATGCAGAGATAATAAGAATTTTATCGGCAAGCGGATCAAGAAATTTTCCAAAGTTTGTAATGAGGTTCCTGTCCCGTGCAATTTTTCCATCATAGTGGTCTGTCAGGGAAGCCACAATAAATATGAGCAGCGCCCAGAAATAATGGAAAGGGATCTGAGAATACAGTACAAAAATAGTAAAAACAGGCACAAGCACTACACGCAGCAGAGTCAGCTTATTCGGAAGGTTCATGAATTTGCCTCCTGTCAGACAGTTTCGCCTGTCAGGTCTCCATCGATGCAGTCTGTAATCCTGACGTTCACAAACCTGCCTGGGACGGGTTTTTCTCCTTTTGCCTGAAAATATATTTTTCCGTCTACGTCGGGTGAATCCATATAGGAGCGCCCAAACCAGCAGTCCGCGAAGCGGTCGAAGCCTTCTGTCAACACGCGTAGCGTATGCCCTGCCATTGCTTCCCCCTGCTCCTGCATAATGTTCATCTGAAGTTCCATAATGGTTTCCGCGCGGCGCTGTTTTTCTTCTTCGTCAATCTGGCCGGGAAGCGCGGCGGCAGCCGTGCCCTCCTCCTGGGAATAGGCAAAACAGCCAAGGCGCTCAAAGCGGGTTTCCCTCACAAAAGAGCAGAGCTCATCAAACTGCTCAGGTGTCTCGCCCGGGTAACCGGCAATCAGCGTCGTGCGGAGAACCAGGCCCGGCACTTCCCTGCGCATCCTGCGGATCAGTGCATCCAGAGTCCTGCGGTCACCACCGCGGCGCATGGAGCGTAGAATTTCTCCATTGCAGTGTTGAAGCGGAAGATCAATATAAGGGACGACTTTCTCTTCCCCGGCAATGGTATACAGCAATTCATCCGTTATGGTTTCCGGATAAGCATAAAGTACGCGGATCCATTCGATGCCCGGGATTTTGCACAGGCGGTGCAGAAGTTCCGGAAGCATATATTTTCCATAAAGGTCAATTCCATAGCATGTTGTGTCCTGCGCAATCAGGATCAGTTCCCTTGCGCCATTTTTTGCAAGGCACTCAGCTTCCTCCACAATGTTTTCCAGCGTGCGGGAACGGTATCTTCCGCGGATCATCGGGATGGCACAGTAGGAGCAGCGGTTATTGCACCCTTCGGCAATTTTGAGGTAAACCGACCAGCTTGGCGTAAGAAGGACACGCTCCCCGCAAAGCGGCAGTTTTGTTTTCTCCGGGAACAGTTGCTCCCGTCTTCCGCCGACAGCCTCTTTCACAACGGAAACAATGTCCGAATCCGCGCCGATCCCTGCAACGGCATCCACTTCGGGAATTTCTTTCATCACCTGTTCGCGGTAACGTTCCGCAAGGCAACCTGTTACAATAATGGCCTTGATTTTCCCTTCGGCTTTCAGCTTTGTAAGCTCAAGGATTTCATTAATGGATTCCTGTTTGGCGGCAGTAATAAAGCCGCATGTATTTACAAGCGCAATGTCTGCAAGCGAGGCATCATCCCTGATGATATATCCGGCCTTGCGGAGGGTGGCAAGCATGATTTCCCCGTCCACTTGATTCTTTGCACATCCAAGGTTTACAAGCCCTACTGAATATGGCATTTATTCATCCTCATCTGTTGTCATTTCACGAATTGCACTGCGGATATCATCCCAGCAATAGCCCATGCGGTGGAGGGCAGCAGCAGCGCGCAGGCGTCCTTTTTCTTCATTTAAGCAGTTTAAGTATTTCTTTTTGAGGATTTCTTTTGCAGTTTTGCCCGGGTCTGCCGGCGCAGCTTCCTCTGCGGCACGCTCCGCAGTTTCACGGGAAATACCCCGTCTCATCAGTTCTATGCAGACACGTCGTGCAGCAAAACCTTTGTGGGAAAAAAGTTTGCGTGCAAGGCCTTTCGCATATTCCTCATCATTCACAAGGCCAAGCTCAACCATCCTAGCCGCCGCTTTTCCGGCGGCTTCTGCCGGAAAAAATCGGCCCAGTTTACGGGCAAGCTCTTTTTCAGAGTGCGCACGAAAGCTGAGAAGATTCATGGCTTTCTGTTCCGCGCGCCGGGCATCGCTTGCAAGGAGCAGTTTTTTCAACTGCTCATCATCAAGGCTGTCCCCTAGGTGCAGCCCGGATTTCAGATAAATCTCTGCGTCAAGGTCGACCGCCTTCTCACCGTCGATAAAAAGTGACACAAGGTTTTTGCCGTGCGGTTCGGCGGAAGTCAGCATCATGTATCATCGGCCTCAATATCAATATCAGTGCCGTAGCGTTCCTCATCGCTCTGGGATGGGGATGGTTCTTCCGGTTCCGATGTTTCTACCGGTTTTGCTCCGCCGGAACCGGAATGCTTTTCCGGCGTACCGGACCTTGAAAACAGTTTCCCGGAATCCGCGCGGATTTTGGTTTCGATTTCCTGCGCTGTCTCCGGATGCTCATCCAGGAATTTTTTTGCATTTTCTCGGCCCTGCCCAAGGCGGACGTCCCCATAGTTGTACCATGCGCCGCTCTTTTGAACAATATCCAAATCGACGCCAAGGTCAAGGACTTCACCGGTATGGGAAATACCATGGCCGTACATCATATCAAACTCCGCTACGCGGAAAGGAGGGGCGATTTTGTTCTTGACAACCCTTACCTTTGTACGTGAGCCGACTTGCTGACCGCCGACTTTAATCGCTTCTCCCCTGCGGACATCAAGCCGGACTGAGGCATAAAATTTCAGTGCGCGTCCGCCCGTCGTGACTTCAGGGTTTCCATAGGTAATACCGATTTTTTCACGGAGCTGGTTGATAAAAACAGCAATACAGTTCGATTTTGAAATTGCACCGGCAAGCTTGCGCAGCGCCTGTGACATCAGGCGGGCCTGCAGGCCGACAACATTGTCGCCCATTTCCCCTTCAATCTCCGCGCGGGGAACAAGCGCTGCTACGGAGTCAATTACAATCACGTCGATTGCGCCGGAGCGGACAAGCGCCTCCGTAATTTCAAGTGCCTGCTCACCGGTATCCGGCTGAGAGACAAGGAGGGAATCCACATCCACGCCGAGTGCTGCGGCATAGGAAGGGTCAAGGGCATGCTCCACATCAATGAATGCGGCATTTCCACCGTTTTTTTGCCCCTGTGCAATGCAGTGGAGAGCAAGTGTCGTCTTTCCGGAGCTTTCCGGCCCGAAAATCTCCACAATTCTTCCACGCGGTAACCCGCCAATACCAAGGGCCATGTCAAGGCCAATGGAACCAGTCGGAATAGCAGCTACCTGCATGGCGCGATCCTGCCCAAGGCGCATGACGGCCCCCTTGCCAAACTGCTTTTCAATCTGTGCAAGAGCTGTTTCCAGCGCCTGCTTTTTATCGGTATTGGTATCAACCGTTTTGGTCAGTTTTCTTGTTGCTGCCCCTTTTTCCGACATGTCCATTCCTCCCATCCCTGCATGAGATGCAAATCTATTTTATTATAAATGTTTTCCCGCTGAAAAGCAACTCTTGCGGCTTCCGCTGACAACACGATCATAGCCGGAAAAGTCCCGCAGCACACGGAGGTCTGCAAGTGTTGTCTCAAAGAGTGCGCAGACAGCTGCGGCTTCCCCCTCGCCAATCTCTACGGCGGCAATTCCACCCGGCTTTAGTTCCGGCAGCCAGAGTTCCGCCAGGGCACGGTAGAACCTGAGGCCATCTGCCCCTCCGTCAAGGGCTTCCTGCGGCTCGCGGCGGACTTCCCTTTGCAGCCCCGGAATCTCCCCAGTCCGGACATAAGGCGGATTGCATACAACCGCATCGAGACCGGAAAAGCTTTGGGCAGCATTTGGGTCCAAAAGGTCAAGTTGCACTGCTTTTACATTGGAAAGGCCGGTTTTTACAATATTCTTTTCCAGGTAAGAAAAAGCCTTCTCATATTTTTCTGCCGCAGTGATATGTGCACCGGGAAAACAAGAAGCGAGGCCCAGCGCAACAGCACCTGATCCAGAGCAGAGGTCAAGGATTTTGGGTTTTGCGTTCCCTTCCAGCCGGCGGGCCGCTTCACGGACAAGCTGTTCCGTCTCCTCACGGGGGCATAAGACGCCTTCCCCAACTGCAAGTGTCAGACCAAAAAAAGGCCATTCGCCCAATATATACTGAAGCGGCCTCCCCCCCGCGCGCTCCCGCGCCA
>DHOL01000030.1:5372-5972 GCA_002410755.1 Ruminococcaceae bacterium UBA5391 | reverse complement strand
CCCCCCGCGCGCTCCCGCGCCATCGCAAGGTAAGCCGCTGTCTTTTTTTTATCCGCTTCCCAGTCTGAATCCAAGATTCGCTGCTGCCGGTCCAGCCCGAAGGTTCTCTGGAACAGGCATCCCGCGTCAAATGACGGTGAGTCACAGCCGGATTCCCGCAGGAATTTCCGGCCCATGCGGTATGCTTCCCCGATTGTCATTCTGTCTTCCCCGCAATCTCAATCCGGTCTTCCCCGTTCTCCGGAATCACTTCGCGCATGGCGGCAATGGCAACCCCAATCATGTTGTCATCCGGCTCTTTTGTTGTCAGGCGCTGAACCCACAGGCCCGGTGCGGAAATAATATGTGTAAGCAGGTTGTCATTCCGTCCGCAGTAGCGGAGCAGTTCATAGCCGCAGCCAACAACAACCGGGATACATGCAAGTTTTGCCAATGTGCGGATAAAAGGATCCGTAAATGGGATAAGGAAGCCAATCAGAATTCCAATCAACAGCATCAGGGCAAAGAAGCTTGTACCACAGCGCGGGTGAAAACGCTGGTGCTTCCTCACATTTTCAACCGTAAGTTCTTCCCCGTTTTCATAGCAGAAGATTGTCTTAT
>DHOL01000030.1:279-5175 GCA_002410755.1 Ruminococcaceae bacterium UBA5391 | reverse complement strand
TTTCATAGCAGAAGATTGTCTTATGCTCAGCGCCATGGTACTGAAACACACGGTGCATGTCCGGCATTGCCGCACATGCGGCAAGGTAAGCAATGAAAATGCCAATACGCATCACGCCTTCAGCGGGGGAACGCCAGACCGCAAGGGCCGGCCCCGCAGCTCTCTGGAGCAAATTAAAAAGCCAGGTAGGCAACACAAAAAACAGGGCAACCGCAATTACGAATCCGAGCACAGTCCCCACTGCCGAAACGGCATTCATGGCCTTGTTTCCGAACTTTTCGTCAGCCCAGCGCTCCAGCTTTGATTCTTCCTCCTCTTCCAGCCCAGCCTTTTCCACCGAGCGCATCATCGCGCGGTAGCCGGTTGTAAGGGAATCCACAAAGGCGACCATGCCGCGAAAAAAGGGAAGCTGCCAGATATGGCCGGAGGATTGCCTGAGCTCTGCCGTTTTCATCTGCTCCAGTGAAATCGTCCCGTCCGGCAGACGGACGGCCAGTTCCGTTTTCTCCGGGCCGCGCATCATAATGCCTTCCACAAGTGCCTGTCCGCCAATAGAGGTAATGCACTTTGTTTTTTCCCTGCTCATTTGGCTTTCTGTTCCCCCTTAGCAGCTTCCCATGTCCCGTTTTCCAGTTTGCGGAAAGTCGGGATGCGTATTGTAACGGCTGTGCCAACATTCTCGTGGCTGTCAATATCAAGGCTTCCGGAGTGAAGTGTCATGATCTCGTCGGCAAGTGCAAGGCCGATGCCGGAGCCGCGGACGGTCTGGTTCGCCTTATAGAATTTTTTCTTCACATTGGGCAGATGCTCCGCCGGGATTCCGCAGCCGTCGTCCGCAATTACAATGCGGATAAATCCAGCTTCCTCCGCTTCGGCGGTGACGGTGATTGTGCCGCCTTCCTTTGTGTATTTCAGCGCATTGTCCAGCACATTGACAAAGACCTGACGCAGGCGGTTAATATCGCCAAGAACCGGAGGAAGCATAGCCGGCTCGTCATAAATGAGGAACTTATGCTCTTTGTGCGCGCGCTCACTGAACATATAGACCGCAGCGCCAAGTTCTGCAAGAATGTCAATTTTATCCATTGTAAGAGTCATACGTCCGCTTTGCATCCGTGAGAAATCAAGCAGTTCTTCCACAATGCCGGACAGGCGTTCGGTCTCGCTTACAATAATATCCATTCCGCGGTTAAATGTCTGCGGGTCCGTCTCACCGGTCTGGAGCGTTTCCGCCCAACCCTTGATAGCGGTAAGCGGCGTGCGCAGTTCATGGGAAACCGAAGAAATAAAATCATTTTTCATTTTTTCAGTCTGGCCCAATTCCTCTGCCATATCATTGATTGTATCACAGAGGTCGCCGATTTCATCATTGTTGGTCTTAATAATCCGCACCTTGAAATCACCCTGGGCAATGCGTTTTGCTGTAGAGCCAATCTGGCGGATTGGCATAAGAATGGAGCGGATAAAATATTGCCCGGAGAAATAAACGAAGACAATGATAACTGCACCAACCGTGAGAAGCGCTGCAATAACAATAAAAATCTGCTGATCGGCTTCTTCCATGGAAACGACATAGCGAATAGCACCCACAGGGGAACCTGATTCGTTGCGGATTACACGGGTAACAGCCATGACACGCTCCCCTGTCTTCAGCTTGCCTGTCCAGGTACCATAATCATTTGTGCCCTCCACCGCGCTGCTGTAGTCCGGCATTTCCTGTGTTTCATCCGGTGCAAAGCCAATGGAAGTCGTCACAATATGCCCGCCCTGATTGATAACCATAAGCTCCATGCTTTCCTTGTTGGGGAAATCTTCAACATAGTCGCGTGCAGCACGCAGAAAATCGGAAGCGGACTTTCTGCCATAGCTGGAAAAAATGTTTGTCAGCTCGTCGGAACGTCCATTCAGCGCAGACTGGATACCGTTGTAGACATAACCTTTCATGGCAATGGAAAGTGTTAGAATAAGCACAATCACGATGAGGAAAATTGCACTGAGGCTGTTCTTAATCCAGCGCCGTGTAATGCCGCCCCGCTTTCCCGTTTCGCTCTTTCCTTTCCTCTTCACTTTCCCGCCTCCTGCCGTTCATTTTCTCAGAAGGCCGGGGAAGCACCTTCCCTGGTCCCTTTCGTAAAATCGTTCTGCCGTCTTATACCTGCCATTTATATCCCAGGCCCCAGACGGTAATGATATGCTTCGGGTTAGATGGTTCGTCCTCCACCTTCATACGCAGGCGGCGGATATTGACATCCACAATTTTTTCTTCCCCATAGTAGGATTCACCCCAGACATGACGCAGGATATCCGTGCGGTCTATGGCTGTACCGGGATTGGAAAAGAAGTACTCCATAATCTGAAACTCTACCTGCGTCAGTTCAATCGGATTCCCGGCTTTCAGAAGTGTTCGGCTGCGCAGGTTCAGCACAAAGTCGCCGGAGCGCAGCTCCTCACGAAAGCCATCATGACTGCGGGAATGTTCCAGCGCAACACGCCGGTAAACAGCATCAACACGGGCAACAAGTTCGCTTGGGCTGAACGGCTTTGTCACATAATCGTCCGCGCCCATCATCAGGCCGCCTACCTTATCCATCTCCTGCGTTTTCGCCGTCAGCATGATAATGCCGATAGAACCGCTGCGGCGGCGGAGTTCTTTGCAGACAGCCAGGCCATCGTTCTGGCCGGGCATCATGATATCCAGCACGGCAACATCAATATTTGCGCCCTCCCGGCCATAAATCTCCAGCGCTTCGTCTCCCGTAGAAGCCTCCAGCGTTGTATAGCCTGCGCGCTTCAGGTTAATAACTACAAATTCGCGGATAGCCTGTTCATCTTCCGCAACGAGAATCGTCTTCAAAGGGCTCCCTCCAGACAATTTATTCCTTATTAATTAGCTGGAATGCTTCTTTTATTTCTACTTCCGTGAGAGAAAGGGAATTGTCCGGGGACGGCCTTACTGCGGCAAAAACAAGGTTGTCCTTATTGTAAAGTTCAAAATAATCTTTTGTCCCCGTACCGGCGTCCCATTCCTTTTTCGTGAAAACTTCTATCCGCAGAAGTTGAGGCCCAAGAACGCCCGTAGCATTCTTCGGCGACTGCATCCACTGGTAAAATGAAAACGACCGTGTGGATGGATCCATCTTTGTTGTAATTTTTCCGCGCCATGCACTCGGTATAGAGAACATGTAGCCGTCTGCAAAGTTTATCACCATGCTCCTAACGCGGGAAAACGTATTGTTCTGCGTATCGTACCGTTCCCAGGTTGTGAGGCAGTCCGCTTCATCAGCCGTGCTGTCGCTGTACCCCGGCATCAAGGAGACAATCGGGACCTCAATGATTTTGTCACTGTTAATATCAGTTGCTACAACAGCAGTCGCGCGGGCAGTGCTCTTGACCATTTTGGACGCTGCGTCATAGAACGGCGCAACCAGTGCTTTTTTCTTTGCATCCCAGTAAAGCAGTTCCGTCACCATTGTATTGGAGGACTTCACACCATCCAGCACGACGCCCTTTTGCTTTTTGTCAATCAGGCCCGTCTGCACAGAGGCATAATGTGTAACTCCGCTATCCAGTGGAGCGCTGCCCATAACTTCAGCATGGTCGCTGTCCACCCGGATTAGACATGCTTCCGCAGGCTGGTCGCCCTGGGTAATATTTGCAGTGAAAATCTCGCTGCGGCCATCCCCGTCAAAATCCTCAACTTCCATTTCCGTATAAGTCTGCTTCAGGCGCTGTTCGGTTACCTTACCATTTTTGTAAGAATAAACGCAGATGGCACCGTTGTTGTTAAGGCTGTTCCCCCAGCCGACAACAGCTTCATCCTTGCCGTCGCCATACAGGTCGCCATAGCAGATACGGTCTACCTGGGTAGCTTGGTTGGAAAAAGTCCCGACGATTTTCCACGTTCCTTCCCTCTGCATAAAAACGATATTGGTTCCGTCGGCGTCATCGCTTTTCTGATAAAACGCAATCGCTTCATCGGCCTTATCTCCACTGAGGTCATGCTTCAGGATAGCAGAACGGTACTCCCCGCTGACCGGGTATTTTAAGGTCATCTGCCCGCCTGCCGTCTCGTCGAGGAGGTGCTGAATATCTGCCTCATTCTCACCGGTTGGCTTTGGTGCATGCATCAGGGTCTGAGCGTCAAGGCCGACAAAAGAACAGCCTGAAAGCATCATTGCAGCAGCGAGGAAAAGTGCCACTGCAGCGGCTATCCGCTTCACACGCTCCATCCCCCTTCCTGCCCGAATTCCATTTAATCAAAGTTATTATAGCATATTCAGTATAAAAAAACAGTATCAAATCTGTAACACAGTGCGTTTTCACAACAGGACAGATAAGTCCAACTGGGCTTCCGGCAAAACAGGCGGTAGCAGGTTCCTTCCATTTAATTGCCGGATCCCAGTAGTTTAACAGGGTTCCATCAAAGGAGTCCCGGTCAGTGCTGGACAGTAGCAGCGTAAAGGAGCATCCCGATATTTTCCGCATAAATCTGTGGGAATTCCGAAATTGGCAGCGGATTTTTTCCATAGCCAACTTCAATGGTATAACCGGGATCTCGGAATTCCTGAATATACCAGTCCTTATATCCGGCGTAGGACGCAACCCCGGAAGCCTCTTCCAGAGAATAGCCGCTGATGCGGGAAAGGTTTTCCCCTATTTCTTTTGCTTCAGGTGACGCCAGGTTTTGGAAATTCCAGTAAATCACACTGCCCTGAGCATGATATGCCATTGCAAGACGTATTTTACGGCTCCGTGTAAAGGAAACCATCGCGCGTGTTTCCGGCTCGGAAACAGGGTATGGGCCGGAATATCTCGTCGGCCCCGGCCCTGTGATACCAAGGGATTCCTCTGCCTGTTTTGACTGTTCCCACGCTGCATTATAATTGTGGTTGAGGT
>DHOL01000030.1:0-139 GCA_002410755.1 Ruminococcaceae bacterium UBA5391 | reverse complement strand
GTTGAGGTCAACGCCGCGGATATTTGCTTCCCATACTTGGGAAAAATCGCTGCTTCCGCCATTCCACTGAATCAGTCGGTCATAGTATGGATTATTCCTGGAAAGTCCATCAATTACAAGGTCTACCCCGTCCGGGTTT
>DHOL01000062.1:5121-5343 GCA_002410755.1 Ruminococcaceae bacterium UBA5391 | reverse complement strand
ACTTTTGAATATCTGAACCTATACAGAGTTAGGGGGATCGGAATGCGAACTGTTATATATGCCCGCTACAGTGAAGGTGGAAAGCAGACCGAACAATCTATTGAAGGACAAGTTCGGGAATGCAAGGAGTACGCGAAAGCTCAAGGCCTGACTATTGTTGACAAATACATTGACCGGCATATCACTGGTAAAACAGACCATAGGCCAAACTTTCAGCGAATG
>DHOL01000062.1:0-4956 GCA_002410755.1 Ruminococcaceae bacterium UBA5391 | reverse complement strand
CATAGGCCAAACTTTCAGCGAATGATAAAGGACAGCAGTAAGCATCTTTTTGACGCCGTCCTTGTCTGGAAAACGGACCGTTTCGCCCGTAACCGGTACGATAGTGCAATATACAAAAATGCACTAAAGAAAAACGGCGTAAAAGTACTCTATGCGAAGGAAAATATTCCGGACGGTCCGGAGGGGATCATTCTTGAAAGTATGTTGGAAGGTATGGCCGAATATTACAGTGCCGAGCTGTCTCAGAAAATTAAGCGCGGAATGCGGGAAAGCGCCCACAAATGCCATGTTACGGGCGGTTACCTCGCTTTGGGATACAAGATAGGGACGGATAAGTCCTTCCAAATTGACGAACGGCAGGCACCCATCGTCAAAAAAATATTTGAGATGTATGATAAGGGACAGTCAGTCACAGATATATGCCGCAAACTAAATTCGATCGGTTTAAAGACGGCGCGTAACGGGTCTTTCAATAAAAACAGTCTCCGTACGATTTTAAAAAATGAAAAATATATTGGAGTCTACAATGCTCAGGGCGTGCGAGTAGAAGGCGGCGTCCCGACCATTATTGACAAAGGGCTGTTTTTGCGCGTGCAGAAGCGTATCACTGAAAATCACAAATGCGGCGCGAGGAAAAAGGCCAAGGTGAATTATTATCTGTCCGGAAAACTCTATTGTGGCTCCTGCGGCGCAGGCATGGCAGGGGAATACGGCACCGGCAAGCATGGAGATAAGCACTATTATTATGTCTGCACCAATAAAAAGCGCTTCAAATCGTGCGGTCAAAAGGCTGTTCAGAAGGACTGGATTGAAAATCTTGTCGTCGATGCTACAGAGAAATATATTTTGCGTCCTGAAAAGCTGGACGCTATCGCCAAGAGGTGCGCGGAGATTCAGGCGCACGATACGTCGCAAAGCGACGAACTCCGATACTTGAATAAACAGCTTTCTGAAACAAAAACCCACATTAAAAATCTTATGGCTGCTATTGAGCAGGGAATCATCACCAAGACAACAAAAGAGCGGCTCTCTGAATTGGAGGCCGCTCAGGAAAAGCTTGAATATGACATTGAGGAATGCCAGGTCAAACAGCCAAAATTAGGCGAACGGGAAATCCGGTACATGCTTTCCCAATTCCAGCGGGAAACGAACGAGCCGCTGGAGGAATACAAGGAAAATCTAATTGACTGCTTCGTGAATTCCGTCCGGCTTTTCGATGACCATCTTGTTGTGTTCTATAATCTTACAAATGAAAAAAGTGAGCTTGAAAGCTCACTTTTGAAGTTCTTCTCCGGCCCCGAAAGTCCAGATAATTCTGGCGTTTCCGGGGGTTCGGATATCGAACTATTTGGTGGAGATGACGGGAGTCGAACCCGTGTCCGAAAACAATTTGCTAGGGCTTTCTACGAGCATAGCCGATGTTTTAAAATTCCTTCGGCACAGCGCCCAAAGGCAGGCTCAATGCCTCAGTAGCTTTTTAGTCATGACTGAAGTAAAAGCGTTCTTCAGTTCACGTTCACCGCTAAGTCACGCCCTTTGCCAAGCCGCGGTACTCCTGGTAAGGACGGCAACCTATTTAGTTAGGCTGCGTACGCCATTCCATAATTGTAATTATAGTTAGCGTTAGAATTTTTGTCATTTATTATGCTTTGCGAAAATATAGCATTCCGCGATGCTGTTCGCTTACCAAAGTTTACTGCCTCCGTCGAAACCTTTACATCCCCTTATGAACGATTTTGCTCTTTTATGGCCCTTTCAATATCCCGCTTGGCCGCACGGGAAGCCATATCTGCACGCTTATCATATAACTTTTTGCCTTTGCAGAGGCCAATCTGTACCTTAACCAAGGAACCTTTGAAATAAACAGAAAGAGGGATCAATGCATATCCATCTTGCTTCATCAGGCCATAAAGATGCTGAATCTCACGCTTATGCATGAGTAAACGGCGCACCCGCATGGGCTCCTGATTAAAAATATTGCCCTGTTCATACTGGCTGATATGCATCCCATTGATATGGAGTTCACCACTGTCTACAGAGCACCAGGAATCTTTTAAATTAACCCGCCCTTTGCGAACAGATTTCACTTCTGTCCCGCACAGTTCAATCCCAGCCTCCTGTGATTCAATGACGAAGTAATCATGATATGCTTTTTTATTATTTGCAATCCTTTTAAAAGATTCCTTCGGCATGAAGGGCCTCCATTCATTCGGAACTAGAGAATAGCATAAATTCAGAGCATTGTCAAGCAGAAATAATACTGCTCAATTTTAAAGCTCACTGCGACCTTCCAGCGCACGGGAAAGCGTCACTTCATCAGCATATTCCAAATCACCGCCAACCGGGATACCATAAGCGAGGCGTGTCACTTTAACACCCAAAGGCTTCAATAAACGCGACAGGTACATAGCAGTCGCCTCACCTTCTACCGTCGGGTTGGTAGCCATGATGACTTCCTGCACGGAGCCTTTGTTAACCCTGCCGAGCAACTCTTTAATATGGAGCTGATCCGGGCCAATCCCATTAAGTGGTGAAATGACGCCATGCAAGACATGGTAAGTACCGTTATATTCATGGGTACGCTCCATGGCAATCACATCACGGGGATTTTCCACGACACAGATTAACGAGTGATTGCGTGCCTCATTACTACAGATCGGGCAAATTTCCTGGTCAGTCAGATTACAACATATTTTGCAAGTATGTATTTTTTCATGCGCTTCCAAAACAGCATCTGAAAATTTTTTAACTTCTTCATTAGAAAGGCTTAAAATATGGTAGGCAAGGCGTTCTGCACTCTTATAGCCAATGCCAGGAAGACGTTCAAACTGCTCGATTAGTCTGGAAAGTGGCGCTATCTGATAGCCTGACATTTTTAAAATACGCCGGGCATGTTCAGCCCACCTGAAATCTGTTCCATACGCTCCGATTTATCGGCTTCCGCAGCGCGGAGTGCTTCATTGACGGCTGCAACGATAAGATCAGAAAGCATTTCAACATCATTTGGATCCACCACTTCCGGCTTGATTTCAAGAGACTTAACTTCCATCTTGCCTGTTACAGTAGCCTTAACTTCTTCCCCTCCGGCAGAAGCCGTGTATTCTTTCGCTTCAAGCTCGGTTGTCAGCGCTTCCATCTGTTCCTGAACTTTCTGCGCCTGGCGCGCAAGTTGCTGGAGATTTGATGCGCCGCCACCGTAGCCTTTGGGTAATCTTGCTTTCATTCTAAAATCCTCCCATTCATTTTTGAATAACTTTGATCCCTTCCTGCTCAGCAGCCTTTGCCAGCTGAGCCAAAGGATCTTCCGACTGTGGTTTCGCAGACTGCTTCTGGTAGGGACCAAGGCAGTAAGAACGCCCCGTTACCTGACGAATTGCCTGACGGATATTATCACGTTGCTCTTGTCTGCGGAGAAGTTGGAATGCAATTTTATTCGGGGCATCAATTAAAATATAATTTCCACTGACATAAGCAGTAGAACCATTAAATGCAGCGCATACAGAAGGCGAAAGATTCCGGACAACCTGAAGGATTTCCGGCCACTCTGGAAGTTGTTTTGCTTCACTCTGTAGCTTTTCAAGATTTTCCGCAGTCTTCGCGGGCGGCTGTTTGGGAACAGATGGAGTCGCTTCTTGCTCCGGATTGTTTTCTTTCGGCACTCCCGGGCTGTCAGGAGACTGCTTTTCTTCCTTCTGCAAAGTTGCATGGCACGGCGGTGTATTCTGCTCCAGCGCCTCCACCCGGCGCAAAAGTGCATCCGGCCCGGAGTCAAGCTGCGGACTGCACAGCCGGATCATTGCCATCTCAAATACGGTGCGACGGTCTTCTCCCCGGAACATTTTCTCAAGCGTTTCCTGCATAATATCTATCGCGTGGAGAATTACAGGAAACGGTGTGGAAAGTGCCTGTTTTTCCAGCCTGCTGAATTCAGATTCCGGGACAGCAAGAATACTGCGTGCATTTTTCATCGTTTTAATCAGCATCATGCTGCGGAAATGGGAGGAAAGCTCTTCACAAAGCCTTGCCATATCTTTTGAGGAACGGTAAAGCTGGTCAACTATTTCCAGTGTCTTAGAAGAATCGCCAGCTTTAATTGCATCAGTCATCTCAAAAAGGTGTTCCCGGCCCACGAGGCCAACCGCTTCCGATACAACCTGCTCCGTAACATTTTTGCTCCTCCCAAAGCACTGATCCAGGACGGAGAGCGCATCACGGAGAGCACCATCCGCAAGGCGGGCAATCAACAGGGCCGCCTGCGGTTCCAGTTTGGCGTTTTCCTGACCGGCAATATAAAGGAGCCTGTCCGCAATTTCCTTAGGAGAAATTCGGTGGAAATCAAAGCGCTGGCAGCGGGAAAGAATAGTAGCAGGAATTTTATGGACTTCGGTCGTTGCAAGAATAAAAATAACATGCGCAGGCGGTTCTTCCAGCGTCTTTAAAAGGGCATTAAAGGCACCGACAGAAAGCATATGGACTTCATCGATAATATAGACACGGTATTTGGCAGCAGCAGGCGTAAAGTTTGCTTCTTCCCGCAATGTCCTGATATTTTCAACACCATTGTTGCTGGCCGCATCAATTTCAACGACATCCATAATAGAGCCGTCATCAATGCCACGACAGATATTACATTCTCCGCATGGATCACCATCAATGGGAGAAAGGCAGTTGACTGCTTTGGCAAGTATCTTCGCGCAGGTAGTCTTTCCTGTTCCCCGCGAACCGGTAAAAAGGTATGCATGGGCAATCCGCCCGGATTTCAGTTCATTCTTCAAGGTGACAGTGACCTGTGGCTGTCCAACAACATCAGAAAATTTTTTTGGGCGCCACTTCCGGTACAGAACCTGATACAACCGCGTCACCGCCTTTCACAGCAAAAGCAAGACAGAAACCCGCTTTCCACGGTTCATGCGGCAGGATATGCGGACGAACAGACCGACTGCATCGCACAGGGAA
>DHOL01000015.1:14323-14672 GCA_002410755.1 Ruminococcaceae bacterium UBA5391 | reverse complement strand
CGTCCGCGGTTCTGCTATGAACCCGAACGACCAACCGCACGGCGGCGGCGAAGGCAGAGCGCCAATTGGCCGTCCGGGGCCGGTTACTCCGTGGGGCAAACCGGCTTTGGGTTACAAGACGCGTTCGCACCACAACCATTCCGACCGCTTTATCGTCAAGCGCCGGAATGGCAAATAATGTGTGCGGAAAGGAGCTTGCAGAGAGATTATGAGCAGAAGTATCAAGAAAGGGCCCTATGTTCAGCCTGAGTTGCTGAAAAGGATCCAGGAAATGAACAAAACCGGCGAGAAAAAGATTGTAAAGACCTGGAGCAGGTCTTCCGTGATTTTCCCTGATTTTGTCGGTCAT
>DHOL01000015.1:5383-14017 GCA_002410755.1 Ruminococcaceae bacterium UBA5391 | reverse complement strand
CACTGAGGACATGGTGGGCCACAAACTCGGCGAATTTGCCCCTACCAGGACTTTCCGCGGGCATAACGGCTCCAAGACGACGGAACTTGCAGGGGAAACGCCGTCTGCCGGTGCCAGCACCCCTGCCCCTGCTCCCGCAGCGAGTAGTCCTGCACCCGCCGGGAACAAATAACGGCTGAAAGGAGTGTATTGCATGGAAGAGAGCATGGAAGCAAGGGCGTACCTGAATTACACCCGTATCTCCCCCCGGAAAGTTGAAATCGTGCTTGACCTGATCCGCAATAAACCGGCCACCGAGGCAATGGCCATCCTGAAAAACACCCCGAAGGCCGCAAGCGAACCAGTTGCAAAACTGTTGAAGTCGGCGGTTGCCAACGCCGAAAACAATAAAGGCATGAACTCTTCAAATCTTTACGTTGCGCAGTGCTTCGTGACCCCTGGTCCGATCCTCAAGCGCATCCGTCCAAGAGCCCAGGGCCGCGCGTTCCATATTCTGAAGAGGACTTCGCACGTGACCATGGTGCTGAAGGAAAAAGAATAAGGGAAGAGGAGGTAAATTATGGGCCAGAAAGTCAATCCACACGGCTTCCGCGTGGGTGTTATCAAAGATTGGGACTCCCGCTGGTTTGTGAAGAATAAAGATATTGGCGATACGCTTGTCGCAGACTATAAGCTTCGCAGGATGCTTTTAAAGCAGCTTGCGTCGGCTGGTGTTCCAAAGATTGAAATTGAACGCGATGCTTCAAAGGTACGGATCCACATCCACTGTGCGAAACCGGGCATCGTAATCGGCAAAGGCGGCTCCGAGATTGAAAAGCTCCGCCATCAGTGCGAGAAATTACTCGGCAAGCCGGTAACCATTAATATCATCGAAGTCAAGACCCCTGACCTGAACGCGCAGCTTGTTGCCGAAAATATTGCACAGCAACTTGAAAAGCGTATTTCTTTCCGCCGTGCAATGAAAATGTGCATTGGGCGCGCTATGAGAATGGGTGCAAAAGGAATTAAAACGCAGGTTTCCGGCCGTCTGGGCGGTGCTGAGATTGCACGCCGTGAACAGTATCATGACGGGACGATTCCACTTCAGACCATCCGTGCCGACATTGATTACGGATTTGCTGAGGCTGCCACTACTTACGGCCGTATCGGCGTAAAAGTATGGATTTACCGCGGCGAAGTTCTTCAGGATAACCATAAACAGCAACAGTTGCCCCGTAGAGAAGGAGGCGTCAAACAGTAATGCTGATGCCAAAACGCGTGAAATACCGCAAAGTGCAGCGCGGACGCATGAAAGGCAAATGTACGCGCGGCAATATCGTGGATTATGGCGAGTACGGCCTTCAGGCGCTGGAACCGGCATGGATTACCGCCAACCAGATCGAGGCTGCACGTGTTGCGATGACACGCTACACCAAAAGATTCGGGCAGGTCTGGATCAAGATTTTTCCGGATAAGCCTGTTACGAAAAAGCCGGCCGAAGTCCGCATGGGCTCCGGAAAAGGTGCCCCTGAGTACTGGGTTGCCGTTGTAAAGCCCGGCCGTGTGATGTTTGAAATGGCCGGTATTCCGGAAGCTGATGCGCGGGAAGCGCTCCGCCTTGCAGCCAGCAAGCTGCCGATCAAGTGCAAAATTGTTACCAAGGAAGAAACGGGTGGTGAGCAGTCATGAAGGCCTCAGAAGTCAGAGAATTGAGCACAGAAGAACTGGAAAGCAAGCTGAAGGATTTGAAGGCCGAGCTCTTCAACCTCCGCTTCCAACTTACCATCAATCAGCTCGACAACCCCATGCGCATTCAGGCCGTTAAGAGAGACATTGCCCGCATTAAGACGGTTTTGCGTGAAAATGAGCTGAAAAACAGCGCCAATGAGTAAGGGAAGGGAGGATACACCGTGAGCGACAGGAACATCAGGAAAACTGAGGTCGGTAAGGTCGTCAGCAACAAGATGGACAAGACCATTGTTGTTGCTGTCGAGAACAGTGTGAAGCACCCGATCTACAAAAAGGTTATCAAACGTACCGCAAAGCTCAAGGCACATGACGAAAATAACGAGTGCTCGATCGGTGATCGTGTGCGTGTGATGGAAACCCGTCCCCTGAGCAAGGATAAAAGATGGCGCCTTATCAAAATAATCGAGAAGGCCAAATAGCTGGCCCCGTGCAAAGGAGGAACGCACCGTGATTCAACAGCAGACTACCCTGAACGTTGCCGACAACACCGGCGCGAAGCAGCTGATGTGCATCCGCGTCCTGGGCGGCACGGGCAGAAGGTATGCTAATATTGGCGATGTAATTGTCGCCTCAGTCAAAAAAGCGACGCCGGGCGGCACTGTGAAAAAAGGCGACGTTGTGAAGGCAGTTGTAGTGCGCACCTGCTCAGGCGTTCGGCGCAGCGACGGGACCTATATCCGCTTCGATGAGAATGCGGCTGTCCTGATCGGCGACGATAAAAACCCGAGAGGCACGCGTATTTTTGGGCCAGTGGCCCGTGAACTGCGCGACAGGAACTACGTCAAAATCCTGAGCCTTGCCCCGGAAGTACTGTGAGGAGGTGCTCTGTGATGAAGAATAAAGTTCATGTAAAGACCGGAGACACCGTTGTTGTCCTCAGCGGGAAAGACCGCGGCAAAAAGGGCAAAGTTCTTCAGGTCAGCCCAAAAGAAGGCAAAGTTATTGTTGAGAAAATCAATGTTGTCTCTAAGCATGTAAAGCCCCGCAAAGCCGGCGACGAGGGCGGCATTGTCAAGGCGGAAGGCGCCATGTACGCCTGCAAAGTCCAGATTGTCTGCCCACACTGCGGCAAGCCAACCCGTGTCGGCCACAAGTCCTTTGAAGACGGCACGAAGCAACGCATCTGCAAAAAATGCGGCGAAGCGCTGTGAGGAGGGGTAACATGATAGCAAGACTGAAAGAGTATTATCAGAAGGAAGCCGCCCCGGCCATGATGAAAAAATTTTCTTATAAGAGTGTTATGCAGATCCCGAAGTTTGAGAAAATTGTCATCAATGTAGGAGCGGGCGACGCCAAGGAGAATTCCAAGGTAATTGACGCGGTCGTAAGCGACCTTTCCGCCATCACAGGCCAGCATCCCATGATTTGCACCGCTAAAAAGTCCGTTGCAAACTTTAAAATCCGTGCCGGCATGAAAATCGGCGCAAAGGTAACGTTACGCGGAGACCGGATGTATGAGTTTATGGATCGTCTCTTTAATGTGGCGCTCCCGAGGGTGCGCGATTTCCGCGGCATTAACCCGAACTCATTCGACGGACGCGGCAATTACAACATGGGTGTCAAAGAGCAGCTTATCTTCCCTGAGATTGATTACGACAAAGTCGATAAGGTCCGCGGTATGGATATCTGCTTTGTGACAACAGCAAAAACTGACGAGGAATCCCGCGAGCTGCTTCGGCTGATGGGTGCCCCGTTTGCAAAATAAGGAGGTCATTGGACTGTGGCCAAAACTTCAATGAAAGTCAGGCAGAGCCGCCCGGCGAAGTATTCGACGCGTGCTTATAACAGATGCAAAATCTGCGGCAGGCCGCATGGTTACCTCCGCAAATTCGGCGTCTGCCGTATCTGTTTCCGTAATCTTGCCTACAAAGGCGAGATCCCCGGTGTGAAAAAGGCAAGCTGGTAAAGGCTTAGCAAAGGAGGTAACGGCATGCAAATCACAGACACGATTGCCGATCTGCTTACCCGCATTCGCAACGCGAGCAATGCCAAGCACGAAACCGTTGAAATTCCCTCCTCTAACATGAAGAAGGCCATTGTGCAGATTCTTCTGGACGAGGGCTACATTAAGAATTTTACGGTGACGGATGACGGCAAGCAGGGCATCATCAAAGTGACTTTGAAATACGGCGAAGGTAAGGCTTCTGCCATTAACGGCCTTGAGAGGGTTTCAAAGCCAGGCCTTCGCATTTACCGCAATGCAGCGGAAATGCCTAAAGTGATGAAAGGACTTGGCATTGCCATCGTTTCCACTTCCAAGGGTATCATGACGGACCGTGAGGCCCGCAAGGAGAACGTGGGCGGCGAAGTTCTTGCGTTCATCTGGTAAAAAGAGGGGGTGCAGAAATGTCGCGAATTGGAAGAAAACCCGTAAATATTCCCGCCGGCGTCACCGTTTCGGTTGACGGCAGCGTTGTTACTGTGAAGGGACCCCAGGGTACCCTGAAACAGAAAATCCACCCGGGCATCACCGTTCAGGTGGAGGGCACGCAGGTCCATGTGGGCCGCCCCAACGACGAGAATGAAAGCAAAGCCCTTCACGGCACAACCCGTTCCCTGATCAACAATATGGTCATCGGTGTGACAAAGGGCTTTCAGAAAGAGCTCCAAGTCAACGGTGTTGGTTACCGTGCTCAGAAACAGGGCAAGAACCTCGTAATGAATCTTGGATTTTCCCATCAGGTTACCATCCCTGAAGTGGATGGCATTACCATCGAGTGCCCCACGGCAAACAAGATTGTCGTGCATGGCGCGGATAAACAGCAGGTCGGCCAGTTTGCGTCGGAGATCCGTGAGAAACGTCCGCCGGAACCCTACAAGGGCAAGGGCATCAAGTATTCTTACGAACATATCCGCCGCAAGGAAGGCAAGGCCGGCAAGACCGCCAAGAAGTAAGGAGTGAATCGCAATGGTGAACAAGGCCGATTCAAACAAGGCCAGACTGCACCGCCACACCAGAGTGCGCGGCAAAATCACAGGCACCGCAGCGTGCCCACGTCTGGATGTTTTTCGCTCTGCCAAGAACATTTACGCGCAGATCATCGATGATGAAAAGGGCGTGACGCTCACGGCGGCTTCTTCGCTGGATAAGGAGTTTGCCGGCAACGGCGGAAACAAAGAAGGTGCACGCAAGGTTGGCGAGATGATCGCAAAGCGTGCAGCAGAAAAGGGAATTCAGCAGGTCGTTTTCGACCGCGGCGGGTATATTTATCATGGCCGCGTTCAGGAACTGGCCGAAGGCGCCCGTAAGGGCGGCCTCAAATTCTAAAAGGAGGGGGAAGAACTTTTGGCTAGAATTGACGCTTCAGGAATGGAGCTTAAGGAGCACGTTGTTGCCATTAACCGTGTATCCAAAACGGTTAAAGGCGGCCGTATCTTTAAGTTCGCGGCACTTGTCGTCGTAGGCGACAGTAACGGCTTAGTCGGTTTTGGTATTGGGAAAGCCGGAGAAGTTCCAGACGCCATTCGCAAAGGGATTGAAGATGCAAAGAAAAACCTTTTCAAAGTTTCTCTGCGCGGTACTACAATCCCCCACGAGATTATCGGAAAATACGGTGCCGGCAGGGTTTTGATGAAACCTGCTGCTCCTGGCACCGGCGTGATTGCCGGAGGCCCGGTGCGTGCGGTCATGGAAGCTGTGGGAGTTCACGACGTCCGTACCAAGGCCCTTCGCTCCAACAATCCATGTAATGTTGTCCGTGCCACGATGGAGGGCCTTTCCAAACTGCGCAGTGCACAGCAGGTAGCCCAGACTCGCGGCAAAGAAGTCAAGGAATTATTTGCTTGAAGGAGGGCAGAGCAATATGGCAGAACTGAAAATTACGCTGTTCAAAAGCCTGATCGGCGCAAAGAAAGACCAGATTGCAACCGCCCATGCTCTTGGCCTTACAAAGATCGGCGATTCGTCGGTTCAGCCGGACAATGCACAGACCAAAGGCAAGGTGGCCAAGATTATCCACCTCATCAAGGTAAGCAATGCATAAGTAAGGGAGGTGTGAATTCATGAAGTTGAACGATCTGACAGCGGTTCCCGGCGCAAGGAAAGAAACCAAGCGGATCGGCAGGGGAATCGGTTCCGGCCAGGGGAAGACTGCAGGCAAAGGCAGCAAGGGCCAGAAGGCAAGGTCCGGCGGTTCAATTCGCCCCGGCTTTGAAGGCGGCCAGATGCCTTTGCAGAGACGCCTTCCAAAACGTGGCTTCGTCAATAAATTTGCAAAAGTTTATGAAACCGTAAATGTTGGTTTGCTTGAAAAATTTGAGGACGGAGCTGAAGTCGATGCAGAAGCCCTTTCCAAAGCTGGTCTTGCAGATGCTTGCAATGGGGGTGTAAAAATCCTCGGCGACGGCAAACTGACGAAGAAACTAACGGTGAAAGCAAACGCATTTTCTGCATCCGCCAAAGAGAAGATTGAAGCAGTCGGTGGGAAGACAGAGGTGATCTGATTTGTTCAAAACAATCAAGAACGCCTGGGCTACGCCCGATCTTCGCAAGAAGATACTGTTTACCCTGTTTATTATCGTCATTTTCCGATTTGGTGCCGCCATCCCTGTTCCATTCCTCAACACGACAGCTCTTAAAGGTGTCATGACTGAGGCCGCAACTGCAGGAACGGCACTGAGCTACCTGGATACCCTCTCCGGTGGCGCTTTTGCACAGGCAACCCTGTTTGCAATGAGTGTTACGCCGTATATCAATAGCTCTATTATTATTGAACTGTTGACGGTTGCTATCCCTGCCCTTGAGCGCATGGCAAAAGAAGGAGAGGCAGGCCGCAAAAAGCTGGGGGCTATTACACGTTATACTGCCATTGGCCTTGCAGTTCTCCAGGCGGTTTTCTATTATTTTTATCTTCACAACAGTTCCTATAATGGCGTGGATATCGTCAAGTATAAGAGTGGGGGCACGGGTGTCTTTACGGCATTCGTCATTATCCTCACCTTTACAGCCGGTGCTGCGCTGATTATGTGGCTTGCTGAGCAAATTAACCAGCACGGTGTTGGGAATGGTGTTTCTATTATCCTGTTTGCCGGCATTGTCTCCAGAATGCCGCATGTGTTTAATACACTTGGAATGTTCTGGCAGGCAGCCAATCAGGACCCCTCCAGCTATGGCAAGTATTATTTCCTTGTTCCGCTGTTTGTGGTTCTGTTCCTGCTGATGATGTGGATAATTGTTTTTATGTACGATTCCGAACGCCGAATTCCGATCCAATATGCAAAGCGGATGGTTGGTCGCAAACTGTATGGAGGCCAGAGTAGCTATATCCCAATTAAAGTTGGTCTTTCCGGCGTTATGCCAATCATTTTTGCAAGCTCCATTCTCATTCTTCCACAGACGATTTATTTCCTGATGGGTAAAAATGCCCCGACAAGCGGTTTCTGGAAAAGCTTCTTTGATGCTTTCTCTTCAACGGGCTGGATTTATGCAATTCTCTATTTCCTGCTGATTATCCTGTTTGCCTATTTCTATATGACAATTCAGTATAATCCGATTGAGATGGCCAATAATCTACGTCAGAACAATGGTACCATTCCGGGCATCCGTCCTGGCAAACCAACTTCTGACTACATTATGAAGATTCTTTCCAAAGTGACGTTCATTGGATCATTGTTCCTCGCGTTTATTGCCCTGATGCCAATTATTTTTGGGGCTTCAACCGGAATGAGAAACCTTTCCATTGACGGAACGTCCCTACTGATTCTTGCGGGCGTTGCGCTGGAAACAGTGCAGCAGCTTCAGTCTCAGCTGATTATGAGACATTACAAGGGATTCCTTGACTGAGAAGGAGTGTAATGAGAATGAACCTTATTTTACTGGGAGCCCCAGGTGTAGGCAAAGGCACACACGGGGCCATTCTTTCCAAAGACTTAAATATTCCAACTATTTCCACAGGCGATATGATTCGTGAAGCGATGAAAAGCGGCACTGAGATGGGGCAGAAGGCAAAAGCTTTTGCCAACGCCGGAAAACTTGTTCCCGATGAAGTTGTCATTGGTATCGTCCGCGAGCGCCTTACGCGTTCCGACTGCCAGAAAGGCTTCATCCTGGACGGCTTCCCGCGCACCATTCCTCAAGCCGAGGCGCTGGATAAAATGGTCCGGATTGACTGCGCCCTCGACATTGAAGTCGAAGAGCCCGTCATTCTGAAGCGTTTGTCCGGCCGCCGTGTCTGCAGCAAGTGCGGCGCAACCTACAATGTTGACACAAAGCCTCCTAAAGTTGAAGGTATCTGCGACGTCTGCGGCGGCACCCTTGTTCAGCGCAAGGACGACTGCCCGGAAACCGTAAAGGAACGGCTTAAAGTTTACCATGAACAAACAGAGCCCCTAGTTACATTTTATAAGAAGCAGGGAAAACTCCGTGTAGTCCATGGCACAAACAATATCCCCGCTACACAGAAGCAGATTATGAATGCAATCGAGGCGTGATCTATGATTGTCCTGAAAACATCCAGAGAGTTAAAGATCATGCGGGAAGCGGGAAAAATTGCTGCTATCGCGCTGAAAAAGGCCGGAGCTGCGGTTGAGCCAGGTGTTTCCACATGGGAAATCGACCGTGTAGCACGCCGCTACATTGAGGGACAGGGTGCAATACCAACGTTCCTCGGGTATGGTGGCTATCCGGCCAGCGCGTGCGTTTCCGTAAACAATGTAGTCATCCATGGCATACCAAGCAAAAGTCATATCCTGCGGGAAGGCGATATCGTCAGTATTGATGTCGGCGCGACCTATGAGGGCTTTGTAGGCGATAATGCCTTCACTTTCCCCTGCGGGAAGGTCAGCCCGGAAGCGCAGCGTCTGATGGATACGACGAAAGAAAGCCTTTTTGAAGGAATCCACGCTGCTGTCGCCGGCGCAAGGCTTGGCGATATTGGCAGTGCAGTTCAGCGGTATGCCGAAGCTCGC
>DHOL01000015.1:1414-5202 GCA_002410755.1 Ruminococcaceae bacterium UBA5391 | reverse complement strand
CGGTTACTCGGTGGTACGGGATTATGTCGGCCACGGAGTAGGCGCGAAGATGCATGAAGATCCAAGTGTTCCCAATTACGGCACGCCCGGCCGGGGCGTGCGCCTGTTGCCCGGCATGACAATCGCAATTGAGCCGATGATCAACGAAGGCGTCAAGGAAGTCAAGACACTGGCGGATGGCTGGACGACGGTTACCGCCGATGGGAAACTTTCCGCGCATTTCGAGAATTCCATTGCAATCACCCCGGAGGGGCCGGTCATTCTGACCGATGCCGACTGAAGGAGGCCCGGCAATGGAGTTCGTCAGAGGACTGGTAGTCCGTTCGCTCGCCGGCCGCGACGGGAGCGGCTTTCTGGTTATCCTCTCCACGGACGGGCGCACCGCCGCCGTATGCGACGGGAAGCGTCGGAAACTTGAGCATCCGAAGAAAAAGAACCTGAAGCACCTTTCCGCAACCCGAACGATTCTGCCAGAGAGCCGGATGCAGACGAACCATGAAATCCATCTGGCCCTCGCTCCGTTTAGGGACGCGGGGCCGCTTTCCAGACGAGGAGGCTGAAGCAATGTCGAAACAGGACGTAATTGAGACCGAAGGGGTTGTGACGGAAGCCTTGCCGAATGCAATGTTTACGGTTGAACTTCCAAATCATCACACCATTCTGGCGCATATTTCCGGCAAGCTGCGCATGAATTTCATTCGCATTCTTCCCGGAGATAAGGTGACGATTGAACTTTCCCCTTATGACCTCACCCGCGGGCGCATTACATGGCGCTCCAAATAACAGCAGAAACAATACAGCAAACCTGATTGACAAGGGAGGGTAATTCCATGAAAGTGAGACCTTCTGTAAAAAAAATGTGCGAGAAGTGCAAGATTATAAAACGCAAGGGCAAAGTCATGGTAATCTGTGAAAACCCGAAGCATAAGCAGCGCCAGGGCTAACGGCGCAAACCTGAATTTTTGGAGGTGCAAAAACCATGGCGCGTATAGCAGGAATCGATTTGCCGCGTGACAAGCGCATTGAGATCGCTCTTACTTATATCTATGGCATCGGCCGCAGGACTGCGCAGAATATCTGTGCCGCTACGGGCGTAAACCCTGATATCCGTGTGAGAGACCTCACGGAAGATGATGCGGCAAAGCTTAGAGAATATATTGACCACCACTGCCGCGTAGAAGGCGACCTTCGCCGTGAAAGAGCGTTTGCCATTAAACGCCTTGTTGAAATCAACTGCTACCGTGGAATCCGCCACCGCAAGGGCCTGCCCTGCAGAGGGCAGCGCACAAAGACCAATGCACGCACGTGCAAAGGGCCGAGACGTACGATGGCCAACAAGAAAAAGTAATCTCCGGGAGGGATTTGAAACATGGCAGGTCAGAAAACAGAGACGGTAAAAAAAGCCGCAACGGTCCGCAAGCGCAAAGAGCGTAAAAATATTGACCGCGGTTCCGCCCATATCCAGTCTACTTTTAACAACACGATTGTGACCATCACGGATGTACAGGGCAATGCGGTTTCTTGGGCAAGCTCCGGCGAGCTTGGGTTCCGCGGCTCCCGCAAGTCCACCCCGTTTGCTGCACAGACCGCTGCAGAGACAGCGGCAAAGGCGGCAATGGAGCATGGAATGAAGTCCGTGGATGTCTATGTAAAAGGCCCGGGTGCGGGCCGTGAAGCAGCAATCCGTGCGCTTCAGGGCGCAGGGCTTGAGGTCAGCATGATTAAAGATGTGACCCCGATTCCGCACAACGGCTGCCGTCCGCCGAAAAGAAGACGCGTGTAGTTTTTAGGAGGTGTAAGCAAAAGATGGCAAGATATACGGAATCCGTATGCAAGCAATGCCGCCGCGAAGGCCAAAAGCTTTTTCTTAAAGGGGCAAGATGCTATACGGAAAAATGTGCCGTCGGCCGCAGGGCCTATGCGCCGGGCCAGCATGGCCAGGGCCGCAAAAAGACTTCTGAGTACGGCCTACAGATGCGTGCAAAGCAGATGACCCGCCGCTATTACGGTGTGCTGGAATCCCAGTTCCGCAAATATTATGACACCGCTGCCAAGAAGCGCGGCAAGACCGGTGAAGAAATGCTGATTCTGCTTGAGCGTCGCTTGGACAATGTCATTTTCCGCCTTGGATGGGCTGATTCCCGTCCGCAGGCACGTCAGATGGTTACGCATGGCCACATTGCCGTGAATGGCAAGCGTGTTGATATTCCTTCTTTCCTTGTAAAAGCCGGCGATATGGTTTCCATGATGGAAAACAGCCGGAAGAAGGACAGTTTCAAGGCGATTGTTGAAGCGAATGCTGCCCGTCCGGTGCCGAAGTGGCTTGAGAGCGACCACGAAAAAGTGGAAGGCAAGGTTATTGCCATGCCGACCCGTGAAGAGATTGACCTTCCTGTCGATGAGACTCTCATTGTTGAATATTACTCAAAGTAATACCTTATCCCTTTTGGGGAGTGGCATACCGGCAGAAATATTCATCTGTGAAACGGTAAGGAGGGTCGCTGATGATCGAGTTTGAGAAGCCAAAAATCGAGACAAACATGCTTTCCGACGACGGCAAGTATGGCAAATTCATCGTAGAGCCGCTGGAGCGGGGTTTCGGCACAACGCTGGGCAACAGCCTGCGCCGTGTGCTGCTTTCCTCCCTGCAGGGTGTTGCGGTGACTTCCGTCAAGATTGATGGTGTTCTTCATGAGTTTTCCACTATTCCCGGTGTTAAAGAGGATGTTACCGAAATTATCCTCAATATCAAAGGCTTGACGACTAAACTGCACTGCGACGGTCCAAAGACGGTGGAAATTTGTGCCGAAGGCCCGTGCGAAGTGACGGCTGACTCAATCAAGTGCGACAGCGAGGTGGAGATCCTCAATCCGGAGATGCACATTGCCACACTTGGCGAAGGTGCGAAGCTCTACATGGAGCTGACTCTGGACAAAGGCCGCGGCTATGTATCCGCGGAACGCAACAAGCAGAACATGGGTGCAAATGTAATCGGTGTGCTGCCTGTGGACTCCATTTACACTCCGGTGTACAAGGTTAACTACAACGTAGAACCGACGCGTGTTGGACAGAGCATTGACTACGACAAGCTGACGCTTGAAGTCTGGACAAACGGGGTTATCGGTGCACAGGAGGCCGTTTCCCTTGCAGCAAAGGTCCTTACCGAGCACCTGAAGCTGTTTGTCGATCTTTCCGACAAAGGCAGCAGCACGGAAGTCATGGTCGAAAAAGATGACAAGAGCAAGGAAAAAATTCTCGACATGACAATCGAGGAATTGGATCTCTCTGTCCGTTCCTTCAACTGTCTGAAGCGTGCCGGGATCAATACGGTTGGGGATATCATCAGCAAGTCTGAAGAAGATATGATGAAGGTCCGCAACCTCGGACGCAAATCCCTTGAGGAGGTCATCTGGAAGATGGCTTCGCTTGGTTTAAGTCTCCGCAAGGATGACGAATGATTCACCCAAAACCAGGGTAAAGGAGTGAAATTCGATGCCAGGTACCAGAAAGCTTGGAAGGACCACCGACCAGAGGACAGCAATGCTGCGTGCGATGGTTACTTTCCTTTTGGAGAACGGCAAGATTGAGACGACCGTCACCCGTGCCAAGGAGGTCCGCTCCATGGCCGAGAAGATGATTACAATCGCAAAGAGCGATACGCTTGCCAACAAGCGCCTTGTTTATGGCTTTGTAACAAAAGAAGGCGTTGCACACAAGCTGTTCGCTGAAATTGCCCCAAAGTATGCTGACCGCAACGGCGGCTATACCCGCATCACAAAGATCGGGCC
>DHOL01000015.1:854-1172 GCA_002410755.1 Ruminococcaceae bacterium UBA5391 | reverse complement strand
AAGGAAGCTGGGTGTAGTTCCGCTTCCTTTTATCCATAAGGCAGGGCGGAGCAGAGGAATCTGCTCCGCCCTGCCTATATTCTTATAAAGGTGTAAGCTGCCGGAAGCCGAAAAAAGCTGTGCAGCATAAAACAGAATCCTTTTCCATACAATGAACCGAATGAAAATGGCGGAGGGGATTGCAATGAGAATTCTGAGGGAAGGCTCAGAAGGCAGCGATGTCATGGAACTTCAGTCTACACTCCGGAAACTCGGGTACTACAGCGAGGCACCGGACAGGACTTTCGGGCCGGAAATGAAACAGGCTGTTATAAAATT
>DHOL01000015.1:354-662 GCA_002410755.1 Ruminococcaceae bacterium UBA5391 | reverse complement strand
CAAACTTGGCGCAGCATTGCTCCAGACGGTATTGTAGGCCCGGAGACATGGCGGGCACTGTGGCCGTTTCTCCTGGGGTATGATACTTATTTCATCCAGCCGGGTGACACGTTTTATGAAATCGGGAAGAAGTATGGGACAGATCCGCAGTTGATTGCGGCCGCAAATCCAGGGCTAAGCCCGGAGCACCTTATGCCTGGAACGAAGATTACGGTTCCGTATTCCTATGATGTCGTTACGACGGACGCAGGCTATACCCATGAAGTCCTGATGCGAAACATAGAGGGGCTTAAAGCAAGATACCCGTC
>DHOL01000015.1:0-171 GCA_002410755.1 Ruminococcaceae bacterium UBA5391 | reverse complement strand
AAGAGCGTCCTCGGAAAATCCCTTTATGCCCTGCGCCTTGGCAGAGGGGAAAACCGGGTTGCCTACAATGCGGCACACCATGCACTGGAGTGGATTACTTCCCCCGTGCTGATGAAATTTGCGGAGGACAGCCTGAAAGCCTGTGCGCTGAAGCAGCCCCTTGACGGATAC
>DHOL01000073.1 GCA_002410755.1 Ruminococcaceae bacterium UBA5391 | reverse complement strand
CTATCCAGCTGAGCTACGAAGACAGATTAAAAATACAGGTGCATTTCATCATGTTTTAATGAGACACACCCGTTTATTATAGAATGCGGTTCTGCATTTGTCAATGTTTGCTCACTACACCACTTTCCTGTAGGGGTGAAAGAGGTCAGGACCGCTTTTTTGCATTGCTTGAAAATATCTTTTGTAGAGTAGCCGGATCGGCCACACCAGTTACCGTCATGTCATTTAGATACTGAAAATCCTTGACACTTTGCTGAGTGCCCTCCGCATAAAGGCCGGTTGGCTTTACAAACATATAGCCAAGTTCTTGCAGGCGATTCTGCATTTTTAAAACGTCATCGTTCTGCATTCCATATTTCAGCGTTTGGTTTAAATTAAAACCATTAGGGGAAACAGCTGATGAAGATGTACTGCTTACGGTGGAAGAACCTGAAACAGAAGAAGTGCTTTGCAAAAGCTGAGGGTATGCAGTGCCAGCCATGAAACTGACGGAATCTATCATTGTTTCACCCTGAAATTTCATGAGAGCAGGATCCATTTCATAAATATGTCCCTGCTTTACAGCGTTCAGGTTTTTCAGCTTTTCGGAAGATATAATTTTTGATTTTACACCTTTTGCACAGAAAACGTAAGCGGGATTTGCAAGTAGAAGCGTATCAATCGAATATTTTCCGTTTGTAGCGTCTTCCGCAACATTTTGGAACCCGGCAGCCTTGACCAGATTGCCCGCCACTGTATCGCCAGTAGCGGCTGCGCCTTTCTCATCATATAGGTAAACGGCTGTGACAGCTGTGTTGCTGTGCGGAATGGAACGGGTAATATCATCAATTGTTTCAAAAAGGCCGTTTGCAATTTTCTGGCCGCGCGTGTTTCCGGTTACTGCACCTTTCAGTACAGAACCAATCTGCGAGTACAGACTAAGAAGGCCGGAACGGGAAGAAGCTGACGGTACAACGAAAACAGTAATGCCATTGTCCTGCATGGCTGACTGCTGCTCCTTTGAAAGCTGCGAATCCGTAAAAACAAGGTTTGCACCAAGCCCTTTAATCTTTGCAGCGTCATTGGCGGTTACGTTTGGAAGAGCAGCAAGGTCACTCTGAGTACAGTCGGCAGCTTTTGCTTTCAGGGTAAGCTCATAGCCAAGCGCAAGGATAATGTCTGCAGCGTTTGGAGAAAGAACAGCAGAACCCGACGGTTCCGCTTTGATTGTAACGCTGCCGACTGTAACCGGGTATTCCTTTGCCCCTACCCCGGAGGAAAGATTGCCTTCCGGACTGCATCCCACAATCAGTAAGGAAAAAATAAGCACCGCGCTGAGAATGGCGGCGGTTCGTTTCTTTATCATGACAAGTCTCCTTTCACAGCGCCTTTTTGATTGAGGCTCCTGGAACTTTATCTTCATGGGCAGTTTAATTTTGGTGCACATCCATAGCCCAAAAATCCTTACAGCTTCTGCTTCATTGTACGATGAACCGGTACAGAATGTCAAGTTTAGCTGAATTTTGTCATCCCTTGCGGAATAGCCCGAAATTTGGTAAGATAAGCAGGAAAAGGAATGAGGTATTTTATGAAGATTCTGAAACGGGTTACAATATGGGCCTTTTGCGCAGTTTTCTGCTTTTTTTCAGCCTGCAATGTTCATCCGGATGCGTATACCTTAATACGCGAAGCGAAAGCGGAAGTAAAGTCCATGAAAAACTGTGTCGTATCCTCCTCCAGGAACCTCACTTTTACGTCAAATGGGGAGCAGCATAGCTTCCAGTCAAAAACAGATCTCATCTATACCGCAAATCCCTTTACCCTGAAATCAATCTTGTCTTCTCAGATTGATGGTACGTCTGCAAAAAGTGAAACCTACACAGTTACGGAAGACGGTAACCTGAACTTCTACTGTAAAACGCCGTCCGGCTGGCAGAAAACTGCTGCGGAAAATTTAGATTCTTCCCCTTCTGCACAGATTGAAATCCTACATCTGCTAAACAATTCGGAGGACCAGGAATACATATGCGATACGACGGTTGGTTCACAGAAAGTCCATAAGATTAAGTTGAAGCTGAAGAACGAGGCCCTGCGCAGCGATGTGGAAAATATTGTTACGCAGTCAGGAATGTCCGGCGGCTCCAAAACGATTGTGCAGACACTCCTTGACAGCGCACCGGATATTTATGGCTATTGCTATGTCAGTGTGGAGAGTGGGAAGCCAGTACGGCTTGAACTGGATGCAGCGGATGTTTTGAATCAGATTTTTCAAAATATTGATGGGAGCAATGTGAGCATTAAAGTTACAAAGTGCATTTTCTGCGGGGACATTTCAAAGATAGGAAGTGCACCTGCCGTCATTTTGCCGGAAGATGCAAAAAGTGCATCTTCCGTGCAGGCTGAAGGCTGATCCGCCTTTACCCTGTTTATTGGATACATAGATGCTAAGTAAATTAAAACCATGATTTGTTGGAGACTGGCGGCCCTGCAAAAATAAAATACCTGATTTTTATAATATCCTGTTGACAAACCGACATAGGCATGATATTATAACATCTGCGCGCTGAAAAAAGCGGTCGGCAGGGCAGCAGAAAAGAAAAGAACTGTTGACAAGCTTTCATCAGTGTGATATAATAAAGTTCCTGCGTAAAGCGTAAGCAATGGCAGGATGGGACCTTGAAAATTAAACAA
>DHOL01000039.1:6096-9957 GCA_002410755.1 Ruminococcaceae bacterium UBA5391 | reverse complement strand
CGGTTTGGTTGAGTCCGGCATGGCAGTCGTTAAGGAAAATCCTTCTTGTGGTATAAGTCAATATAAAGTTTAGTGAACTGATTGATTGCTGGACGGACGGGCTGCAGGGCGTTCATGTTGTAGTTCCACAACCGCTTGTCAGACGGAAGCCGGCGGTAAAGATTTAAAAATGCACCGCGCAGCTTTGCATCGCGATAAGAACTGTGGCTGCGCTTTTCAGCGACGATATCCTTTCGGATAATATTGTTGATTTTCTGTAGCTCCGGCGAACGGTCAACAATATTATTAACGATTTTGGATTTCATCTTTGCAAATGTTTTTGGATTCATGTTTCCCTTAAATTGTTTTTCCTTGACCGACGCAGAGATTTCTTTGCGCTTCCGGGTTGGATACGGTTCCACGACTGCAATATGGACGTGTATGTTATCGGTATTGTAATGGATGGCGGCACTCCATACTGCCGCGCCGTCCATTTTCTCATTTTTCATTTCTTCCTGCATTGCAAGGCGTGTAACATTCCGAATCTGGTCTTCATCAAGCCGGCCGGAAGCACGGTCGTAAAGGCCATACTTTTCCAGGAATTCGTCGGTAAAACTAATGACCTGCTGCCACATAGGGCTGTCATTTTTTTGTGCAATCTCAAACTGGTGCTTCAGTTCTTTCTTTTCCTTTGCAGTCAGCTGGTCTTTTGTCGTTGTAAAAAGCGAAGATGCTTTTTCTGATTCCGGGTTAAATCCCGGCGGGCGTTTCTTTGGGTTGCCCATGTAATCGGCATACACAGAGTACAGGCCATAAGCATTGCTCCGGGCGGCGGAAGGCCGGTCAATGTAGTTGATATATTCGGAAAACTTTTGCTGTGAGAAGACGTACTTTGATGTCAGGATAACTCCCGGTGTTGCTTTTCCTTCCGGCATATCTCATCGCCTCCCCCATCACAAGGTAAGATCATCATCTGTCAGCAAGGGATCGGATTCCGTTTTTTCCCCGGCAGATTTTTCAGGACCTTTCTTTTCATGGTCGAGCTTTTTCTGCCGGAAATATGCAATGCGGTCTTTTTCGATCTGCCGTGCTTTGGCAAGCTGAGGAGTCTCTTCTGTAATCAGTGTCTCAAGCGGCTGATAACTGAGCATGGTATTTAGGAGCATGACGATGATGTCGCTGTTCCGGTCCGCATTGTTCGCGCCAAGGCGGATTCGTGTCAGCGTATCAGACAGTTCCGCGGCAACCTGCTTTGCAATTTCTTCTACTACAATGTCTGTTTCATTACGGTGCTTATATCCATCAATTATTTCTGCGAGTGCCTTAGCCATTGATTTTAGATGATGCGCATTTTGGTACTGCTCTAAAACTGATATGGTTGATTCATCAAGCAAAAATTCCTTTCTCTTTTTCATCATCGCTTCTCCAAAAGGTTAACGGCTTCTTGCAGCAGCATATTGTTTTCATGAATCCCCTCAAGAATTTCCGGCGTCGGCAGCTTGCTTAAGCGTTTCTGCTCATCGATAATTGTCAGCAGGGCAACTGAAAAGAAACGAAGATGATGTTCCCTCTTGTATTGCTCGATATAGTTGGCCGTCTCTTCGTCAAGATAAAGATTTTTCCGCACAATTTTTCTATCCATTTTCATTTTCCTTTCTAAAATCCATAAATTTTTGCAGGCAGTCGCTGTTGCGCTGTATCACATCAAGGCATCTTTCAAGGGCAGCCTGGTAACGCTGTTCAAAATTTTTGAATTCCTCAAGTGCAGCATAGTTATTGATCAGATTAGCAAGGTAAGTGTTGCGTGAAATGCCCTGTCCTTTTGCAAGCTCATCAATTTTCTGGACAGTTGCCGGTTCAATCCTGCGGACTTTGATTTCCATTTTGAGGCTCGCCTCGTTTCACTTTTTCATTAAAAGGGTTGCCGGATTTTACCCCGGAAGGGGAACGCTTCTGAGCGTGCCTCTTAGGGGTAAAGAGCATAAGGGGATTTTGTCCCCACCGAAGGTGTGGAGTTAGGCAAAGCCTAACAAATCAGTGGGGACAATATTTTCATCAAACCCGTATGTTTTTCCGTATGCTTTTTTGATTTTTCCGTATGTCATCCGTATGTTTTTCAGTCTCCTTTTTAATCGACTGTTATGGTTTGCCGGGGACTTGCTGCTGCCGCAGAGGAGGAAGAAGGAGGCAGAGAACCAACAGAATCTGTTCCGCTGGAACTCACGCTTTGATAGGTTCCGTTTTTCATATCCGACCATTTCTGCTTGAGTTTTTGCAGCTTCTGCTGATAAGTTTTAATGGCCAGATTATATTGTTCCATTCCATTTTTGAGGTTGCTTATCTGTGCTGTTTTGCTCTGAATGGCTGAATTTGACTGCCGGATTTCATCGGCTGTCTGATATTTTTGGTCCCCCTTCAGTGCGGAAATATCGGACGTCAGTTGCTGGATACTCAGCTTGGCAGCAGTGATTTTTTTGTTGGCCTGCGTTATCTGCGACTGCACTTTAGAGATTTCACTGTCAACAGCTTTCAAGGAATAATACAGCGTCGTCTGTGATTTCAGGGAAGAGTTCCGGACAACTTTCCGAGTGTCACAGAAAAAATTTGCCCCATGGTCTTCCATGCCATTGTCCGCACTTCCTCTGCTTTCAGCAAAACCGGAAGCAGAATCCGTATCCAATGGCAGGTGAGCGGTCCTGCTGTCCTTACTGTCTATCCAGAGAGAAATGGCATTCCAGTTTTGCGGCACATTCCGAAACTGGACGACAAGAAGTCCGTTGTTGCTGTAAGGGATGGAGGTATCCATTTTTACGGCTTTGCTGGTATTGGTATGTGCGACTGATATAAACTGTATGTCTTGTGTGTCACTGGAATTTTGGTAGCTGAATGCCGCTTCCATGAAATGGTCTGATGGATTGTACTGCCAGCTTTCCAATGTGATTTCTGTGCCGGACGTTGTTGTCCGCGTTGTTCCAATGTCACTGTTTTGAATCTTTACATCGCTTGGCAGCCACATCCTGCTTGTAAAGAACACTGCGGATAAAGCGAAAAGAGAGAGCAAAAAAATACGGTAAGCGGTGTTGATATTGTCCGACATCCACGTTTGGAGGTGCCTGATTTTTTCCATTTCAGGCGCCTCCTTTAAAGAGTTCTTTTTCTTTTTCTGTGATTTGAATGTAGGTGTGGAGGATATCTTCGCCGGTAGACAGGAAGCACTCCCCGGTTCCGAATTTCGGAATCTGCTTCAGCTGAGACTCGGTCAGCTGACCGTCAAAAATAGAGCGGAGCAGCTCTTTGCAGTTTGATTCCTGCTGCATGATGAATTTATACTGTGTGAGTTCAAACAGTGTTTTCAGTTTTTCTACGGCTTCGCTGTCATTGTTTTCCGGGGCGAAGTCGCGGATAGACTGGCTTGCCAAATCAAGGCCTGTGAAATATTTCCGGTCTTCGCGGACAATTCCGATCATATAGTCAAGCGCCAAAGGATTCTTTGTATTGATAAATTTGTGTGCCTCATCGACCATTAAAAGGAGCTTCGGAATTTGATATGTCGGCTTTCCGGATTCATACATTTGTTTGGACGGAACGCCAATCCGAATCATGTCATCGAACATCAGGGACATAACGTTAAACAGCAGTGCATTGAAAATCTCAGGCTTCAGTGTACTGATGTTCTGGACGTTGTACACAATGATCTGCTTATCGGAAAGATCGGGAATCGACGTCTTTCCGTTGAACATTTTGCCGTAGCTGTTAACCAGGTTGCTGAGTGTCAGCTCAATATTTTCCAGCCGACGCCATTTGTACGGAGACAGGTTCTGATTTACTTTGTGCTCCCCGAAGTCTTCATACAAATCACTTCGGACAAGCTCAAGGAGGTCG
>DHOL01000039.1:5240-5930 GCA_002410755.1 Ruminococcaceae bacterium UBA5391 | reverse complement strand
GAGGTCGTCAAAGGTTGGGTACGCTTCCGGCGGCAGCCCGGTAATCTGCTGATGTTCCGTGGAATTGCTCATCCAAAGCCCCTTGACTTCATACAGTTTTCGGACATATTCCTCAAACTCATTCCGTTCCGGTTCGTCGGCCGACGGGCACAGATATTTGTAAAGGGAATTCATTTTGGAAAGGTGGTTTGCAAAGCTGATGGCTTCGTCTTCGGCCGTGCGAAAAACCTCCAGGTAATTGATGATGCCGGAGCTGCCGTCCAACGTAATGATGGAACCGCCCATGCTTTTTGCTAAATCGCTGAATTCTCCGGTAACGTCAAGCAGACGGATATAGTTGCCGATGATGCCGTTATTTTTAAACATCAGTTTCATCAGGGTGGATTTGCCGCTGCCTTTTTTCCCGAAAATCAGGGTATCATAGGACAAGCGGTTCACTGTTTTTTGGAACTGGTCAAAAATGACGTTTCCTCCCGTGGAAGAAACGCCAATGTGAAATCCATACGGATCATCAAGCTGTTCAAAATTGAATGGATACCCGCCTGCAAGCGAGACGGCCGGAAGAGGATTGCCAACCCGTTTATTCCTTTCCAAAATCTGTTTATGGTATGGAAGGAACAGTGACTTGTACATATACTCCGTTTCATTCAGGAATACTGCGCAGCGAAAATCATCACTCTCCAGCTCGTC
>DHOL01000039.1:0-5038 GCA_002410755.1 Ruminococcaceae bacterium UBA5391 | reverse complement strand
CGACTTCCTGTTTCGTCCGGCCTGCGACAAACAGGCGGCACTGAATCAGCTTAATTACTTCCCCCTGCGTTTTCACAGCGGTCAGCATATTTTTAAGCAGCGTATAGTTCTGCTCCGCTTCGATCCGCGTGCCATCGTCTTTTGCGCTCTCATACCGTACTTCCAGTTCATTAAGAGAATGGACAATGTCATCCTGTGCGTCCACCGTTTTTTCCGTAGCGATATCGAGCACAGAATAAACTCCGTCGATATCCATAAGGCGGGTAAGCCAGAAATCCCCAGCCTGGGCAGGATAGGAATATACCATAATACAGGAGACATAACCGTCTCCCGTTTTGATGTAGCGTTCATCATCAAGTTTCAGGTTTCCCTGCGGTTGGATTTTTGAAACCAGCACAGGGTTGTACAGTTCTTTTATCGCCGGTTTTCCTTTGCCCCAAAAGGCCATTCTGCATCCTCCTTTATACTTTGATTCTCTTATTCATGTTGTTCAGCTGAAAGATGATGTTTTCTTTTTTCTCGCGGCTGATTGGCCTTATGACGAAATACGGGTTGCCGGACAGCAGCCGCTTAATTTCCACATAGTGCCCTTTGTCTCTTGCAAATACCATCAGGAATGCCTGGCGGTCCGTTGTATTCTGTTCCAGGCCCTTCAGTGTTTCAAGCCGTTCTGCAAGCCATTCCGTATACGGTTCCAGCTCTGGCCTTGTCAGCATATAGGAAATAAATTTCTGCTGCTGCTGTGTGTTGGTCGGGTAATTCATGCTTATAATTTTGAGGTCATCAGGTAGGCGCTGGAGCAGTTTGGCATTGCTGTAGACCAGATTTTCGATTTCGTCATCCGACGCATCATAGTAAGATTTTCCTTGAATCTGGAATAGATCAATAATGGTGCTTTCCCCCGTTAGGAAATATCCCTCCGAGTCAATATAATCACGGATTGGAAACACCGAAAGGACCGTACCCTGGTTGGCAGGCTGCTTGGTACTGTGCCTTTTTTTAGCCTTTCGGCTGAATTTCTCGCTTTTTCGTTGCTCCCGCCTTGCTTTTTTCTGCTCGGCTTTCAGCCTTTTGAGCTCTTCACGGTTTTCCTTCGATTTCTGCTCAATTTCCCGATCCTGCTGCTTTAGCTTCATCTTGTCTTCTTTATTGAGCATTTTACTTCATCTCCTGGACATGGTTAATGGAATAGTGAGTGTAATGGTCTTTTTCAAGGTAAAGAAGGATTGCCTCCCAGTTCCGTTTTTGGGGGTTCCCGGGAGCTGGCTGGACTAAAAACAGGCTGCCAGCCGCAGCGGTAATCCAATATGGAACTAAAAGCCAGGAGTGTACTAAAATTTTAAACATCAAGAAAGCCCCGAACAGTACACACAGTGTCACAAAATCCTTCCACCAAAGGCGGACAGGATGGTCAATCAACTTCATCTCTTCTTTTAACTGTTTGGGAATGATATATGTCATGATTTTTCAGCCCTCTTTTTTTGCGTCCTGATATCATTTTTGGCCTCATGCAATGCCTCGCGGTGTGACAGCGCCGGATTGTCCTGCATTTTTGTATGAGCGATCCGTTCCCGTTGAACCAGTTTGTCGCCGTGCGCCATCCTGCTGCCATAAGCCAGGCTGTACATGCGTTTTGCCGACCGGACGGCACCGGAATTTCGTACGCCCTTCGCGATTTTATCCCCAACGTACCCGCCGAGCGTCACATCCTTTTGTCCCGGCACTGTCTTTTGGGCTTCCTGATTCTCAGAAGTTTCCGGCCCATGTGAATATGGGCCTTGGCTTGAAGCCACTTGAGAAGGATCTACGCCGACGGTGTTTTGTCCTGACTGTGAATATTGGCTGGCCGGGCTGTCTGAGGCAGCGCTTTGGTTTAAAGGTGCCGCCCCGATAGGAGCACCGCCGTCCGGCGCACCAGAAGATGACGGCTCTGTTGGTTGCGCTTGGGAAACAGAAGCAGCGGCAACCGGGCTGGCCGGGCTGTTTGAAGCAGCGCTTTGGTTAAAGGGTGCTGCTCCGATAGGAGCACCGCCGTCCGGCGCATCAGAAGATGACGGCTTTGTTGGTTGCGCTTGGGAAACAGAAGCAGCGGCAGCCGGGCTGGCCGGGCTATGAAATGGATCTTCCTTACCGTGACGTACAGCCGTATATCTTCGATGATTGCTGGCTGCACCGGCAGCCACACCCGCAGCTACGCCGCCTGCCTTTCCGGCAATGTTTCCTGCTTTGCCTGCTACTGCTTTCCCCAATCCAACAATTCCCTTGGAACGGATGGAATCTATAGCCCGTCTGCCGCCCAGAACAGCTGCACCGCCTGCGACTATGCTTCCGGCCGCTTTCATGCCATACATGGTGCGGACTGCATTGTGGACGCCTGCGTCGATTCCAAATACCTGCTCAAAGAGGTTCGGCCCGTCAATAACTGACCATGCGAGTGCTACCATCAGCACCAGCCGAAGAATTGGGTTGTTTACTTTCGCTATGTAGGCATTTCCAATGATATAAACCTGGAACATGAAACTAATCATAAACAATGTGACCAGCGATGCCACTAGGGACTGTAGGCACCGCTTTAAGCGCTGTGTACTGTAAACATCCAGCAGCGCCAATGCCTGTGTCATGGTCTGCTGGATAACGAGTTCATACAAAATACGTGCAATTTTAATGCTGCTGAAAATCAGTGCAAATGCGCTGATGGCAAACGTGCTGATAATAGTAAACCAGTCGATATTCCAGCGGTAATAATATTGGGACAGCGCAGGGATGCCAATCAGCCCGATTTTCCCATCCCAGAGTTCAGAAAGTGACTGCTTGCCATCCTGGTCTGTAACGAGCTTGTTTTTCCAGACGTCCTGGTGCATCATTTTCCCCGGATCAATCAGTTCGGCCGGATCGATTTTACCGATTTGTCCGATGTCTGCATTCGGCCCAGCCCAGCAGTTTTTATAGGCAGGCTTCTGAAAATTGGATGCATCATACCGCGTGTTGTCTGTAATGTTGTCTACCAAGACACGGTCGGACATGGATATTTTCGAGCTTCCACTGTCCAAGAAATCGATTGCCTGATTTGTCAGCTGATAAGCGCCCGACAGGAATGTGGGAAGGCTTAACATTATGACAATTCCAACGATTAGGTTCCCGGCAATCATTGAGAAATTGCGGGGCCTTATTATGGACAGGATGCCAATAACGACCAGAACGATTGCCAATAACCCAATAATGAGCGGCCTGATTTTTTCATCCTGTAGCTTTGTGATGTCGGAAGACTGGAAAAAGCCGCCGAGCGTCTGATACACGCCGCTGATAACTCCTTCAAGTCCACTGACAAGCCAGTGGTGAAAAGTTATGGCTCCCCAGCCGAACTGGCGGCCAATATCCCCGCCAACGCTGTGGGATTCAAACTGGTACTGATTGAGAACCTTCTGAGCGTCAATGCTGTCATTGCTGGCTGCGGATGCGAAAACAGGTACGGAAGCACAGAAAGATGCAAGCATTGAGAACAGCCGCAGAAATTTTTTTCGCTTCATAACACCTCTCCTTTCAGCCAGCATCTCTCAGCACCGTGAAAATATCATCAAATGTGTTCTGCGATATTTTTTGCTAGTCAAGCATCGCCTGAATGTATTCGTCAAATTGCGTTATATTCATAGAAAAATCTATCGTACCGATATCGATATTTTCCTGCCGGAAAAACCTCTGGATAAGGGATATCTGGCTGTCCGTCAGGCGCTTATTTAACGGCAGGTCGCATGGAGGAATAGCTGTCTCTTCAAGCATGGAACCGTCAGAAATTGCCGGGGTATACAGAATATTTTTTAAGGTTACGTCCTTGTGGGCACAGGAATCCATGAGATTAAGACTCTGGAAAGACGCGTCCGGAAAAATGTCTCCAAGGTATTGGTAACTGTACTTCATAACGGTTTTGCCATGGTTGAAAATTGGATCAGGAGTTACTTTCCTGCCTTTTAGGTCTGTCCGTTTTGTTACACGCACAATGACGTTTTCTCCGGGTTTTAGTTCCATCAGTTCATTCTGGTTTAGGAGTGGCTGCGTATCGGAATGTTCCGAGATGTTTTTATTAAGGGATAAATTATTTTTTCCACTGCGGGAAAAAGACGTAATGGTTTTATTCCCGATTAAAGAGGAAAACTGCTTCGCAGTATCCCCTTCAATGGTCAGCAGGTATATTTGATTGCCGCAGCCCGCTATGATGGAGCGGCCGTCCTGCTCTCCATACAGATGATAGATTTGAGAGTATGCCTGCACGATGATGTCAAACCGGATATTTCGGCCGAGGCAGACATTCAGGATATGTGCCATTTCTGGAATTGGCGTGATATTGCCGAATTCATCGAGGAGAAACACAACTTCCCGCGGACATTTTCCTCCGGTCATGGAGCACCTTTTTGAAAGCACATAATACAGCTGGCTGATAAAGACCGTTACAAGGAACTGGTTTGACTGGTCATAATCCGGCATGACAAGGAATACAGCCGCAGGTTGTTTTTCGCTGAACCCGATTTTTTCAAGGTCCAGCGTGTTCTTAGATGTCATTTTTGCGACTTTTTCCATGGTGAACTTAATCAGCTGAGAGTTTGTGTTGGCGAAAATGTTGCCTTTTGTTTTTCCCGCAGCAAACGCAACGGCGGAATACTGGATACGCGCAATATCATTAAGCCCGCAGCTGAGAAAAAACTGGTCGAGCGCACTTCTGCCTTTGTCGTCCGTTGCGCCCAAATCGACCAGCAGGCGCGCGACAGAGTACATGTTGACCTTTCCATACCATTTCTCTTTTTCTGCCCTATTTTCGCATTTCTCCGCTTCTGCGCAGCAGTCAATCGTCACGGCAAGGATCAGAGCGTTTGTAAGCGCAATGCTCCAGTTTTCCCACGTTTTGTCTTTCGCGTTGGGATCATGAAACAGAATATAGGAAAGCGTATTTGCCAGGAGCTGCGCTTCCGCTTTATCTCCCCGCAGATACGCTTCCAGGATAAGCTGAAGCGGGTTATACGAAAGGCCCATGAAATTCATCAGGTCA
>DHOL01000086.1 GCA_002410755.1 Ruminococcaceae bacterium UBA5391 | reverse complement strand
AAGAAAAATTCTCCCTGCATTGTTTTCATAGATGAAATTGATGCAGTCGGGCGCCAGCGTGGAGCTGGGCTTGGCGGCGGGCATGATGAGCGGGAGCAGACGCTGAACCAGTTGCTTGTTGAGATGGATGGGTTTGGGGCAAATGAAGGGGTTATCATGATTGCCGCAACCAACCGGCCGGATATCCTCGATCCTGCACTGATGCGTCCAGGCCGTTTTGACCGCCAAATCATGGTTGGCTATCCGGATATTAAAGGCCGTGAAGCTATCCTGAAAGTCCATTCTCGCAATAAGCCGCTTGCACCGGACGTTGACCTTAAGACGATTGCAAAATCGACAGCTGGCTTTACCGGCGCAGATTTGGAAAACCTGCTGAATGAGGCGGCGCTCCTTTCGGCGAGGAAGGGCCTTAAGGCTATCACCATGGCGGAAGTTGAGGAAGCAACGATAAAAGTCGTTGTGGGGCCTGAAAAGAAGAGCCATGTAATGACAGAAAAAGAAAAGAAAATTACTTCCTATCATGAAGGTGGCCATGCTGTTGTAGCATATTATTGTCCGACACAGGACCCCGTGCATGAGATTTCCATTATTCCACGCGGTATGGCGGGCGGCTATACCATGCAGCTCCCGACAGAAGACCGTTCCTATGAAACTCGCACTGAGATGGAGGAAAGCCTTGTTGTCATGCTTGGCGGCCGTGCCTCTGAGTCGCTGAAGCTTGATGATATTTCAACGGGTGCTTCCAACGATATTGAGCGCGCTACCAAATTGGCACACAGCATGATTACCAAGTATGGCATGTCTGATGAATTGGGGCCAATTACCTATGGGCGCGATGAGAGCGAACCGTTTCTCGGACGTGATATGGGCCATATTCGCGATTATTCTGAGGCTACTTCCTGTGCGATTGACCGTGAGATGAAGCGTATGATGATAAAGGCGTATGGAGAAGCCAGGGCAATCCTGAAGGCGCACACTGGCCAACTTGATATGATTGCGAAATATCTTTTCGAGAATGAGAAAATGAGCGGTGAAAATTTTGCCAAGATGATGAAGGAAAGTTCACTCCCGAAAGCAGAAGATCCACCGGAAACTCCACCGCAAAGTGGCAATACACCGGTTTCCCCGGTTCCGGCACAATAAAGGGAACTTGAAAGGGAATGCTTTGACATTCCCTTTTTTCTTTGCTTCAGTGCTTTTGCACAGCACACGGAGCCTCTAAGATTCACTTGCCTCGGGAGGAGAAAAAATGGCAGAAAAGACTGAAAAAAAAACCTACGGCAATGACAGCATCTCTTCACTGAAAGGCGCTGACCGTGTCCGCCGCCGTCCCGCCGTTATCTTCGGTTCAGACGGAATTGAGGGCTGCGAACATTCAATCTTTGAGATTATTTCCAACTCGATTGATGAGGCGCGGGAAGGCTTTGGAAAACAGATTATTGTTACCCGGTATTATGACGGTTCTGTTGAAGTGGAAGACCATGGGCGCGGCTGCCCGGTTGAGTTTAACAATGCAGAACAGCGCTGGAACTGGGAACTTTTGTTCTGTGAAATGTATGCCGGTGGAAAATATAATAATGACAAGGATGAAAGTTATGAATATTCTCTCGGCTTAAATGGGCTGGGCCTGTGTGCCACACAATATTCCTCGGAGTATATGGACGCTGATATTCGCCGGGATGGAAAACGTTATACCCTGCATTTTGAGCATGGGAAAAATATTGGTGGACTTCACTGTGAGCCATATGCTGGAAAGGATACTGGTACGAAAATTCGTTGGAGGCCGGATTTGCAGGTTTTCACAGACATCCAAGTGCCGGATGAATATTTCTGTGATACACTTCGGCGGCAGGCGATTGTAAATGCTGGTATCCGCTTTATTTTCCGTAGCCAGACCGAGCATGGATTTGAAAAGAAGGAATTTTTATACCGCCAAGGTATCCTTGACCATGCAAAAGAGCTTGCCGGGGATGACGCGCTGACTCCTGTACAGTATTGGCAGGCTGAGTGCCGGGCGCGCGACCGTGAGGACAAGCCTGAGTACAATGTCAAAATCAATATTGCAGTTGCATTTTCCAACCGGAACCCGACAATTGAATATTACCATAATTCAAGCTGGCTGGAGCATGGCGGTGCCCCGGACAAGGCGGCCCGGAGTGCCTTCGTTTCCCAGATTGATGCTTATCTGAAGCAGGCGAACAAGTACAACAAAAATGAAAGCAAAATCACATTTAACGATGTTCAGGACTGTCTGATCCTGATTATTTCATCATTTTCAAACCGCACGTCCTATGAGAACCAGACGAAAAAAGCAATTACAAACCGGGGCATTCAGGAAGCAATGACCGAAGTGCTCCGCCATCAGCTTGAGATATATTTTGCTGAAAATCCACTTGACGCTGATAAAATTGCTTTGCAGGTGCTTGTTAATAAGCGCAGCCGGGAAGATGCGGAAAAAACGCGGCGGAACCTGAAAAAGAAGCTGACTACCAGTTTGGACCTGACCAACAGGGTAGCCAAGTTTGTCGACTGCCGCAGCAAAGATGTCTCCGAACGGGAAATATTCATTGTAGAAGGAGACTCTGCACTCGGTGCGTGCAAGCAGGCGCGCGATCCGAACTTTCAGGCGATCATGCCGATCCGCGGCAAAATTCTGAATTGCCTGAAGGCGGATTATGACAAAATTTTCAAAAGCGATGTCATTACCGACTTGCTGAAAGTTCTGGGCTGCGGGGTGCAGGTCAAATCAAAGGCCAGCCGCGAACTGTCTTCGTTTAATATCAAGCTGCTGCGCTGGAATAAAATTATTCTGTGCACCGATGCCGATGTGGACGGATACCAGATTCGGACTCTGCTGCTGACGATGCTGTACCGGCTGACGCCGGCGCTGATTGAGGCCGGGAAGGTCNNGCAAAGTTTGTGGACTGCCGCAGCCGGAATGCAGAAGAACGGGAAATCTTCATCGTGGAAGGTGATTCTGCGCTCGGTGCCTGTAAACAGGCCCGTGATCCAAATTTTCAGGCCATTATGCCAATTCGCGGCAAAATTCTCAACTGTTTGAAAGCAGACTACAATAAAATCTTTAAAAGCGAGATTATCACTGACCTTCTGAAAGTCCTTGGTTGTGGAGTGCAGGTGAAATCGAAAGCGAACAAAGACCTTTCCTCGTTTGACATGAAATCCCTGCGCTGGAACAAAATTATTCTTTGTACAGATGCCGATGTAGACGGTTACCAAATCCGCACTCTTCTGCTTACAATGCTTTACCGGCTTACCCCTGCGCTGATAGAACAAGGAAAAGTCTTTATTGCGGAATCGCCGCTTTTTGAAATCCGAACGAAGGATGAAACCTATTTTGCATATACAGAAAAAGAGAAGGATGGTTTCCTGCAAAAACTGGAGGAAAAGAAATATACTATCCAGCGTTCCAAGGGGCTTGGTGAAAACGAGCCGGACATGATGAACTTTACTACCATGAACCCCGCAACGCGCCGCCTTATTCAGGTGATGCCGGAAGACGCAGAGCAGACGGCAAAAGTCTTTGGTCTGCTGCTTGGTGACAATCTGGATGGCCGGAAAAGCTATATTGCCGAAAATGGCCACAATTATCTGGAACTTGCGGATTTAAGCTGAATCAGCGCGGAAGAGAGGCTGAAATAATATGAAAAAAAAACGTCTTAGCCCGGCGGCACAACCGAAAATCCGGGGTGTTATTCAGGGCGCAGGGAAAATTGTACGTCAACAGATTACAGATACACTGGAGACAAACTATATGCCTTATGCCGTCAGTGTTATCCTTTCCCGCGCTATTCCGGAAATCGACGGGTTTAAGCCATCTCACCGAAAGCTGCTCTACACAATGTACCAGATGGGCCTTTTAAATGGCCCAAGGACAAAAAGCTCTAATATTGTTGGCCAGACGATGAAACTAAATCCGCACGGTGAGGCCGCTATTTATGACACAATGGTCCGTCTGAGCCGTGGCTATGAAGCGTTGCTTTATCCCTATGTGGATTCTAAGGGAAACTTCGGTAAATTTTATTCGCGGGATATGGCGTGTGCTGCGTCCCGCTATACGGAAGCAAAGCTGGATTCAATTTGCCAGGAATTATTCCGCGATATTGGCAAAAATACCGTCGACTTTGTTGACAACTACGACAATACTGTGAAAGAGCCGACTTTATTTCCAGTAACGTTTCCTTCGGTGCTTGTTAATGCGAACACCGGTATTGCCGTTGGCATGGCAAGCTCCATTTGTCCGTTTAATCTTGCTGAAGTCTGTCGAACTGCTGAAGCCCTCATGAAAAATCCAGACCATGATATTCTTTCCACTCTTACCGCACCGGATTTTCCAGGAGGCGGGCAGATTATTTATGACCGGAAAGCGTTGGAGACAGTTTATCAGACTGGACGCGGTTCCATCCGGGTTCGCTCACGCTATTCCTATGACGCCGCAGCCAACTGTATTGATATTACTCAAATTCCGCCGACAACGACCATTGAAGCAATTATTGAAAAAACGGTTGAACTTGTAAAGCAGGGAAAACTACGGGAGATTTCCGATATCCGCGATGAAACAGGACTTGCCGGTTTAAAAATAACGATTGACTTGAAACGCGGCACCGATCCAGACCGGCTGATGCAAAAACTGTTCCGCATGACACCGCTTGAGGACAGCTTTTCCTGCAACTTCAATATCCTGGTGAACGGAGTTCCCCGCGTAATGGGCATCCGTGAAATTCTCAATGAATGGACGAAATTCCGTATTTCCTGTGTGCGACGCCGCACGGCTTATGATCTCAGGAATCTGCAACAAAAACTGCATCTTCTGGAAGGCCTTCAGACTATCCTGCTGGATATCGATAAGGCCATTTCCATTGTGCGAAATACTCAGGAAGAAGCTGAAGTGGTGCCGAATCTGATGATTGGTTTTGGCATTGACCAGGAACAGGCGGAATATGTTGCAGAGATTAAACTTCGCCACCTGAACCGCGAGTATATCCTCAACCGTACGGCTGAAATAGCCAGGATGAAGCAGGAGATTACAAGCCTTCAGAAAGTCCTTGGGAGCGAGGAAGAAATCCAGAAAATAATCCTTGGTGAGCTGGAAGAGGTTGCAGTTAAGTATGGGCACCAGCGTCGTTCCATGATTGTCTATGAAAACGAGCTGAAGGAACTTCCCAAAGAAGAAGTCCCGTCTTACCCTGTTAACCTGTTTTTTACGAAAGACGGCTATTTTAAAAAAATCACGCCTCAATCACTCCGCATGAGCAGTGAACAGAAGCTTAAGGAAGGCGACCAGGTCGCACAGCAAGTGGAAAGCATTGATTCTGCTGATCTGCTGTTCTTTACCAATCACTGTATGGTTTACAAGACGAAAGCTGCTGATTTTGCAGACACGAAGGCAAGTGCCCTTGGCGAGTATCTTCCTGCAAAACTTGGAATGGAAGAAAATGAAGTCCCGGTTTTCATGGCGGTAACAACAGATTATTCTGGATATATGATATTTTTCTTTGAGAATGGAAAAGCTTCTAAAGTAAATCTATCCGCTTATGAGACCAAAACGAACCGAAAAAAACTTTTAAGAGCGTATTCCAATAAATCTCCGCTTGCCGTATGTGAGCAGGTTACAGAGGATAGCGAATTTCTATTGACTTCTTCACAGGGCAGAATGCTTCTTGTTCATACCGGTGCTGTGCCTGGCAAGTCTACGCGCGATTCTCAGGGTATAGCCGTAATGAAGATTAGGCGGGGTGCCCGCCTTCTTACGGTCCGGCGCTATACGGACGGAATGCTGGCAAAACCGGATCGGTACCGCAAGAATATTCCGGCGGCAGGCTCTGTCCCGTTGCCGGAAGAACAGGGGAAGCAAATGATGCTGGTGTAAAAAACACCGCGGAAGCCTTTTGGCTTCCGCAGTGGGACGGCAGCGGCGGCAAACGCAATCACCCGCCATCCGTGTACTAGCATGTCTCCTAAAAAATAGAATATGCAAAAAGCATGAGAAAGCCTGTAAAATTCTTGCAAAGTACCTGAATTGGTGCTATAATCTATAATATCGTAATTTTGTGAGTATAGTTTTTAGGGTTGGAGGTATATTATGTCTGTCACTGAAATAGTATTAGGAATTGCATTGCTGATTTTTTCTATTGCAATCACCGTGATTGTCCTAATGCAGGAAGGCCATGAAGAGAATGTTGGTGTTGTTACAGGAGGTGCCGATACATTCCTTTCCAAAAATCAGGCGCATTCTGTTGACTCATTTCTGGCGCGCTGGACAAAATTTTTTGCAATTGGATTTTTTGTTCTCGTTATTGTCATAAATGCTTTCCTATATTTTTTCGTAAAATGAGATAAGCCCGAGGCGCTCCGCTGGAAAGGCGGAGCGTTTTTCATTATTTGAGGGAACTGAATTGGAGGATCATTTGGAAAAAGAACAAAATGGCCGCAAGAGCAGCCAGGAAAAAGTATCTGAAACAGATTGTGCTTTCATGGAAGAAAAGGTTCTGCACTTTCTGCAAAAATCGCCGAAAAGCGTTTCGGTAAAGGAATTGATAAAAGCGCTTTGTCTCACAGGCGGAAAAAACCGAAAGGACTTTTTTTATGCCTTAAACAGCTTGCGTGCGAAAGGAAAAATAGCTGAAACAAAAAAGAAGCGTATTCACCTTCCTGAGCACAAGCGGGAAACTCTGGAAGCAACTATCGTTTCGCTGAGCCGAGGTTTTGCTTTTGCCCGGCCAGACAGCGGTAGCGGTAGCGATGACATTTTTATCCCCGCGGAAAAACTTCAGGATGCTATTGTTGGTGACCATGTGGCACTGGCAGGAATCCGTCAGCGTGAAAAGGGTCCAAGCGCAGAAGTCAGTGCTATAACGGAAAAAGCCAGCCGTATTGTGACAGGAACACTTCGGACCGAGGCGGGAAAGCTCGTTTTTCTACCGGATATTGCCATCCGCTACAGTCTGCCTATTTCAGAAAAAAGTATTGTTTCTGCCAAAGATGGGGATAAGGTTCAAGCAAAATTACATCGTGTCCCACACACCAGTGGGCTGGAAGCCGAGCTTGTCAAAGTTTACGGCAAGGCAGAGAACGCAAAAATCTGTGCTGATGCAATCCTTGACCGTTATGGCATTACTTCGGAGTTTTCCAGTGATGCGCTTGCCGAAGCAGACAGGTCTGCGGCAAGGGGAATTGCGCCGGAAGACCAGAGGGGAAGGCTTGACCTTCGCAAGGTATCTATCTGTACCATAGACGGTGCAGATGCAAAAGACCTTGATGATGCAATTTCTGTCAGCCGGACACATGCGGGAGGCTTTCATCTTGGTGTCCATATTGCGGATGTTTCTCATTATGTTGCGCCGAATGGTGACCTCGATTTGGAAGCGCGTGCGCGCGGGACGTCGGTTTACTTTGCAGACCGTGTCGTTCCCATGCTGCCGGTAGCTCTTTCAAACGGTGTTTGCTCCCTGAACGCTGGTGAGGACAAGTTGGCGTTCTCTGCACTGATTGACCTCGACGGTGAGGGAAATATCCTTTCATATCGTTTCCAGAAAAGCATTATTTGCTCCAAAGTCCGCGGTGTCTACTCTGAAGTCAACAGTATTTTTGATGGAACTGCCAGCCTTGAGCTAAGGCACAAGTATTTTCCAGTTATCCGTTCCCTCCATGCCGCACGCGACTTGGCAAAAGTGCTGCAAAGGCAGTTGTCTACCAGAGGGGCAATCGATCTTGAAAGCACAGAATCTGAATTTCAGCTTGATGAGAATGGTTTTTGCATTGGTATCGGCCCACGAAAAAGCGGAGAAGCAGAACAGATGATTGAAAGCCTGATGATTGTAGCCAACCGTGCTGCAGCAATGCTTGCCAAATCATCCGGTATCCCATTTGTGTACCGTGTCCATGAGCAGCCGGATTCAGAACGCGTGGAATTGTTGATTCACCTTGTTGATGCAGCAGGGCTTGATTCCTCACCGCTCAAGCATGGCAAGGGTAAAATCAGTCCAGCCGATTTTACGGCTATCCTTGCAGAAGCACGGGGCACGCCAGCCCAGAAAGTAATTTCCCATCAGGTACTTCGTACCATGGCAAAGGCACGCTACGATGTAAAGCCGCTTGGCCACTTTGGCTTGGCATTGGAAGATTACTGTCATTTCACATCGCCGATTCGCCGCTACCCGGATACAGCCATCCACCGTATTCTTTCCGCTTCACTGAGGGCAAAAAACAAGACTGAGCTGCAAAAATATGCACCTTTCGCTTCAGAGGCTGCAAAGTCGTCGTCGGAAGCGGAAGTCCGTGCCATGTCCGCAGAACGTGATGCAGAAGACTGTTATATGGCGGAATATATGACGCGCCATATTGGGGAAACCTATCAGGGTGTCGTCAGTGGTGTCACCATGCGCGGCGTGTTTGTTGAGCTGGAAAATACAGTAGAGGGTTTTGTCCCAATGGAGAGTTTCCCTGATTCCGATTATCATTTCGATGGTGCCCTCTCTCAGGTGGATTCCAGGACGGGTACCCGTATTACGATTGGTACCCCGCTGCGGGTCCGTGCAGTTGGTGCAGAAGTATCTACGGGTAAGATTGACTTTGTATTTGCGCAAGAATAATTTTCCTGAATGTGAATAAAAGCTGGAATATTTGCCCACCATACTGACATAGATTAAACTGGAAGGCGGAATTGTTGGTATGGAATCTGTACTCAGGTTGCTACACAGTGAGGAATGCGTCGGAGAAAATGCAGATGAAGCTAATAAGGAAAAGCTGCTTTCGGAAATTAAAGATGTTTCCCGATTGCTGGCTTACAACGACTGCTGGTTTCAGTGTGAAAGCGACAGGGATTTGATTGAGGCATGTATTTTTCAGCATGAAGAGCTTGAAGCACGTTATCGCTACTTGCTGAACCTTGCAAAAAGGAACAGGATAGATTGCGCCGCTTTCTAAAAAAAGGGCGGGGGAATTTAACTTGAAAAAAGGATGGCTGCTTCTGTGTATCTGTGGCGTGTTCCTGCTTCTTGTAATCATTCAGGTAATTATGAAATCAAAGCGGCCGGTGCGAAGTGCAATCGGCGGAGTGTTGACCGGTTTCCTTGCTTTAGCTGTTGTTGATTTGACTGGAATTTTTACTGGCGTTACAATTCCCGTCAGTCCGCTGACATTGGGCGTTTCCGGTGTGGCAGGGATACCGGGTGTAACACTTTTACTTCTGTTGAATCTAATTCTTAAATAAAGGAGCGGGAGATGTCCAACTGAACACCTCCCGCTCCAGCTTATTGAAAAAGGTCCAGCGCAAGCTCAATGTCAGTAAGATAGTTAGAATTGAGTAGCCCGACAGCATATTTCAGTTCACG
>DHOL01000077.1 GCA_002410755.1 Ruminococcaceae bacterium UBA5391 | reverse complement strand
AAATATTACTCGTTTTTTTAGTATCTACCTTTTTTGCCGTATCTTTTCCTCTATCCTCCCTTACCTTTTCTATTAATTTCCTTAGCTATCCGAACAAAAGCCGACCGGCAGAAACAGCTCTCTTATTATTATAATACTTTCTAATGCCTTACAGATTCCGTCCAACTGTCAAATCTGTCGTTCTACAGACTGACACAGTATTTGGGTTGCAGGAGAAATACAGGAAAATTTTTTGCGCACTCATGAGACTCCGCTTTTATCCTTGTTTGAGAAGTCTCATTATATTAGATATTTAACCTCCGGTCAAGCCAATTTTTGCTTTTTTAATCTGAGAAAATCAGTTCCGCAAAAATATACGAAAAACCGGTTTTCAAAGTATCTGCGAATTTTTATGACAGCTTCTGCCGCAATTCGTTTAAAATCTTCCGCTCCCTGCGGGAAACCTGCACCTGTGTCATGCCAAGCTCATCAGCCGTTTCAGTTTGTGTATGGCTCTGAAAATATCGGAGTACAATGATTTTCCGATCACGCGGTTCAAGTTTCGTAACTACCTGTTTCAGGGAAAGCTCCTCGGCAAGTTTTTCCTCTTCCGGTTCTACTGCAATATCGATCTGGCCCCCGCCGTCCTCTTCGTCTTCCGTAAGGGAAAGCGGCGTTCGGGATGCTCCGATTGCCTCGGCAGCTTCGGACGGCTCTACGCCGAGCAACTGGGCAAGCTCACTGACGGTTGGTGTGCGGCCTTCACGCTCCGCAAAAGCGGTAGACTCTTTTGTGGCACGCATGGAAAGCCCTTTGAGGCTACGCCCGATTTTAATGGCACCACCGTCGCGGAAAAGGCGCCGGATTTCCCCAAGAATGACCGGAACCGCATAGGTGGAGAACTTGACACCGCGGTTCTCATCGAAATTTCGGGCGGCCTTTACAAGCCCCAGGCAACCTGCCTGAAACAAATCATCATACTCTATGCCGCGGCCCTTAAAGTGCCGCGCGCAGGCATGAACGAGACCGATATTTTCCCGGGCAAGCCGGTCACTGTCCATTTTTGGCCGGACGGCGGGCAATCGTCTTCTGCAAAATGACAGAAGTCCCTTTCCCCGGTTTGGAAGCAACATGAAGTCTGTCCATAAAACTCTGCATTACCGCAAAACCAAGGCCGGCACGTTCATCGCCTGACGTTGTGTACATTGGCTGCATGGCCTTCTGAATATCCTCAATGCCGCAACCGCGGTCCCGTACTTTTACAATTACTTTTCCATCTTCATAAATCCGGCAGTTTATGTAAATGGTTCCAATGGTATTTCGGTAAGCATGGACAATGCAGTTCGTCACTGCTTCTGAAACAGCCGTCTTGATGTCGCAGAGTTCTCCAACCGTAGGGTCAAGCTGTGCCACAAAAGCAGAAACAGCCGCCCGTGCAAAAGCTTCGTTCGACGAGTTGCTCGGAAATGAGAGCTGCATTTCATTCATTGGTTTCATCGGGATCCCCCTTTCTGATTGTGCAAAGTTGGTTAAGGCCCGCGAGCGAGACAATGCGCTCAATATTTGGCGGAAGATTCCGGATTTCCACTTTTCCTCCCCAAAGCTGCATCAGCTTGCAGCGGCCCATGACAAGGCCAACCCCGGAACTGTCCATAAAACTGACATCGGAAAAGTCGAGCACCAGTTCCTGCGGCTTGACTTTCGTTGCAGTCAAATCGATTTCACCCCGGATTTCCCGCGCTGCATGGTGATCAATCTCACCGCTCAGAGCTGCGGTAAGGACTTCGTTTTTAAAAATCAGCCTGACTCCCATGGAACATGCACCCCCCGAATCTACTTCTATAGGCTATTGAGTTAGTTTGTCCCATACGGGCATAAAAGATTCCCTATCTACTACAATAATAGATAGGGAACGATTTTTTACTCGAAAAATGTAGAGAAGCCCTTTATTTTTTATTTTTCAGCCATTTAAGGGCCGGTTCCCGCAGTTCCCCAGCTAAATAAAAAGAACCGCAAATCACGAGTGCATCATATGGCCCTATCAGCGAAAAGGCGCAGGAAAGCGCCTCCTGAGCATTTTCAGCGGCATCGGCAGGGACACCCTGTCTTTGCCAAAGCTCCGCAAGCTTTTCTGCCGCAAGAGCACGAGGCGATGAAGGCGCAGCCGTAAACACCCGGGAAAACAAACAGGATAGATTTTCGACGGCATGGAAAGCATCTTTATCCGCCATCATCCCCATAACGGCAATAATTTTTCTCCCCGGCAAATAGCGGTGCAGGGCCGAAGCAAGGGCAGCTGTTCCCTCCGGATTATGGGCACCATCCAGAAGGACGAGCGGAGATTTGGAAAGCACTTCCAGACGTGCTGGCAGCCGTGCAGCGGCAAAGCCTTTTTGCTCCGCAGAAATTGGAACCGGGTATCCTTCTCTTTTCAGAACTTCAAGGGCAGCAAGAGCAACAGCAGCATTTTTAAGCTGGTGCTCTCCGGCAAAAGGCAGAAAGAACTCCGTGCCGCAACTGAGAAATCTGGTTCCGGAAAGGCTGTCTGAGAGAATGTGGAAAGGATCAGGTGGAACTTCCGTCAGCGGACAGCCACTTTCCTGCGCCGCATGGCGGATGACTTTCAGCGCAGCCAACGGAATGCCCGGCCCACAAATTGCAGGGCAGCCGAGCTTAAAAATCCCGCTTTTTTCCGCTGCTATCTCCCCGACCGTATTTCCAAGCTCTTTCGTATGGTCCAGTGAAATGGAAGTAATAAGGGAAGCAAGAGGATTTTTGATAACGTTTGTTGCATCAAAGCGACCGCCAAGTCCGGTTTCCAGCACAATAATATCGCATTTCTGCTCCGCAAACCAAAGCATGGCTGTAGCGGTAATCGTCTCAAATTCATTTGCCTGAGTACCGCACTTTTCCAGCCTGTCCGCAGCGCGAAAAACACACTCTGCTGTACACACCAGCTCTTCTCTCGGTATCATGCTTCCATCTATTTGAATGCGCTCGCGGAAATCGCATACATGGGGCGAAAGATACAGGCCGGTATGGTATCCTGCCGCCTTCAGGGCTGAAGCCAAAAGCTCACAGGTTGTCCCTTTGCCGTTGGTACCAGCTACATGAACAAATTTTAAGCCATCCTGGGGGTTGCCCAGAAGGGAAAGCAGTGCACGGATGCGTTCAAGCCCCGGACGGCGGCTGAACCGCTCATAAGAATCAAATTTTGAAAGGGTTTCCTCATAAGTCATCGGAAGTCTCCAATCATCAGTCGGGATGAAAATGAGGCGGGTTTTCCCGCCTCACCGGTTACTGCATTTCTTTGATGCTGGATTCAATCAATGCAATGTGATCTGCCAGCTTCGCGGCATTCTGCCGGACGCCTTCCACCACTTTTGCCGGGGCTTTCGAGAGGAATTTCTCATTCTTAAGCTTTGCTTCAGCCGTCTCAAATTGCTTTTTCGCAGACGCAAGTCCTTTTTCCAGGCGTGCAAGCTCTGCCTTTTTATCCACCAGCTCGTCGGTCGGGATGAAAATTTTTGCATCCGGCGTCACAAGGGTAACAGCACCGTCCAAATTAAACGATGGGCCAACTTCCACATTGCTCGCCCACGCAAGGCGCTTAAAAATCGGGATTCCCATACGAAACGTCTCCGGCTCCGCAGTTGCCAGATAAAGGTGCGTCCGGCGAGATGGCGGCACATTCATTTCAGAGCGGCGGTTACGCACAGCACGTACAGCTTCCATGATTTTCCGCATTTCCCCGGCTGCTTCCGGGAAACAGTGCGTTTCGTCAAACTCCGGCCATTTGGAAACCATAATGGATTCGCCTTCATGAGGAAGGGACTGCCAAATTTCCTCCGTAATAAACGGCATGAACGGGTGCAGGAGCTGCATGGTTGAAGACATTACCCAAACAAGGACTCTGCATGCAGACTGAGCTGCCTCTTCATTTCCGGAATTCAGGCGGATTTTTGAAAATTCGATATACCAGTCACAGAAATCATTCCAGAGGAAATCATAGAGCTTCTGCACAGCAACGCCAAGCTCAAAATGCTCCAGATTCTCCGTGACTTCCCTTGCGGTGCTGTTAAAGGAGTCGACAATCCATTTGTCTTCCGGTGTAAGCCTGTCCGGCAGGCTGTTCGGCACTTCATGCCCTTCAATATTCATCCGGACAAAGCGTGCAGCGTTCCAGATTTTATTGGCAAAATTGCGGCTTGCCTCCACTTTATCCTGGGAAAAGCGCATATCATTTCCCGGGCTATTCCCGGAAGCAAGGGTAAAGCGCAGGGCATCTGCTCCATACTGGCCAATAACTTTCAGGGGGTCAATGCCGTTTCCGAGAGACTTCGACATTTTACGGCCTTGATCGTCACGGACAAGGCCATGGAACAGGACGGTATGAAACGGTACTTCCCCGGTCTGTTCAATGCTGGAGAAAATCATCCGGGCAACCCAGAAGAAAATAATATCATAGCCCGTTACAAGCGTATTGGTTGGATAAAAATACTCAAAATCCGGAGTCTTGTCTGGCCATCCAAGCGTGGAAAACGGCCAAAGCGCTGAAGAAAACCAAGTGTCCAGAGTATCAGGATCCTGCTTAAGATTTGCGCTTCCGCACTTTGGACAGACATGAGGCGTTTCCCGCGCGACGATTGTCTCGCCACAATCCTGGCAATACCATGCAGGGATACGGTGCCCCCACCAAAGCTGCCGGGAAATGCACCAGTCCTTGATATTATTCATCCAGTTAAAATAGATTTTTTCCATGCGCTCAGGAAGAAGGCGGACTTTATGCTCTTTTACGGCCTTAATTGCGGGTTCCGCGAGCGGCTTCATCTTGACAAACCACTGCTTGGAAATGCGCGGCTCAACAATGGTTCCGCAGCGGTAGCAGGAACCGACATTGTGCTTAATTGGTTCTACTTTGACAAGATAGCCCTGTTCTTTCAGGTCGTTCACAATCCGGCTGCGCGCTTCAAGGCCGGGAAGACCGGCATATTTCCCGCCGTTTTCATTGATGCTTCCATCCTCGTTCATCACATTGATGACGGGCAGGTTGTGCCGGAGGCCGACTTCAAAGTCATTCGGATCGTGAGCCGGGGTAATTTTCACTACGCCAGTTCCAAAATCACGTTCCACATATTCATCCGCAATGACCGGGATTTCACGCCCGACAAGCGGCAGGATGAGTGTTTTTCCGACAAACTGCCTGTACCTTTTGTCATCCGGATGAACTGCGACGGCGGTATCGCCTAACATTGTCTCCGGCCGCGTGGTTGCCAGTTCCAAGTAGCCGCTTCCATCTTTGAACGGATAGCGGATATGCCAGAAAAATCCGTCGCGTTCGGTAAATTCTACTTCTGCGTCGGAAATGGAAGTCTTGCAGTTCGGGCACCAGTTAATAATACGCTTTCCACGGTAGATAAGGCCCTTTTCATAAAGGCGGACAAACACTTCACGCACTGCCTTGGAGCAGCCTTCATCAAGTGTAAAGCGCTCGCGGTCCCAGTCGCAGGAACAGCCGCACTTTTTAAGCTGCTCCACAATGCGCCTGCCATATTTTTTCCGCCACTCCCATGCACGGTTAAGAAAAGCCTCGCGCCCGATTTGTTCCTTGGTAAGGCCCTCTTTCCGCATGGATTCAACGATTTTTGCCTCCGTTGCAATGGAAGCATGGTCGGTGCCCGGCACCCAGAGGGCAGAGTAACCCTCCATCCGGCGCCAGCGAATCAGGATATCCTGCAACGTTTCATCAAGTGCATGGCCCATATGAAGCTGGCCTGTGATGTTTGGCGGCGGCATTACGATAGTATATGGCCTTTTTTGGGGATCACGTTCTGCGTGAAAGTATTTCCCGTCAAGCCAGAACTGGTAAATCCGGTCTTCCACTTCTCCGGGATCATAAATTTTAGCTAACTCCCTGCTCATATTGATTCTGTTCCTCCATTGGTAGGATTGCGAAAAAGCACGTTTCCGCACTGAAACCACTAATTTAAGTTATTATGGCATTCCGGTCACAGTTTGTCAAATTTCAGCCAGCCGGGACAGGCGAGAAACAACCGGTCTGCACAGAACTGTCCAGTGCAGCAGCGACACAGACGGCAAGCGGGACATCTGCGCTGCGGGGAATGGTCAGTGCATAGCAGTTCCTTCCGGCAGTCCAACAGCGGTCGTGCGCCATAACAACTCTTGTTGTGCTGTCTCCCGGGACATCTTCAACGACGTCAAATGAGCGTGTAACTAAATTTCCGCGGAAACGCCACGGCATCCCCTTAAACATCACAGGGCGGTGTAAAGAGTCGGGGTGAACCCTCATTCGCACGCGGTGGGAACCGTGTACGGCAGTATACTGAAACGAGCCGGGAATGCAGACACCATTAAGCCTTGCTGCCGTCTTCCCGTCCGGTGTGCGCAGAATACACCGGCAGCCAAAGGGCAGAACCTCCCCTTTTAATTCAAACGCCATTTTCCCCTGCATATCCAAAATGGTAAATAGAAGGGTTGGGCCGTTTTCCGGTTTCAAAAGAAGCTGCAAGCACATTCCTCCCCTTCTGCAATCTTTCAGCAGTTATTCTTCCAAATATCATACCATTTTTCATACGGCACGGCAATACGCTTTTCTAAAAGATTCGCCCAGAATGCCCTCGCTTTGCATCGCTTCGTGCTATAATACAGGAAATGCTTTTTCAGGCGGAGGATCATATGATAAAATCACCTTTTCGGCTGCACCGGTTGTGGATTCTACTGACTATCCCGGTTTCTTTTCTTCTCCTTTTCCTGGCCTCGGAGCAAAAAAATTTCGCTGAGGCTTATGCGGTTTCCGTTTATCCAAAGCTTTCCCATTTTGGCAACGCTATAACAGGGGCCGTTCCATTCTCCATTGGGGAAGTTTTTGTTTTTCTCCTGATTGTTTTTTTGGTGGCAGCGGTGATCCGTTTTGTATTTCGTATAATCCGCGGCAAAGGTTCCCGCGGTATAACTGCATGGAAGTTCCTTGTCAATCTTTTCTGCCTGGCAGGGGTACTTTTTCTTTTCTTCACCCTGAACTGCGGCATCAACTACCACCGCAGCACGTTTGCCGAAACTTGCGGGCTAGAGATTAAGGAATCCACGAAGCCGGAACTAGTCACCCTCTGCAAAAGCCTCGCAGCAGATTCCAGCAGCCTGCGCAAAGAGGTGGAAACCGGCAGCAACTCTGTAATGGAGCTCCGGTCGCGTAAATTTTCCCAGAATGCGGACAAGGCACGGCTTGCATTTGACAGTCTTTCCAAAGGCTATCCGCTTCTCCGCCCTGGATACAGTGGGCCAAAGCCCGTTTTTTCTTCAGAGTTGATGTCCAGATGTAATATAACAGGAATGTTTTTCCCATTTACATTTGAAGCAAACGTAAATACGGATATTCCGGATTATACGCTTCCGTTTACCATGTGCCACGAGCTTTCGCATCTTCGCGGATATATGCGTGAAGACGAGGCGAATTTTATCGCATACCTTGCGTGTGAAAAAAGCAGCGACGCTGATTTCCGCTACTCCGGCACTGCAATGGCTTTTACGTACGCTAACAATGCTTTGTTTTCTGCCGATTCCAAAACAGCGGATGAAATCTATGCATCGCTGAGCAGCGGCGTGCAAAGAGATTTCCAGTTTAACAACGAATATTGGGATCGTTTCAAAGGGCCTGTCGCCGAGGCTTCCACAAAAGCCAACAATAACTACCTTAAGGCTAATTCCCAGACGGACGGCGTGCAAAGCTATGGGCGTATGGTTGACCTGCTGCTTGCTCTTCAGCGCTCGAAGAAAAAATAAAGCTGTGGCTGGCTTTTTTTCCCTGCTGTAAAAACGCTGCTGCGGGTTTGTTTTTTCGCAGTCTAAATTGGTCTTGTCTATTCTAGGCATAATAAAAGCTCCGGATCTACATTTTCCGGAGCTTTCATATTTCAGGTGATTATTCTGCAAATTTTTACTCGGATTTTTTACTTTGCCATTAACTTGCAGATGTGGTTGGAGAAATCGACCGGATCATCAACGGCGACGCCCTCAATCATTAGTGCCTGTTCATAAAGCAGTTGTGCATACTCCTTCAAGGTATCTTTGTCGTCCTTATAGAGGTCACAGAGCTTTGCAAAAATCGGGTGGCTAGAATTGATTTCAAGGACACGTTTTGTCTTAATTTTATCCTTTTCCACATTTGGCATACTGTTCAGCACCTTTTCCATTTCCATGGAAATAGCGCCGTTCGTTGAAAGGCAGACCGGGTGCGTTTTCAGCTTCTGGGATAGGACAACACTGCTGACCTTGTCACCAAGAGTGTTTTTCATGAATGTAAGCATGTCCTTGTTTTCTTCGGCTTTCTTTTCGACTTCCTTCTTTTCTTCTTCGGTTTCAAGGCCAAGGTCGTCGGCAGAAACGGACTTAAACTCTTTATCAGCATACTTTGCCAGCATGGAAACGGCAAATTCGTCCACCGGGTCAACCATGTAGAGGATTTCATATCCATGATCCTTTACAGTCTCTGACTGCGGCAGTTTATCCACATGGTCAACCGTATCACCACACGCATAATAGATATACTTCTGGTCTTTCTTCATGCGGTCAACGTACTCTTTCAGCGTGACAAGTTTCTTTTCACTGGAAGAATAAAACAGCAGAAGGTCCTGAAGCTCTTCCTTGTGCGCACCATAGTCCTGATAAATGCCATACTTCAGTTGCAGGCCAAAATTCTTGAAAAATTTCTCATAGCCTTCACGGTCGTTTTTCAGCATTGTCTCCAGTTCCGAATGGATTTTTTTGTCGATGCGTTCGGCAATCAGCTTAAGCTGGCGGTCATGCTGCAAGGTTTCGCGGGAGATGTTCAGAGAAAGATCCTCCGAGTCTACAATGCCGCGCATGAAGCTGTAATAATCCGGAAGCAGGTCTGCACACTTATCCATAATGAGGACGCCGTTAGAATAAAGTTGAAGGCCCTTTTCGTAATCGCGGGTATAGAAATTGAACGGGGCGTGGGCCGGCAGATACATCAGGGCGTGGAAATTGGAAGCGCCTTCTACATACATGTGAATGACTTTGGCAGGATTTTCATAGTCGCCGAATTTATCCTTATAAAATTGGTTGTACTGATCCTGTGTAATCTCATTTTTGTTCTTGCGCCAAAGCGGAACCATGCTGTTCAGTGTTTCATTTTCCGTATAAGTCTCATACTGATCCTTTGTGCCCTCTTTCAGGCGGCTTTTTTCCATATCCATCTTGATAGGATAACGGATATAGTCCGAGTATTTCTTTACAAGGCTCTTAATGTGGTACGTGTCAAGGAATTCACCGTACTTTTCATCATCGGTATCCGGTTTGAGCTGAAGAATAATTTCTGTGCCATTGCCCTGCTTGCTGCATGGCTCCAGAGTATACCCCTCTGTTCCGGAGGACTCCCATTTCCAAGCCTCATTGCTGCCGAAAGCTTCGCTAAGAACCGTTACCTTTTCAGCAACCATAAAAGCTGAATAAAAGCCTACGCCAAACTGGCCGATGATTTCAATGTTCTCTTTCTTGTCCATGGCCTGCTTAAAGTTAAGCGAACCGCTTTTGGCAATCGTTCCAAGGTCTGCATCAAGCTCATCCTTCGTCATGCCACATCCATTGTCGGTAATTGTCAGTGTACGCTTCTCCTTGTCCGGAATCAGGTTAATGGCAAAGTCGTCCCGGTTCAGTCCGGTATTCCCGTCTGAAAGCGCCTTGTAATAAAGCTTGTCAATCGCGTCGCTTGCATTGGAAATCAATTCACGGAGAAAGATTTCCTTGTGAGTATAAATAGAATTGATCATCAAATCCAAAAGACGTTTGGATTCCGCCTTAAACTGCTTCACTGCGGATACGCTTCCCCTCTGTTATAAAAAAAGAATTAGCACTCTAATTGTTCAAGTGCTAATTCCATGATAAACCATTGCAACGTAAATTGCAAGGGCAGAATTGTTAATTTTTCTTGCACAGCTCCGGCGCTATACCGGAATATAATCGTGGTCTACCGTTACAACAGTATAGTAGTGCGGATTGATTTCACTGATTCCTCTTTGAATCTCCAATACCAGTTCTTTGTCGCTGAGGCGAAAGTCAAAAGGAACACAGACATCAAAGACAAGGTTCGCATGTGTTGTTCCCCAGACAACGCGGAAATCGTGCGCCGTAATTTTCGGGGAAATCTTCCCGAGCATAGCAAGTACTTTCTTTTTCAGCTCATTGGTGCGCGGGTCATTTGTAACAATCGGATCCATATGAATGACAAGATGGATTCCTTTATTTGACAGGAATTCGCGTTCAATATTGTCGATGATATCGTGGCTCACAAGGATATTCTGCTCGGCAGGGACTTCACAGTGGATGGAAGCAAAGCAGCGTCCGGGGCCATAGTCATGGACAACCAAATCATGCACACCTAGGATGCCATCGTGTTCCCGGACAGTGCGGCAGATATCATCCGTGAGCGTTTTGGGTGGAGCTTCCCCAATCAGCGGGTCACTTGTCTTACCAATCATATGGCAGCCGGTCACAAGGATCAGCACGGCAACAGCAAGCCCCATATATCCATCAAAGTTCCAGCCGGTGGTATGAGTAATCAGTGCACCCATCAGCACTACCGAAGTGGAAATCACGTCACTGCGGCTGTCCGCAGCCGTTGCAATCAGGGTTTCCGAGCCCGTTGTCTTCCCAATGGTGCGGTAAAAAAAGCCCTGCCAGAGTTTCAGCAGAATAGAAATGGCAAGCACAATAACCGTCACAAGGCTGAAATCAGACTTTTCCGGATAAAAAATTTTTGAGATAGAGTCACGGGCAAACTGAATGCCTACGGCAGCAATCAGGAATGAAACGGCAAGGCCGCTTACATATTCAAAACGTGCATGGCCGTACGGATGCTTCCGGTCAGCCGGTTTTGAGGCCAGCTTGAACCCAACCAGCGTTACAACCGAAGAAGCACAGTCACTCAGGTTATTCACTGCGTCCGCCGTTACAGAAATACTGTGTGCCAGAGTACCGGCAATCACCTTGACAACAAACAGCAGCAGATTTGTGCAGATACCAACAATCCCCGCAAATCGGCCGTAATTCTGCCGAACTTCGGGGTTATTAGTTTCCTGATAGTTCTTAACAAAAAGGCGCACCAGAAACTTTGTCATTTTGCCTTCTCAAAAAGGTTCCCACCGGCGCTGTCAATTGCAACAATCAGCGGGAAATTGCGGAATTCAAGTTTTTTAACGGATTCACAGCCAAGATCCGAAAAAGCAATAACCTTGAGTGAAATGACACATTTTGCCGCAAGGGCGCCGGCACCGCCGATAGCGCAAAGATATACGGCGTGATTGCGCCGGATGGACTCACAGACTTCCGGGGAACGGTCCCCTTTGCCAATCATGGCTTTGAGGCCAAGATCCAGCAGCCGTGGGGCATAGGGATCCATCCGTGCTGAAGTTGTCGGCCCGCAGGAACCGATTGCCATGCCTGGAGGCGTCGGGGTTGGGCCAGCATAATACACAACAGCATTTTTCAGCGGGAACGGCGGCTCTTCTCCGCGGTCCAGCATCGCGCAGATACGCTTGTGTGCAGCATCCCGTGCCGTGTATACGGTTCCGTTTAAAAGTACTTGATCGCCGGCACGCAGTTTTTCTGCCCAGTCGGCAATATCCCTTGTCTCTATTACAAATTTACTCATTACAGAAGCCCTCCTATTTCCCGGAAAAATCCGGTTCGTATAACAAAAACGGGGAACCGCGTTACAGTCCCCCGCTCCATGCAGCTAATTGTCTGCTCCTCCCCTGCGTGTTCTTAGATCATCTTCCGTTTTCTCAGGGCAAAAAACGCGCCTGCATCAAGAGCAGCGGCAATCACTGCCGGAAGCCAGAGCAGGACGGAGCTAATCCTCGTTGCGAAAAAGCAAAAAATGATCAGCGGAATTGATACCAGCAAAATAACAGACACAAGTTTCTTCATCCCTGTGTTCAGGTTATTGGAAATTACTGAGGAAGAAGCGCCCATTGTTCCGCTTACAATATTCAAATAAATATTCGACATGTCAATGGCCTGTTTAACTTCGATGAGGACATCTTCAAGAAGATCCTCGTCGTCATCGTAAAGTTTTACAACACGGCCGCGCATGATTTTTTCCAGTGTGATTTCATTCCCCTTGAGGGAAGAAGAAAAGTATACGAGGGATTTTTCAATATCAAGGAGCTGATTCAGCTCGGCATTGCGCATGGAGCGCCGAAGCTCCGTTTCCACATAATTGCTGATTTTGTCAATCTGTTTCAAATACTGCAAAAAGCGTGTCGCTACACGCAGCATGAAAGAAAGCATAAAACGCGTTTTCAGGTTGGTCTGCACGCCCCGAACCCCGCCCTGAGCAAATTCCTCTACAACTGGATTATCCTTAATGGAAACCGTAATGACATTTTTTTCCGTGATGATAATACCAAACGGCATTGTTGTATAAGTAATATTCCGTCCTTCTTTTTCCACAATGGGAATATCAATTACAATCAGGGTATTTTCTCCTTCATGGTCGATATGGGAAGACTCTTCCTCATCCATCGCGGCACGGAAAAAGTCGGCTTCGATACCGAAGTCAGAAATAAGGCTGTTAATCTCCCTGTCATCGGGAGAAACGCAGTTGATCCAGCAACCGGGTTCGCATGCCTGGAGTTGCAGCATCCGCCCATTTTCTGTCTTGTAATAGGACAGCATTGTGTTCATCTCCTCCGTCTATTTTGTTCGTACAGTTTCCTAATGGACCAGGTTGCACAATGCCACCCCCTTTAAATTCAGATACAGGAGTAATTATAGCACAGCAAAGCAAGATTGCAAGAGCGCGGAAGATATTTTAACCTGCTACTGAAAAATAGGCTGTAAAATCGATAAAAAAGCGCTCATTTTGAAGCTTTTTCAGTTGGAAAAGAAGGAAAGGAGACCCCGTCTCCAGGTTCTCCTTTCGTCTCTGCCGTCTTGCCAAAGGGAAATAACCAGTCAGCCTTTACGGCTGAAAATCTGCATGATGTCAGTAAAATCGTCATCCTCCGGAGAAGGCGCAGGAGCACTCTTTTTTGCTTCTTCTTTCTTCCCCTGTTTTGACTCGGTGGCTGTGGCTACAGCCTTTTTCTCTTCCGTACCAGTTTTCTTTTCACCGGTGTCCCCTGCTTCATCTGAAGCTGTCGGGAATCCGGTTGCAATGACGGTTACACTCATCTCGTCGTCCATGTTTTCATCGAACGCAGCGCCCCAAATGATATTCGCGTCCTCATGAGCCTGGGCGGCAATCATGGAGGAAGCGGTCTCAATCTCGTCCAGCCCAATATCCGGTGACGACGTAATATTGATGATGACACCCTTCGCCCCATTGATAGAAGTTTCAAGCAGCGGGCTGGAAATTGCCATATTGGCGGCCGTCTCCGCCTTATCCTTGCCCGAAGCGCGGCCAACACCCATATGGGCATAGCCTGCATCTTTCATCACGGCTGTTACATCTGCAAAGTCAAGGTTCACAAGGCCCGGCAGCTTAATCAGATCAGAAATGCTCTGCACGCCCTGGCGCAACACATCATCCGCAATAGAAAAAGCGTTCAGCAAGGTAATGCGTGTTTCACTGACCAGTTTCAGGCGCTCATTCGGGATTACCACAAGGGAGTCAACATGCTCTTTGAGGGAAGTTATACCTTCTTCTGCCTGTGCCATGCGGCGTTTTCCTTCAAACGCAAACGGTTTTGTGACAATGCCAACCGTAAGGATACCCATGTCATGTGCAATTTCTGCTACAATCGGTGCAGCGCCTGTTCCGGTGCCACCGCCCATGCCTGCGGTAATGAATACCATATCGCTCCCCCGGATTGCAGCCGCAATGGCTTCACGGCTTTCGTCGGCAGCTTTCTGACCGATTTCCGGCTTGGAACCAGCGCCCTTACCGTGCGTGACCTTCTCTCCAATTTGAATTTTCTGCGTCGCCTTGGAGCGGTAAAGAGCCTGCTTGTCCGTATTTACACTGATAAATTCGACTCCCTGCACACCGGAGGCTACCATGCGGTCGACCGCATTTCCACCGCCGCCGCCAACGCCAATTACTTTTATCTGAACGATATTGTCAAAGTCATTATCAATTTCAAAAGGCATTGATTCGCTTCCCCCTTATTTATCTTGAACCTTTTTAAGGATCACATCGTCTGGTCTGCTTATAATAGTCATTATACACTTTTCCGCATTGAATTCAATCGGATTTTCCCCGAATTTAAAAGGAATGGCTTTACTTTTTTTCAGCAGAAGAAGCAGTGCTGTAATCCGCATCAAAGTACGCCTTGTTCGTTGCGGAAACAACAGACATGTCAAGCGTCCCTTTTTCGGTTGACTTGATATTGCTTTTCAAAAGCTCCCTTGCGAATTTCAGCTTAAAGTCAAGGTCATCCGGATCGCCAAGGTTAATGGTAATTCGCCCGTCATAGATGATAAGGATTCGTGAAACCTGCGAAAAGTCAATGGAAGTAATTTTATCAATGCTGCTTTTTTGCAGGGCACCCAAAACCGTCTCATAAAGGCTGGCCTGATTTTGATTTGCAAACCCGATTGGCAATCCAACCTCAGTTTTCTTTACAGAAAGGCCAAGCAGCTCCGTACATCCTTTCGGCGGGGCAGACACATTCTCAAGGATTTTTCCATTCCCGCCAAGCAGAAGGTACTTGCTGCCGTTTTTTACTGCTCCCCAGACACTCGTTTCTTTTACAGTGATTACAATGCTGGCAGGAAATTTTCTTGAAACGGTCGCTGTTTCAAGATATGGCAGCTTCTTACAAATTTTTTGGGAAGCATCGTTCGTATTCACGCGGAACAGGTTGTCCCCCGTTTTGATACCGCTCGCATTAATAATTTTCTGCTGCTGGTAGCGCGATGTTCCTTCAACACTCACGCTTGTAACCTTAAAAAGGACTGTGAAGGAAAGAATCGCCGCAGCACTGAGAGCGACAAGGAACAAGGATGTATAAAAGAAGATAAGGATATGCCTTCGGTGCCTCCGACGCTTCTGTGCCCTTCTCCGGGCCACTTCCGTAGAATTTGTCCCCGTGCGGCGCGGGGGAGGCCCCTGCGGCGCCGGCCGGTATCCGCTGTTCCCATGTCCAAAGGGCTGCGGCGGTTTCCGGCTTTCCTCTGTCATGTACCTCATCGTTTTCACATCCCCGTTATACCCGCTCGACTTCGGCGCCAAGTCGGGCAAGATTTTCCCCAAGTTTTTCATAGCCGCGGTCCAAGTGGTGCAATCCCCCGACTTCCGTCACACCGGAAGCCGCAAGGCCAGCTACTACAAGCGCCGCACCACCCCGCAGATCGGTAGCTTCCACGGATGCGCCTGAAAGCCGTTCTACGCCTTCCACAATGGCAACGCGTCCTTCGACTTTGATATTTGCCCCAAGGCGCAGCAACTCACCAACGTGCTTATATCGGCTTTCAAAAATATTTTCAACAAAAATGCTCGTACCTTCTGCCACAGCAGCCATCGCCATAACCGGTGCCTGGGCATCTGTTGGAAAACCGGGATAGGGCATTGTCCGGATATTTTTCATACGGTTCAGTCTGTGCGGCGCCGTAATTGTCATGCGGTCCTCGTTTTCAGTGAGGATACAACCACTCTCCTCAAAGGCTGGGATGACAGGTGCAAGATGTTCCGGGATAATATCCATAACCGTAATGGTGCTCCCTGTTGCAGCTGCTGCTGCAAGATAAGTAGCTGCTGCAATCCGGTCCGGAATAACACGGTGTTCGCAGCCGGAAAGTTTTTTAACCCCTCTGATTGTTATGGCGCTGCTCCCGGCACCTGAAATCTGAGCACCACAGGTACTCAGAAAATCCGCAAGGTCACAGATTTCCGGTTCCCGCGCGGCATTGTTGATAACGGTAACGCCTTTTGCAAGCACGGCTGCGATAATAATGTTCTCTGTCGCTCCGACACTCGGAAACGCAAGTGAAATAGTTGCCCCCCGAACTCCCTGCGGCGCAGAGCAGAGCAGCCTTCCGTGGTCTTCGTTAATTGCAACGCCCATCTTCCTCAGGGCGGAGAGATGCAAATCAATCGGGCGGGGACCCAGCTCACAGCCACCTGGATAAGAAAGTGTTGCCTGCCCCATCCGGCTGACGATTGCCCCTAGAAAGACTATGGAGGAACGCATTTCCCGCATTAGGTGGTCCGGAATATCGCTCCGGTCTACCGGAACCGGATCGACGACAATATCCGATCCGGAAACTTCTACGCCACACCCCAGGTACCGCAGAATATGCACAGACGTGTCCACGTCCGACAGTACCGGGCAGTTATGTAGCGTGCATTTTCCGCTGCAAACCAGAGTAGCCGCCATCAGCGGCAGTGTGCTGTTTTTTGCGCCATGGATACGGACTTCGCCTGTTAGTTTTTTTCCTCCGTGTATCAGCAGTTTTGCCATAACGGCACCCCCACATCGCATACATTCTGCTTTTATAGTATGCCATGCGGGGCTCTGCGGTTACGGAATTAACCGTTCCGTTCCGTCAGGACTTCCCGGATTACCTTTTCAATACGTTCATTTGCATTGAGAATTGCCATTTTACGGGCATTTTCTCCCAGAGTCTGAATTGCCTTTGGATCTGCAAAAAGCTCATTGACTTTCTTGCACAGTGACTGCCCCGTGAGGTCTTTCTCTTCCAGAATTGCGGCTGCACCGCGGTCTACAAGCGCCATCGCGTTATGGTACTGATGGTTTTCTGCAACATTTGGCGACGGAATTAGGACAGCGGCTTTGCCCTGTGCCTGAATTTCGCTGAGCGTGATAGCCCCCGCGCGGCAGATGACAAGGTCGGCTGCGGCAAGGCAGTCCGGCATATTGCTGATATATTCACGCACATCAAGCTCCCGGTGTGCAGAAAGATTTACTCCCTTCTGCTTCATCAGGTCGGGGAACCAGCGCCCCCATTGGCCATAGCCGTGTATATGCTGAAAACGGCCTGTTTTTGCGCTTTCGGCAAGCAGGTCTGCAACCGCCTCATTGATTTTCCGTGCACCAAGGCTCCCGCCAAACGAGAGTATCAGCGGGCGCTCATCAAGGCCCAGCTTCTTCCTGGCTTCCCCGCGCTGTGCACGGATAATTTCCTGCCGAACCGGGTTGCCTGTCACCACACAGCGCGCCCCCTCCGGCAAATACTTCTGCGCATCCGAAACTGCAAGCATGGTACGGTCGGCCTTTTTGGCAAGCACCCTGTTCGTCACACCTGGGAACGCATTCTGCTCATGGATTACTGCGGGAATTTTCAGTTTGATTGCTTCCCGAATAACCGGACCGGCCACATAGCCGCCTGTCCCTACGCAGATATCCGGCTGGAACTCCATAATAATTTTCCGCGCTTCACGGCTTGCAGTAATGACATGGACTGCGGCTGCGGCATTTCGCCTGACATTCGTCCAGCTCAGCTTCCGCTGAAAGCCGGAAACCCTGATGCTTCGGAAATCGTAGCCTGCAGCCGGGACAAGGCGCTCTTCCATGCCGCCTTTCGCGCCAATATACAGGATGCGTGTCTCCGGCTCCTGCTCCCGCAGATATCCCGCAACAGCAAGTGCCGGGTTAATGTGTCCAGCAGTCCCGCCGCCAGCAAACAGAACTTTCATTTTTCAAGACTCCCATGCTAAGTTTTTTCTACAGATGACGTTCGCGAAATAGAGAGCACAATGCCCATTTCGGCAAGCAGAATCACAAGCGACGTGCCGCCGTAACTGAAAAACGGCAGGCTGATACCGGTATTCGGGATGGTATTGGTAACCACAGCGATGTTCAGCACGACCTGAAGCCCGACCTGAAGCATAAGCCCTGTTCCAAGCAGCATTCCAAACTTATCCTGGGCACGCAGTGAAATGCTCACGCCGCGCCAGACAAGCATGGCAAAGAGGATAATAATAATAAGTGCACCGACAAAGCCAAGCTCTTCGCAGACAATGGCAAAGATAAAGTCATTTTGCGGCTCCGGCAGGAAAAGGTATTTCTGCCGCGACTGTCCCAACCCAAGGCCAAGCATCCCCCCCGAGCCAATCGCATAAAGCGACTGCTTCGTCTGATAGGTGGAAAGCGGGTCTTTCCAGCCTGCAATGCGCGAGCCTGCATACTCCACTTTGCCAGAGAACTTAATGAGATAGATAAGCCCCGCCCCAACGATCCCAAAACTTATAACAAAATAGTGAAGCTTTACACCGCCAATAAACAGCACCATAGCAGCCAAAGCCAGAATGATTACAGTTGCGGAGATATGAGGCTCCTTAATGAGCAGCGCACAGACTGGCACAAGGATCAGCAAATAAGGCAACACACCATAGCGGAATGTACCCATCCGGCTGAAATTAAGTGAAATCAAATGGGAAAAAGCAAGAATGATTGCGAATTTTGCGACTTCCGACGGCTGCAACTGCCCAAGCGGCCCAAGCCGCAGCCACCGGTGGACGCCGTTGATAGCCGGCGTGACCAGCACAAGGCCCAGAAGTGCAATGGAAAAGATCAGGACTGGAATCGCCAGCTTATGAAAATGGTGGTAATCGAAATAGGAAAGGCCAATCATTGCAGCAATGCCAATTAGAGCAAACACAACTTGTTTTTTAATATAGTAGTAGCTGTCATTCATGTAATAGGACGCGTTTGCATAGCTTGCAGAAAACATCATCACAAGACCGATGACTACAAGCACAAACACAAGGAACAGGAATGGCAGGTCCATCCCGCCGCGTACGGAAAAGATGCGGAATTTTTTCCGTACTTTCCCCGGCATGGATGCAGAATTGCCGCCGTCCCGGTGCTTTGCAGCAAACACGGCCCTGTCCGCAGGGACTGACTCCGTCGTCATACTGCTTCCCCCTTTCAGACACACATGAATAACCGTACCATATAGCGCCAGCCAATTCTGTCAAAAACGGTCGGTTTTAAAAGCCAAAATGTACCATCAATACCGCAGCAATGCCGCAGATAATGGTGACTGCACTGAAAACTGTACAAATCTTTTCTTCACTCCACCCACAAAGCTCAAGATGGTGGTGAATCGGGCTCATCTTAAAAAGCCGTCTGCCATGTGTTGCTTTAAAATAGCAAACCTGAAGCACCACAGAAAGGATCTCAATAATATATATGATGCCAATGAGCAGAATCATGATGGGCATGTTCAAAGTGAATCCAAGCGCGCAGACGATACCGCCGAGGAAAAGAGAGCCAGTGTCACCCATAAAGACTTTTGCCGGATGAAAGTTCCAGAGCAGAAAGCCAAGGCAGCCGCCGGCCACTGCTCCCGCAAAAATGGCAGCTTGTGTCAATTTCAAAATCCCTGCAATCACAAGAAACGACAAAGAGACAAAAAACGTAACCGAAGCATTCAGGCCGTCAATTCCATCAGTAAAGTTAACTGCATTCACGATCCCCACAATCCCAAAAAGACAGACAATCCAGTACCAGACCCCCCAGTCCACGCTGCCGGCAAAGGGAATCAGCGTTTTGCTGCCGCACCCGGCGTGCCAGAGCGTATAGAGATAGATACCTGCCGTGAGGAATTGAAGTAACAGTTTCTGCCTGACATTCAGCCCAAGGTTCCTTTTTTTTACAGCTTTGATGTAATCATCAAGGAACCCGATAAAGCCACAGGCAGCAGCCAGAAGAAACCCCGCGATAATCTTCAGCTGCATGTACATCACGTCTGGATTTTCACCGGACTGATGGCGCCAGAGCGGTTCACAGACAACAAGTGCCACAGCAATTCCTACAATAAACATAAATCCGCCCATAATAGGCGTACCGTTCTTTTTTTTGTGCCAGGACGGTCCTTCCGCCCGGATTGTCTGGCCAAAATTAATCCTGTGCAGGAACGGCACCAGCCACTTTCCAAAGAGGGCTGAAACGCAAAAGGAGAGTGCAACAGCCGCCATGATCCAGACTGAACTCATAACGCTTTTTTCCACCTTTTCCTCAATGTTTGGTACATTCCAAAAATTCGGCCGTTTTCACCGATATTTTGCAAGCTCTGCCATTTTCCGCCGTCAGCCTGGCAGTTTCAGCGGCCCGGAACTGTTCAGGGCTTCCAGGGCATCTGCAAAAGGGACACCGGCAGCGATTGCCGCAGTTGCGGCTGCAAGGGCAGCTTCTACCACGGTTTTTTCCGCTGTCCTCAGATGCACTCTGCCAATAATGCCTACCCCGGAAATCTCAAAAGATGTCGTATGATTTGCAGCTGTCCGGATATTCCGCGCTGTAAAGTCAGCACCGCTGTATTTTACAGAATAAGTGATAACTTTACGGTATCCGCGCCGGTCTATGCTGCCTGTATCCGGATACCGGACAACCCAGACAGGGAAACGCGCCGGATTCGGGCACATACTAGCTTCTGGAGAAAGGAGCACAGATGTATTTGATGCCCCACTTGCCGGAGCGGCTGAAAAAGCGCCGTGCCCACAGGAGGAAAGGATGAGTTTCAAAAAATAGCTTTCCCGCTCCGCGCTGTCCGATACGGCAATCATCTTTTTTGCTGTGCCGGTCTGTTCCATCGTACACCGCCCCTTTCCTGTTTATTTTAAAGCTAAAAGACTTTATCTTCATCGGAGAATGTTACCGTTACTACCGTCCCCGGTGCAACCTTTGTACCCGGCGACAGATCCTGCGAACTGGAAATAGCATTTGAACTTGTCAGTGCAGCTCCCTTAACACTGATATTTACTCCCGAGTTGGCAGCTCTTTCGTTTGCTGCGGAAAGGGAAAGCTTCATCAGATCAGGCACTGTTACCGTTTGTTTTGCGCTTGCATTGTCCGTAAATAAAACGACAGTCCCATTCTTCGGAATCTGCTTTCCTGGCTCCGGAACCTGGGAAACGACTTTGTTTCCGCTGCCATACGTTTTTGCAGTAAGCCCTGCCTTTGCAACGGCGTTCTTGGCGTTTGCCAGAGTCATGCCAATGGTCTCCGGTGCCGTCCCATCCAGTTTTTTCAATTCTTCTGCGCTGTACTTCGGCTCCACACCCAAATATGGGAGAACCTGTGTCATCGTTTCAAGAAAAGTTGGGCCAGCAACTGGACTCCCATAATATCCGTTCGGGCCATGAGGCTCATCGTAGAAAACGAGCATAACGGCCTGCGGATCATCAGCGGGGGCAAATCCGCAGTAGGAAGCGATATATTCTTTCTTTGGTTCAAGTTCGACTTTTTCCGAAGTACCTGTCTTGCCCGCCACACGGTAGCCGGCAATGTAACCGGTTTTTGCAGTGCCGTTCGTCGCGTCTTTTTGAAGGATCGCACACATACGTTTTGCCGTATCGGTAGAAATCACCTGACGCTTTGGTGTAGTGCTTGCCGTTTTGACAATATTTCCATTGCTGTCAATAATTTTATCGACAATGTGCGGCTGTACCAGATAACCGCCGTTTGCAACCGCGCAGCACGCTGTAATCATCTGGATTGGTGTAATCTTGTTTGACTGGCCAAAAGAACATACAGCAAGGTCAAGTGCTGTCATGCTTTCCGGAGAATGATAAATGCTGCGTGATTCACCTGGAAGATCAATACCCGTCTTTTCTGTAAGGCCGAACTCATCAAAATATTTGAAAAAGCGCTGAATTCCCAGCAAAGCGCCAACCTGCATGAATACAACGTCGCTGGAGTTGCAGATGCCACCCTCAAAAGTCAGGCTGCCAAAAGTCTTCCAGTCATGAATTATCTTCCCCATAATAGTTAGGGAGCCCGGGCAACTAAAGGTGGTATTTTCGGTAACAAGATGTTCTTCCAGGGCAGCGGAAGCGGTAACCATTTTGAATACAGAGCCAGGTGTATAAGTATCACTGATGCACTTGTTGCGCCACTGTGTATTTAGTGCTTTTTGGGTTTCATCCGCTTTTTTGGAAGAATCCGTAATCTTTGAAATAGTATCCGCTATGGTACTGTCCGCAATCTTAAACGGGTTGTTTGGGTCAAAATCGCCTTTTACAGCCATGGCAAGAATTGCGCCGGTTTTCGGGTTCATTACAATTGCACACCCACGGTTTTGGACATTGTTGTTGGCAATACCCTCCGCTAGGTACTTTTCCACATAGTGCTGGACGACTTCATTAATGGTAAGCACCAGGCTGTCTCCATCTTTGGCAGGGACTTCCTGTTCGTACTGAAAGCCCATATCTGTCCCTACGGCATTTTGTGCCGTAACAAGGCGTCCATTCGTTCCGGTCAGCTCACTGTCATACTCTGCTTCCACCCCCGCAAGGCCTTGATTGTCTGTACCGGTAAAGCCAAGCACTGTTGCTGCAAACTGGCCATAAGGATAGTATCTCTTATAGTTTTCTACCAGTCGGATACCTCCTGAAATCTTGTTATCCTCCTCAAATTTCAGAATCTGGTCGCGCACATCGGACTCAACCTTGTGCTTCAGGACATCATAATAGGATTTCTTTTTCTTGCTGCGTTTAAGGATATCCTCTTTATTCAAGCCGAGAATTTTTGCAAGGCCTGTTGCTATGGTATCCCTTTTCTTGTCTGCCACCTGGGCAGGCACAAGAACTACATCCCAAACAGTGGCACTTTTCGCGAGCTCTTTCCCGTTACAGTCATAAATTGTCCCGCGCTTTGCCATTAGCTGGGTGTCACGGAGCTGCTGGTCAGCAGCTTTCATTTGGAGGGATGGCCCTTCAATCAGCTGTAGTTTTACAAGGCTGTAGGTCACTGCCCCAAAACCGAAAACAATCAGCAGAATTGCAGCCAGTATTGTGCGGTGCCACATCCGCACAGTCATTCCTTTTACCATAAAAGCCTCCAAAATGATGCGGGGAATTTCCCGATAACAAATGAGAGTTAAGATTTTCTCTCAACTCTCGTCACCTCTGAAAAGGCACCTTCAGGTGTCTGGTTATATTTACTGAGCATTTTCTGCCATTATGACAGGAACCTCTTGATTACTTCCCACGCACGTTCCATCCAGCTCGTCTTGCCAGTGCCGGCAAGAACCTGCGTCTTGTCGCCTTTGGAAAGTTCCACCGGCGCCACCTGATCCTTCGTCGTTTTTCTCATTCCAAGTGTCTTTGTAGCATAATCTTCTACCGCCTGCATGGAAAGGACGGAATCTGAGCGAATCTTTGCCTGGGTATAATTATTCTGCTGCTCTGCCAGCACCTTCTGTGCGGAACTGATCGACTCTGAAAGCTGAGAGAGCTGTGATTGTCCATAAATATAAAAACTGAGCATCCCGGAAACAGTGAGAAATGCGAGGAAAGTAGAAACAAACCGCCACGGATGCGTTTTGGGCCTGCGGTTTTCCTCCAGCTTCTCCTTAGGGATTCGGATGACGTTCGATTTCCTCTGCGGCATCTCCTCCTCACGGCACTTGGGTTCAAAAAGTTCAAAGTCATATGCGCTGCTTTGATTTGCCATTAAGAATCTCTCCCGTCATTTAAAATCTTAGCATGGAAGCTTGATACAAACCCGAAGCCTTGCACTGCGGCTTCTGGGATTTTCACTGGTTTCCTGCTCCGAAGGCGTAACACCGCCGCGGAACAGCAGCTCTGCCTGTGGCTTTTTTCCGCAGACACATACCGGAAAATCCGGTGGACAAATACACCCCTGACACCAGCCGGCCATTTTCTGTTTTACTATACGGTCCTCCAAAGACTGAAAGGAAATAACTGCCAGACGTCCTCCCGGCTTTAAAAGCCCAAATGCAGCATCCAGTCCTTTCGAGAGCCTGTCCAGTTCTCCATTTACCTGAATACGGAGCGCCTGGAACGTTTTCCGGGCCGGATGGCCACGCTCACGCCGGACTCGTGCCGGAACGGAAGCCTTTATAATTTCAGCAAGCTGGAAAGTTGTCTCAATCGGTGCCTTCTCTCTGGCGCGGACAATACCCTGCGCTATGGAACGTGCATTTCTGTCTTCGCCGTAACGTGAAATAATTCCCATGAGCTCCTGCCAGGGAAGGGTATTGACAAGGTCTTTCGCGGAAGTGCCCTGCCGGCTCATCCGCATATCAAGTGGAGCGTCATGCTGATAGGAAAATCCACGCTCCGGATTGTCAAACTGATAGGAAGAAACCCCGAGGTCAAACAGCACACCGTCCGTAGATAAAATCCCGTTTTCTTCGGCAGCTTCCTTCATCTCTGAAAAATTGCAGTGGCAAATGGTAACACACGGATAGCCCTTTAGGCGCTCATGCAGTACGGCAACAGCATCCGGGTCCTGGTCAATCGCGAGGAGCCTGCCAGTTGTAAGTTCCTCGGCAATCGCCCGCGAATGCCCTCCTCCGCCCGCCGTAGCGTCAATATAAATTCCGTCCGGACGGATGTCAAGGCTTTCAATTGTCTCGTGAAAAAGGACTGGTCTGTGGGAATATTCCATTGCTGTACTCCTAAAAATCAAGCTCATCCATTGCTTCGGCGATATTTTCCTGTGTCAGGGTGGAGTTGAAAGCATTCCATGCGGCGGTATCCCAAATCTCCGCTCGGCTGGATGCCCCGATGAATGTGACATCTTTTTTCAGTCCCGCGTAACTGCGGAGTGCCTGCGGGATGAGGATACGGCCCTGCTTGTCCGGTTCTGCTTCCACGGCGCCAGAGAAGAAAAATCTCTGAAGCCCTCTTGCTTTTGAAACAGGCATTGCATTCACTTTTTCGCAAAGCCTGTTCCAGCCAGCAGGGGAAAGGACAAAAATACAGCCGTCAATGCCTTTGGTAAGATAGAAGCGGTCGCCCAAGTCTTCACGGAATTTTGATGGGACAATCACCCTACCTTTGGGATCAATATTGTGTTGGTATTCACCAATCAGCATTTCCGTCTACACAGGGGAAAAGCACAACTAAAAATCCACTTTATGCTTTTTCCCTCCACCTTTCACCACTTTGTGGTTTGATTATAGCTTATTTCCAATCAAATTGCAACGTCCTTTTCGGCGAAAAGAAATGCAGAGGCACCGTTTTTTAGATGCCCAATATACCATATTTTGGAATATTTTACATAATATAAAAAATATGCCGCAAGATTTTGCGGCATAAATTTTTTTGTTTAATTTTGAGAAGATTTTTGAGAAGATTTTTGAGAAGCCTTAATATTCTGCCGGACCTTTCGTGCCTCCGCAAGGAGAGCGGTAAGATTGTCGTCTGTACGTTTCATCAGGTCATCTACATACTCATTCGTTGCACGCCGCATCTCACGGGTTTTCCCCTCAGCCTGATCCAGAATTCCATTCGCTTTTTGCTGCGCCTTGCGCACAATTTCGTCCTGCGCAACAAGTGCTTTTGCCCGCTCCTGCGCAACACGGATCATCGTGTCAGATTCCCGCTTCGCATCATTGAGAATTTGCGTGCGGTCTGCCACAATGGCCCGTGCCTGATGAATCTCCTCAGGAAGCGATGCCCGTATCTCATCCAGGATCTGGTGCATCTGATCCCCATCCAGCACTGCTTTTCCATGACTCATCGGGAGGCTCCACGCCTTATCCAGCATGTTATAAAGTTCATCGACCAGGTCGTCCACACTCATTTCAGTTTCCCTCCTGTGCATAACCGCCGTTTAATGTCATCCAGGATACATTCAGGGACAAAATTGCTGATATCACCTCCAAAGGAAGCAATCTGTTTTACTCCGCTCGAGCTAAGAAACATATTTTCCGCCGTTGTATTCAGATAAACCGTCTCCAGATCCGGGTTCAGCTTTTTGTTAAACAGGGCCATCTGAAACTCATACTCAAAGTCTGACATTGCACGGAGGCCCTTGACAATAGCCGTCGCATCCCGTGCCTTTGCATAATCTGCAAGCAGGCCGTCGAAGCCGTCAACTTCAACATCATCCATTCCGGCAGTGCAGCGCTTGAGCATCTCTATGCGCTCCTGCAGGGTAAAAGCGGTATGTTTGGCCGGATTGACCAGCACAGCAACGATAATATGGTCAAAAATCTTCCGCGCACGGTTAATGATATCCATATGGCCAAGAGTAACGGGATCAAAACTGCCCGGGCAAATCGCAGTTTTCACGGATTTTCTACTTCCTTCCGGCGATAAAGCGTAATCAGAATTTTTCCGTAGTGGTATGACCTCCCACGGGAAAAAGTACCTGCCTGCTCCGGCAGTGTCTCATCCATCGGATGTTCACAGAGGATTGTCCCACCTGGATTCATTTTTGCCGCAGCAAGCGGCAGGGCCTGCTCCAGCAAACCCGTGCGGTAAGGTGGGTCAAGAAATGCAAGGTCAAATGTCCCACAGTTGCCTGCAAGAAAAGCTGCAAAGTCTTCATTCCGGATTTGGGCAGAACCGGAAAAACCGCAGGACTCTACATTTTTCCGCACCATATCCGCAGATTCCCCGCTGGCATCAACAAATACAGCTTCCCGTGCACCGCGGCTCAGCGCTTCAATGCCAAGCTGACCGGAACCTGCAAACAGGTCGAGTACACGGCGGCCTTCAATCTCAAACTGGATAATGCTGAACATGGCTTCCTTTACGCGGTCCGATGTCGGGCGGACCGCATCACCTTCGCGTGTTTTCAGTTTCATGCCCCGGGCTGTACCGGAAATTACTCTCATTGCTACAACCTGCCTTAATTTTTTTCGGATCATCCCTGCTGGAATTCAATTTATTATCCCATGAACAAGGCGTGAAGTCAACTTTCTTTGGAAATTTCGCCCTTTTCCTGAGAAGAATGGAAAAAATTATAAACACTTTGCGCAACGGGCTCTGTCATTTTAGGTGCCCCTTCCAGCTCCGCAAGATCTGCATCACGGATTGCGCTGATTGTTCCAAACTGTTTCATCAGGGCTTTGGCGCGCGTAGGCCCGACGCCTTCGATGGAAAGGAGGGTGGAAGACACTGCTGCCTTCCTGTGAAGCTGCCGGTGATAGCCAATTGCAAAACGGTGTACCTCATCCTGAATGGTAGATACAAGCGTAAAGGCACTGCGGCTTGAATTAATTTCAATTTCTCCACCGTTTTTTGCAATAGCACGGGTCCGGTGCCTGCTATCCTTTACCATACCAAACAAGGGGACTGAAATACCTGCTTCATCCAGTACGGGCTGGACGGCAGCAACATGGCCTCTGCCTCCATCCAGAAGGATTAAGTCAGGCAAACGGCCAAAGCCTTCCCCGTTCCCCCTGCTGAGCCGGTACTCGTTCATCCGTCGGGCAATTACCTCCCGCATGGAAGCGTAATCGTCCTGCCCGACGACGTTTTTAATCCGAAACCTTCTGTATGCCGAGCGAAGCGGGCGGCCATTCTCAAAAACAACCATGCCTGCAACATTCTCATTTCCCGCAAGGTTTGAGATATCGTAGGCTTCAATATAGGCAGGCGGTTTTGGCAGATTAAGCAGCCTTGCAAGCTCATCGAGGGCTGAAGTTTCACGCCCTGTCCGTCCCATCGACTGTCCAAGCTGCTCCGCGGCGTTGCTGCGGCACATCTCGGCAAGCTGTGCCTGTTCACCTTTTTGCGGGACGGAAATCGTCACTTTCCGGCCAGCTTTTCCGGTCAGCCATTCGGAAAGCAATTCCGCCCCTTCCGCCGGTCCATCCAGCGTTACACGGGGCGGTACGCGGTTGCGCATGGAATAGTAACGTTCCAGAAATTCACCGCGAGCCGCTTTCGCATTTCCTGCTTCCCCTGTAAAAAAGTTTTCACGGTCCGTCAGACGGCCGTTTTCAAAGCGGAACACTTCAAAACAGGTCCGTCCGCCTCCCTGTGCCAGAGCAATTACGTCCTGCTCCGGGACTTTTGTGGCAACAACTTTCTGCCGTTCGCTCATTTTGCGGATTGCTGCAAGGCTGTCCCGGATACGGGCTGCCCGTTCAAACTCCAGCTTTTCAGCGGCCTCCTCCATTTTCCGAGTCAGGACGCGCGTGCTCTCGGCACTTCCACCTCGCAGAAAATCGAGCGCTTCAGAAACAGTTTCTGAATATTCCTCCTGTGAAATCTTTCCGTGGCATGGAGCACAGCAGCGCTTAATGAAATAATTTAGGCACGGCCTTCCCTTTCCAATGTCTTCCGGAAACCTCCTGTTGCAGTCCGGCAGGCGGAAAATCCGCTGAGCTTCCTCCACTGACTGCTTCACCGACCAGCCGCTGACATAGGGACCGATGTACTCGGCACCGTCGTCCAAGACCTGCTTTGCTTCGCTGATGCGCGGCCAAGGCCCTTTTGTCACACGGATATAGCTGTACCCTTTGTCATCCTTCAGCAGAATATTGTATTTCGGCGTATGCTGTTTAATCAGGCTGCACTCAAGGACAAGTGCCTCAAATTCGCTGTCGGTCAGAATATACTCGAACCAGTCCACATGGGCTACCATCTGGCGAACTTTTGCGTCATGGTTTTTTTCAGAACCAAAATACTGGCTGACACGGTTCTTAAGGGCTTTTGCCTTGCCAATATAAATAATCTTTCCCGATTTGTCGTGCATCAGGTAGACACCAGGGTGCAGCGGAAGGCGCATGGCGCGGGCCCGTAGCTCTTTGATATGCTCTTCGTGATCCGTCACGGGAACCCCTTCCTTTCTCCGGAAAAGTGTTTTTCCCTGTCGGGAGCTGACAGGATATAAAAAAAGCACCGCAAAAAGCGGTGCCTCTCTCCTTTACACAATCACTCGGTAAAGCCTGACTGAACCAGTTTGACAAGGCTGTCTACCGCTTCTTCTTCGTCAGAGCCGTCTGCAATGATTTTAATGGTCGTTCCGCCTACAATTCCAAGGGACAGAACTCCCAAAAGACTCTTTGCATTGACGCGCCTTTCTTCCTTTTCCACCCAAATGGAAGATTTGTACTCATTGGCTTTCTGAATAAAAAATGTCGCAGGGCGGGCATGAAGGCCCACTTGATTCTGGACCAGTACATCTTTTACATACATTACTTCTTCACTCCTTAGCAATATCAAAACCGAACAAAGGAAACATACGGTCGGTCAATATCATGCGGGTAACAAAGGTATGAATCAACACAATGTCATTATATCACATTTGCAAAAGCCGTCAAGAAATGTAGAGAAACTTTGGATTGATAGCTGATTAGGTGAAGCAGAAAAAGCTTTTCTTTGTGCAAATTAATGGTATTGTTGAAAATTTTTTAGCTCCTCTGCCCTAATTTAATTCCTTATCATCAGAATATATTCGGTTTTACCGATCCTTCCCCTGCAACTGTTTCAGCTTCTTTCAGGTTACGAAGAAACGTACGCTCGTCCGGGGAAAGGTTAGCGGAAGCAAGCAGTTCCGGCCTTTTGCGGAGTGTACAAAGAAGGGCCTGCCGCCTGTGCCAGCGGCGGACTTTTTCATGGTCGCCGGAAAGCAACACTTCAGGCACAGGCTGCCCGCGCCAGACGGAGGGTCGGGTATACTGCGGATACTCAAGGAGAGAGTTGTAATGGCTTTCTAACTGAAAGCATTCGTCGTCCGAAAGGACGCCGGGAATCATGCGGCAAACAGCATCCGTCAGAATAAGCGCCGGAAGTTCACCGCCTGTAACAACATAATCCCCAACCGATATTTCTTCATCGACATAGTCAGTAAGAACCCGTTCATCCACACCCTCATAATGGCCGCAGAGGAGGATAAGCCCGTCCATCGTGGAAAGCTCTTTCACACGTTTCTGCGTCAATGTTTTCCCCTGCGGGGAAAGGTAAATTGTGTGCGGTTTGTAGCCGAGCTGGCGGACGACGGCATCCATGCAAAGGGCAATCGGTTCTGCCATCATCAGCATCCCCATCCCGCCGCCAAAGGGGGAATCATCTACCCGCTGGTGCTTGTCAAAAGCATAATCCCTGATTTGGTGGCAGCAAACCTGCACAGCGCCCTTGCGGCGTGCGCGGCCAATGATGCTTTCTGACAGGACAGCTTCACACATTTCAGGGAACAGAGCCAACAAGTCAATTCTCATCGTCAAAAATCCCCTTAATTGGCCGGATAAACATTTTCTCCTTTTCAAAGTCAATTCTGCTGACTACCGGCGCAACCGCAGGAATCAGGTAATTTTTTTTGTCTATCGAAGTAATCTGATAGACATCATTTGCGCCTGTCTGCATTACGTCCGTAAGCGTGCCATAATAAACGAAGGTATCTGCGTCATAGACGCTAAGCCCAATCAGGTCATCAACAAAATAAATTCCCTTTGGGATTTTCACGTCCGCACGGTTAAGGTAAAGGACTTTCCCCCGGTAGACATCAGCCTTCTCAACAGTATCCACTCCATCCAGTGCAGCAATCAACTGATTCTTTTGAACGTGGGAAGAAAGCACAGTCACCGGTACATCGCCTTTGGCATCCAGATAAAGCGTATGAAATTTTTTCAGGAACTCGGCGGAATCGCACCAAGGCTCAATGCGCAGCTCCCCATGCACGCCATGCGTTCCGATAATTCTTCCGGCTTCCAGATACTGCTTTTGCATAATGATCCCCCTGCAACAAAAAGCCGCAGGCGATTTCCTGCCCGCGGCCGGATTATTCAGCTCTCATTTCTCAAAATCTGCGGCAAGCAACACCGCTCAATCACCTTCAAAAGCACATACAGCACAACCGTGTCCGGCAGCAGCTCCGAAAAACTTGCAAGGGCCCGCACAGAAACGGCTGCCCAGAATGTTTTCCCATACATCATTGCAAGCCACAGTGGATTTAGTAAAAAGCTTACCAGCAGCGTGACAAGCGCTTTTGCGGTAAAAGCGCGCCAAAGCTTTACCGGTCCGCGGTAAAGCAACAACCCGTATACAAAACCGGAGAGAAAAGCACTGAGTGTAAAACCGGGAAAATATGGGCCGGTTGGAAAGATAAAATACCCCAGCAGATCGCCCAGCGCACCTACCGTGCCACCAACTACCGGACCGAACAGCATTCCGGCCGCTGCAATAGGCAGATAAGCAAGACCTATCTTCAGCAATGCAGAAATATTGATTGTAAACAGATTCAGGACAAGCTTCAGAGACAAAAGCACACCGCAGACAGCAATCGTCCGGATGCTGCCAAGGCTGCGCGCAGACAGACGGATAGAACCACAGATTTTTTTCATGAGGAAAAGCTCCTTCCTGCAGCAGTGCTGCAGCGGAGGCTTTCCCCAGGTGCAGCAGCGGGATGCGGCCCCCACACCGCAAGCTGAAGCTTTTTGTCCGCCCGGCAACTCCCCGTCCGGACGGCACTGGGCACCGGAAAAACCGGTACAGCGCGCGGGAACCTACTCTGCATTTATTTTTATTTAGTCTGTATTATAACAAATATTCCGCTTTTTTGCAAGATCCCGGCAAAATACTGCCCTCCAAAAAAGGAACGCCGCAGCATCTTCATAATACTGCGGCAGATCCGGGAATTCAGTCAATTTCGACGGCTACTCTCATGTTGTTCCGGGTCGCTGCGGAACGCATAACAACGCGGATTGCCTTCGCAATGCGTCCCTGTTTCCCGATAACACGTCCCATATCGCTTTCCGCCACATGGAGGTGATAAACGACAGTTCCGTCTTCAGATGGCTCGTCAGCTTCCACACGGACAGCAGACGGGTTTTCAACTAATCCTTTTGCAATGGTTATAAGAAGTTCTTCCATGACAAAGCACCCTCCGAATCACAGAACACCGTTCTTTTTAAACAGGACTCTGACGGTATCTGTAGGCTGCGCGCCATTTTTGATCCACTCTTTTGCCTTGTCGGCGTCCACCTTAACAACAGACGGATTTTCCAAAGGATTATAATATCCGATTTCCTCAATGAAGCGGCCATCGCGCGGATAGCGTGAATCGGCTACAACAATGCGGTAAAAGGGGGCTTTCTTGGCGCCTACTCTGCGAAGTCTGATTTTAACTGCCATTGGTCATTCACCTCCCAAAATTCAATCTATATCTTCACCGGCTTTTGCCGGATGAATCCTTTTAATGCGGTATTCTCATACCGGGAAAACGCTTCCAGATGCCTTTCTTTTTAAACTGCTTCATCATCTTCTGCATCTGCACGTAGCCTTTCAGAAGCCGGTTGACATCTTCAATTTTTCTGCCGCTCCCTGCGGCAATCCTGCGCTTGCGCGACGGATTGACAAGCTCCGGCTTTGCACGCTCCGCTGGCGTCATGGAAAGGATGATTGCTTCCGTCCGGTCAATCTGCCGGTCGTCAATTTCAACGCCGTTAAGCTGCTGCGCCATGCCCGGGACTTTAGAAAGGACATTCTTCATCGGGCCCATTTTTTTCATCTGACGAAGCTGCTCAAGAAGGTCATTCAGGTCAAGGCCTTCGTGGAGCATTTTCCGCGCAGTTTCTTTTGCAGCTTTCTCATCAACTGTCTTCTGCGCATTCTCAATCAGCGTAAGCACATCACCCATACCGAGAATACGGGACGCCATGCGGTCGGGATGAAAGACTTCGAGGTCTGCAAGTTTCTCGCCTGTACCGACAAACTTGATTGGTTTTCCGGTCACGGCACGGACAGAGAGTGCCGCACCGCCTCTTGCATCGCCATCCAGTTTCGTAAGAATGACACCGGTAATATCCAACAGATTGTCAAAAGCTTTCGCTACATTCACAGCCTCCTGGCCGGTCATGGCATCCACCACAAGCAGGATATCCGTCGGATGGACAGACTCCTTAATATTCTTCAGCTCATTCATAAGCTTTTCATCAATTTGCAGGCGTCCGGCTGTATCAATCAGGACATAATTATTGCCGTAATCCTTTGCATGGGCAACAGCGGCTTCTGCGATTTTTACGGGGTTCTGCGTCCCCATCTCAAAGACGGGAACACCGCCCTTTTCTCCGACAACCTTCAACTGGTCGATTGCCGCTGGACGGTAAACGTCGCACGCAACGAGCAGAGGCCGGTTTCCTTTCTCCCGGAGATGGTAGGCAAGTTTTCCGGCTTGTGTTGTTTTACCAGAACCCTGAAGGCCACACAGAAGAATAACGGCAGGCGGAGTTGACGGGCGGTTCAGGCGGACTTCGCCTCCCCCCATGAGAGAGGTAAGTTCTTCATTGACAATCTTAATCACCATCTGCGCGGGGGTAAGGCTCTCCATGACTTCCGCACCGATGGCACGTTCCGTCACCTTTGCAGTGAAATCCTTTGCCACCTTGTAATTGACATCGGCTTCAAGCAGCGCAAGCCGAACTTCCCGCATCCCTTCCCTGACGTCTGACTCACTCAGTTTTCCCTTTGACTTCAGCCGTTTAAATACGGCTGAAAGCTTTTCCGAAAGGCTTTCAAATGCCAAAGCGGCTCCTCCTTACTGACTGTTCAGATCCTGCGCAATGGAAAGGATATGCTGTGCGCTTTCGTCAATTTCCTGCACGTGGCTATAACGGTTGTTAAATTCTTTGATTCGGTCTGCTTCCTGTGCAATCTGCGCAAGGCCGCTACGCTCTTCGCAGTAATGTTGTGCAAACCCAAGACAGTCTTCCATTTCAAGCAGTTGCGATTCGGCGCGCTTAATGGCGTCGCGCACTCCCTGGCGGGTAATGCCCTCATTCTCGGCAATCTCAGAAAGTGAGAGGTCATTGTTGTAATAAAGCTCGATGACTTCCCGTTGTTTCTGTGTCAACATATTGCCGTAAAAATCCAGCAAGAATGAGATTTTCATATCTTTTGCCATCGGCTGCACCGCCTTATGTAAAGTCTTTATTCTTTACACATTTCGGATTATACTCTGTTTTTCAGCAGGTGTCAAGGCATTTTTCTTTCATCCAACGGAAACCTGCAAAGAAGCAGCAGTTTTTAAAATCCCGTTTTCCATGCGGAATTCACTTAGCTTTGCCGAAGCGGTCACCATGAGCACCGACACACTCGCCGTCGGGCATTTACACGATACGGTGTTCCCTTCCAGAAGGAGACCGGACGGAAACCGGCTTTCCGATTTTTGGAGCAGCCATCCCACCGGAACCGGCAGCCTTCCAATATGCGCAGCATTGACGCGGAACAGAAGGCGTTCTTCCGTCTTATCGAGGGAAGGGGTAACATTCAGCAGGATACCGAAACGTTTGCTGTGGTATTCAACTGGAAGGTAAAGGTCTACGCTGTTCCCGCTGCTGCCGGTAATCGCTGCGGCAAGCAGTTTTACATCCTTTTTTGCCGCTCCGGCATTGTGCTTTTGAAACAGATAGGCAAGATAGCCGTTGACATCATCTTTGGAAAAAGAGCATTCGCTCTGTTTGACGGCCGCTTCAACAAATGTTTTCGGCAGACCGTCGGAAGGCATAACATTTTCATAGCCTTTCCCAGCAAGCGGATCGTTCAAAGCGAACCAGGAAACCACCCCAAATGCCGCAATCAGGACAGCCAGGACAATCAGGACAATGGTGAGCGCCGTATTTTTTTTCTGCGGTGCGGGCTCACGGAAACGGGCAAGCTCTGTCCCATTCATAATGAAAAAAACCTCCTTGTCATCCCCTTCTTTTCCGGGGAAATCACTTCATCTCAACGATTGTGACGCCGGACTCCCCTTCCCCGAAGGTACCAAGCCGGAAGCTCTTTACACTCGGATGCCTGCGAAGATGCTGCTGAACGGCGTTGCGCAGGACACCCGTGCCTTTCCCATGGATAATGGTAACATGGCTAACACCGGAAAGCACCGCTGCATCAAGCGCACGGTCTACATCCATCAGCGCTTCTTCCGCTGTTTCCCCCCGCACATCCACTTCCGTAGCGGCAGATGCGTTTGAGCGGCCTACATTCTTCGTAACTGTGCGGAAAAACGGCCTTTTTTGTTCCTCCTTCAGAAGACGGAGATTGGAAAGCGGCACATGTGTCTGAAGAATGCCTGCCTGCACAAGTATGTCGTTTGAATCCTTACTAGGCAAGCGGAGCACTGTGGCCTTTTTATCAATATCATAAATCAGCACACTGTCACCTATTTTCAGCGGACGCGGCAGGCGGTAAGAAGAGTCCAATTTCTTTTTGCCGACAGGGTCCGCCGTGTCCTCCAGTGTGCGCATGCCCGCATGGAGCTTTGCCTTCTGCTCGGCAGAAAGCGCTTTGTTTTTCTGTTTCTTCAGGTCTTCCATTTCATTGAGAAGACCATTAATCTGTGCACGGGTGCGGTCAACAAGGAAACCTGCTTTGCGGTGTGCTTCTTCCATTTGCTTATCGGCTTCCGCACGCACATGGTCGCGCGCTTCTTCCGCTTCCCTGCATGCCTGTTCGGACTTCTCGCGGGCTTTCTGCGCTTCAGAACGCTCTTCTTCCAAGGCGTGGCGGCTCTCTTCCAAACTTTTCACAACGTCTTCAAAACGGCGGTTTTCACCGGAAACAAGCTCTTCCGCATGTTGGACAACATCTTTGTCCATGCCAAGACGCAGGGAGATTGCAAACGCATTTGAGCGTCCCGGCATACCGATCAGGAGTCGGTAAGTCGGTTGCAGAGTGGCAACGTCGAACTCACAGCAGGCATTTTCCACACCTGCCGTCTGAAGTGCATAGGCTTTTAGCTCCGCATAGTGCGTTGTCGCGGCAATTTTTGCACCTTTGCGCCGAAGTGCCTCCAGAATTGATTCCGCGAGGGCGGCACCCTCAACAGGATCCGTCCCGGCACCCAGTTCGTCAAGGAGAACAAGGCTGCCTTTGTTGGCACATGCCATAATTCCAATAATATTCTTCATGTGTGCAGAAAATGTGGAAAGAGACTGTTCAATGCTTTGTTCGTCGCCGATATCCGCAAGCACCTGCTGATAAGTGGAAATTTCACTGTCTTCTTCCGCAGGAATCATCAGGCCGCACATGGCCATCAGCGTCAGCAGACCAACCGTTTTCAGGGCAACCGTCTTGCCGCCGGTGTTTGGCCCGGTAATTACAAGCGTATCAAAGCGCGTCCCAAGTTCAATATCGGTCGGGACAACTTTTGCCGGGTTAATCAGCGGATGGCGCGCTCGATGCAGCACAATGCGTCCAGAGCTGTTCAGCTTTGGCTTTGTTGCTTTCATTTGGTACGCAAGCGATGCTTTTGCAAAGATAACATTTAACTGAACCGCAAGGTCGTAGCTGCGGATAATGGTATCGGCAAAGTTCCCAGCCTCGGCAGAAAGCTCGCTGAGGATACGTTCTATTTCCTGCTTTTCTTCAGAAAGCAGCACCTGCACCTGGTTATTTGCCTCCACAGCGCTCATTGGCTCGATAAACAGGGTGGAGCCGCTCGCCGAGGTATCATGCACAAGGCCCGGCACTCCACTCCGGTACTCAGACTTCACAGGGACGACAAAACGCCCGTCGCGGATTGTAACAATGGGCTCCTGTAAATATTTTTGATATGTCTGCGAATGAGTTATATGTTCCAGTGACTCACGGGCACGCAGGGACGACTGTTTGATCTTCCGGCGAATCTCCGCAAGGGCCGGAGAAGCGCTATCCGCTATTTCCTCATCCGAGATAATCGCGGTTTCAATCCGGTTTTCCAGGTACTGATTCGGCGTCAGAAGGCTAAACCGGCTGTCCAGGCTTGTCTTGACGCTCCCACATTTCTGCCGCCACTCCGTAATGCCTCGCAGCGTGCGCAGCACAACGGCGATTTTCAGCAGCTCCGCCATGGTAAGCGTACTGCCTGCTTCGGCCCTCCGAAGGGAGTTTGTCACATTTGCAAGGCCGCCAAACGACGGTGAACCGAATTTCGCTATCAGCACAAACGCATCGTCCGTTTCCTGCAACAGGTGCTCCGCACCATCCGGTGAAGGCTTCAAAGAAAGTGCGGCCTGCGCAGCATCTTCACAGGCAGTCTGCTCCGCAAGCATTTTCAAAATCTTATTCAGTTCCAGCGCCCTCGTGTGTTTTGTTTTATCTTCTTCCGTCATATTTTCGGATAATCCTTTCTCGCTTATGGTTTCTTCATGGTGCCGCCGGCGCAGAGCGTAAGCTCAACAAGCTCCGGGACATTGCCGATGCGCGGCCCGGCCGCAAGCCCACGGCTGACAATCATCTCATGCTCCCCGATAAAATAGGCACCTGCACTGTATTTTGGAAAGAACGTCCGCTCCGGGGACAGCAGCCCCCGGCCCCCGGGGAGGCGGATCATGCCGCCGTGGATATGGCCGCAGAGCGTCAGGTCTGCACCCCACGCGGCATATGCTTCAAAACAGAGCGGGTTGTGTGCCAGAAGTACTGTGTATTCTTCCGGCTTCACGCCGACAAAGTGCTCCATTTTTTCTTTCGTCAGGACCGGCCGCGGCTTTGCACCCACTCCCGCCCTATAGTACCGCAGCGGAACCCGCAGCCCGGAAATACAGATATCTGTGGAGCCGCGGCGTATCTCTTCCGAGTTATTGTCGAGTATTTTTACACCGGCAGACCGCATTTCATTTTCAAACTGGATGCGGCATTGCCCCGGAAGGCCCTGCTCATGGTTTCCAAGCACAAAGCAGACATGGTACGTCCTGCAAAGTGTTCTTACAAAACGGACAGCCCCTCCAAAATCCTGAACCCGCCGGTCAACGATATCCCCCGTCAAAGCAATCAGGTCAGGGTGCTCACGGCCGACCGCAGCCAGCAGGCGCTGGTTTTCACGGCCAAACGAGCGGCCATGCAGGTCGGAAATCTGCACAATGCGGAAGCCGTCAAACTCTTTTGGAATTCTGCCGGAAAGCACCCGGTAATGGGTGGTTCCCAGAAAATAATTTTCCGGAAAAATAGCAAATGATTTATTTACAAGCGTCCTAAGCAGATGAGTATTCTTTTTTTCCCTTTTCATTTGGCAGCCTCATCAGAAGTACTTGCTGTCTTGTGGTAAAAGTCGAGCGTAGTAAAGCCATGCTGCAAAGTTTCAAGGATATACCGTTCGGATGCCTCCGAAAGCTGGCGGCCAGTTTCAGCCGAAACACGGAAAAAAAACAGCTTTTTGGGTTCTGCGTAAACGGTATGCCTCAAAGCTGTCAGTGCACCGCGGCCAAGTGCAACAGCCGGTTCTTTTTTCTGCTTTATACGAAAGCAATTATCACACAGAATTTCCCCGCTGCGCGGCAAAAAATACATGGTATCCGCCTCATAGCAGCCGCACCCTGCGCAACATACCAGGTTCGGTTGATAGCCCGTAAGCGACATCATCCTCATTTCCACAGCCGGCTTCAGGACGGAAAGCGGGTATTTTCCTTTGCTGAGAAGATACATTGCGTTAAGAAGCAGGCTGAGAAAGCCCTCCGCTTCGGAATCCTGCGGGGCAAGTGAAACCGCCAACTCACAGAAATACTGGGCAAGCGAAAAACGCCCGATATCCCGGCAAAGGTCAAAAAAGACTTCAATCGGCTGGGCATCGTCAATTATGTAGCTGTCCCGCCCCTCAAAAATTGAGAAACGGGAATAGGTAAACAGCCTGGTAGCGGAAAGCCGGGCGCCGCCTGCCTTGCGGGAACCGCGGACAAATGCCCGGAGGACACCCTTTTCGCCCGTAAGGACAGTAACCAGACGGTCGCTTTCACCCACGCGCTTCTCCGAAACCACCAGGCCCCGGGCATCTATTTTCATAAAGGCCCTCCTCACGGGTATCTTCCTGCTTTTCTTCTTCCCTACAGCGGGCATAAGCCAGATAATCCTGGACAGAACCCGTGCGGAGGAAAGCTTCCCATGCTCTGTTTTCGTCCATGTCAACCGCTCCTTCAAACTTGCCTGATAAAAAAAGTATTCGCAGTCCAAAGGATTCTATCAGTGGTAAATAGATGTATGAAAGGCAGAAAATAGCAGTGGACTATTGATCAAAATCTGAACTGTCATAGCCAAAGGCGCGCAGCGCAGCCTGCTGATTCCGCCAGTTTTCCTTAACCTTCACCCAGAGTTTTAAATTGATTCTGCACCCGAAAAAGTGTTCCATATCCTCCCGCGCATATGTCCCGACCTTTTTGAGCATAGAACCGCCCTTCCCGATGATAATGCCCTTATGAGACTCCTTTTCACAGTAAATTGTCGCCGTAACATCCATAATATTGCTGCCGTCGTCACGGTCACGCATCTGCTCCACCCGGACCGCAATGCCGTGAGGAACTTCATCCGAAAGCAGTCGGAGCAGTTTTTCACGGACAATTTCTGAAGCAATCACCCGCTCCGGCTGATCGGTAAGTGTGTCGTCATCAAAAAGATGCACGCCCGGCCGGGCCAATTTTTCCAGCTCTGCCATAAGGTCTGCAATGCCGCTCCCCGTAATTGCAGAAACAGGAACAACGGCCGCAAAATCATACAGCTTAGAAAACTCGGCAATCTGTGCCATCAGCACGGATTTATCCGGCAAAAGGTCAATCTTGTTGAGGGCAAGGACAGCAGGCATTTTTAATTCACGGAACTTTCCAATCAATTCCCTTGCGGAAGGGGAAATTCCCTTCCCTGCTTCCTCAACCAGTATACAGGCATCAACCCCTGAAACGGATTCCAGGACGGATTTTACCATATATTCACCAAGGCAGCTCCTCGGTTTCAGGAGGCCGGGTGTGTCAATAAAGGCAAACTGCGTCGGGCCTTTTGTCAAGATGCCCGTGATGCGCGTGCGTGTCGTCTGCGGCTTACTGGAAACGATAGCGACTTTGCTGCCGATTATTTTGTTAAGGATAGAAGACTTGCCCGTGTTCGGGCGGCCAACGATAGAAGCAAACAGGTTTTTTTCTTCTTTATTCATGGTGCTTTTTCCTTCCCGCCAGACGGCGTTTTACGAAATCCCGGATACCGGGCGGCCCCAAGGCAATATAAATTGCACTTGCTGCTGTAACGGCAGCGAGCAACACCACCATTCCGGGCCGCACCCGGAAGAAGTCCCCGATGCGGACGAATCCTTCCGGTTCCCGAAACAGGCAGACCGCCACACAGACAGCAAAGAACGCCCCCACAAGCACGGCACCCGCGGCGATGTCTTTTACAGTGCGCACTGCCGAATTGTAGGCAGGCGAAACGGCATTGGAAAGATACTCAACCGCAGTATTGAGCATCTCGCCCATCAGGACTGCCGCAAAAGTGAGAAACAGCACGGCATACCCCGTAAATGATAGATGAAAAAAGGACGAAAATACGAATACATACAGAGCAATTACCGTGTGTATTCGCATATTCCGTTCTTTATTGATGCAGAAAACAATGCCACGGAATGCAAACCGGAAACTTTTTAAAAAGTTGCAACTTCTAATTCTCATCGTCTTCCATTACATAGCTGCTTGTGCTCGGAAGTCCGAGCTCCGTCATAACCTGCTCTTCCTTCTCACGCATACGGACCTTTTCAATTCCGCCCTTCTCGTGGTCGTAGCCAAGCAGGTGCAGCATGGAGTGCGCCGTAAGGTAGCCAACCTCGCGCTCCAGGCTGTGGCCGAAGCGTTCCGCCTGCTCCACTGCCTTCTCCATAGAAATTACAATATCCCCCAGGATTTTCGCACCGGTTGAATGGTTGATGTCGTAGACACCATTTTCTCCCATTGGGAAAGAGAGCACATCGGTTTCCATATCTTTATTGCGGTACTGGGCATTGAGCTTCCGAATCTGCGCATTGTCCACAAAAACAACACTGATTTCCGCAGGCCCTTCAAATTTCTCCATGCGGAGAACCGCGTTGCAGCAGCGGCGCACCAACATTCTGAGGCCGGTCGGAATTTTTACTGCCTTCTGCCTGTTATCAATGATTACCTTAATCTTTTCCATTGCAACATTCACCGTCCCGATTCTTTTTCATATTTTTCATAAGCTTTAATAATATCCTGAACCAGTTTGTGCCGCACAACATCTTTTTCCGTAAAGCGAACCTGTGCAATATCGTCGATGCCGCGCAGAATATGGAGGACTTCCTTAAGGCCGGAACGTTTGCCGTCCGGCAAATCAATCTGCGTAATGTCCCCCGTAATCACCATGTGCGAGCCAAAACCAAGGCGCGTCAGAAACATTTTCATCTGCTCCGGCGTCGTATTCTGTGCCTCGTCCAAGATAATGAAACTGTCGTCCAGCGTTCGCCCGCGCATATACGCGAGCGGCGCCACTTCAATGTTTCCGCGCTCGACAAATTTCTGATACGTTTCCACGCCGAGCATGTCAAACAGCGCATCATACAGCGGCCGCAGATAAGGATCCACTTTCTGCTGGATGTCGCCCGGAAGGAAGCCGAGTTTTTCACCTGCCTCCACTGCCGGCCGCGTTAAAATAATCCGGTTGACTTCCTGTGCGCGGAAAGCCTTCACGGCAAGCGCCACGGCAAGGTAGGTCTTTCCCGTACCGGCCGGCCCCACACCAATGGTAATGGTATGGGACTCAATGGCATTGCAGTAGCTTTTCTGCCCGAGGGTTTTTGCCTTAACCGGCTTGCCCTTTGACGTCAGGCAGATGCAGTCACCCGTAAGCGAACTAAGCCTGTCTTCCTTGCCTTCGTTGACAAGCGCAATGCAGTAGCGCACATTTTGTTCCGTAACCGGTTCACCCCGGTCAATGAGGGAAAGAAGTGCCCGCACAGCACGGGCCGCTTTTTCCACTTTTTCCGGTTCGCCGGAAATTTTCATCTCGCTGCCGCGGCAGACAATGCTTGCGCCATACGCCTGCTCGATTATTTTTACGTTACCGTCAAGATTTCCAAATAACGCGGCTTCCTGTTCCATCCGCTCAATATCAATCTTTTCTTCAAACATCCCATCACCCAGTATAAACCTTATTGTGTTTGATATTTGTTATAATTATAGCACAGTTCATCAAATCCGTAACTATAAAATATACAGAAATTTTGCCTTATTTTATGAATATTTCCGACTCTTTTGCAATATTCTCCTCGCAGGTCAGTTTTGCTTCACAGGTTAGGCCATCTTTTCCCCAGTGTTCCGTCAGTTTCTGCCCCGTAACCCGGCCCAGCCCCTTGAGGAGCGCGTCTGACTGCTTTTTAATCTGCTGCCCTGCAAGCGAACGGGCCTCAGACTTCGTCAGGGTAATTTCCTGCGAACGGACTTCTTTCCATGTTTCCATATAAATGCCAAGTGGCAAGGGCGTACCAAAAAGGGACACTGTCGTCCGCTCACACTCACAACGCCAGGAGCCCTGCGGTTTTCTTTGCAGTGTCAGGGGGATGTGTGCACGAAAGATATCAAGGTTTCTCCGCACGGCTGTTTTCCCTGTGGGAACATCCACCTGCTTGTGAAGAGGAACCTTGACTGTCACTTCGCGGCTGGTTTCCGCGATGATTTCCGCCGAGGCGTGAGTCATGGTGCTCCCACCAGTCTGGTCTTCTACCACTGCATTGACAAGGAGCTGCCCTTCTACAACCGCGTCCCCTTTTTTTACTTCAGGGGTTCCCGCAAAAACTTCCAAGGAAAGGATCTGCCCTGTCCGGGCAGCTATGACATTACAGACGGATTTTTGGTCGGAAATATTTGGTTTTTCCGTCGTTTCGCGCACGGCTGCTTCTGCCATGCTGCCCCGCAGGTTGATACTGATCCAGCGGATTTCAGGGCACTGGAGCATGACACGCCTCTCAACTTCCTGCGGATTAACCGAGCTGCGCAGGGTGCCGGACACAAGGCCTGCTGACGCAAGTGCACTTTCAATTTTGCCAGCCGGTACATCTTTGTTCCCTGTGACCTGAACACACCAGATATGCGTGGAAAGCGAAAAGGACAGGACAAGGAAAGCTGCAAATCCCGCCCAGAGGCCGGCATGGCTTTTCGTTCTCCGGAGGGAAAACGGCAGCCCAGTCCTTTCTCGGACACGCAGGCGGCACCCGGCCCGGCGGGCATTGCGGCGCAGGAACCGGTAACGACGGGCCGCTACACATGCCCCGGCATTCCCGCCCGAAGTCATATCCCACAGATATGCACCGGAATGGGCACAGTTTGTGTAAAAGCGCTCAGGGCTGCCGCCTAAGACCGAAAAGCGGACATAGCCAAGAAGCCAGCGGGTCAGCCGAAGGGAAATCATGTACACATCTCACTCCATAAATTCAATTTGAAGGATATATCCTGTTACAACAAGAGCGTCCTCCGTCATGCAGCGGATTACAAGGCCGCGTCCGGTAAAGCGGACAATACGCTCCTGCGTACGGATTCGCACAACACCGTCACCATACTCCAAGATTCCGCAGCAGCCTTCGATAACCGCTTCACGGTTCCCGCAAATTTCAATGCGGGACTTTGCAGAAAGGGCCCCCAGCTCGGACAGTTTTACGGGTTTCCGCATATTCCGCCCCCTTCCGGTATTTCTTTAAATGCTATGCGCCATGCGGATGAAATATCCGCATGGCACATATACATAACAGGTGAGGTGGTTCCATGGAGAAAAAAGTAGGTGCACTCACGCTGCTTGTCCTGGCGGCAGCCTGTGCACTGCTGCTCTTTCCCGCTGCGGCAGTACAGGGGGCCAAAAATGGCCTTGGGTATTCCCTGGGCATTCTTGTTCCATCGCTGTATCCTTTTCTTGTTCTTTCCATATTTGTGGTGAAAAGCGGGATCTCCGAACGCATGGGCCATGTGCTGGAACGCCCGACGCGCGCTCTGTTCCACCTTCCTGGCAGAGCTGCCGCTACTGTGCTGATGAGTGCAGTTGGCGGCTATCCGACAGGGGCACGGTCCACAGAAGCTCTTTACGAAGAGGGTGCTGTGACGCAGGAGCAGGCGGAACGCATGATGAGGTTCTGCGTCAATGCCGGTCCATCTTTTGTTATTACCGCAGTCGGTGTTGGCTTCCTTCACAGTGCACAGGCAGGAATAATCCTGCTTATTTCCCAGTTAATTGCATTTTTTCTAACGGGCCTGATTTCAGGAAGACAGTCCCAAGGGGAAAGGCAACGCCCCGAAAAGCAGAAAAAGCAGGCGGCATCCCGTCCAATGGCGCAGGCTTTTGTCGAGTCCGCATCCGATGCCGCATACTCTATGCTGATGATGTGCAGTATGGTTATCCTTTTTGCGGCATTGATGAACCTTCTCAGGTTGGCAGTACGCAATCCAAATCTCAGCGCCATCCTTTCATCCCTGCTTGAAGTAACGGGGGGCTGTGCCGACCTTGCACGCCGCGGCGTGCCCCTTTGGGTAGTTTCTGCGGCAATCGGATGGGGCGGAGTGTGTGTCCACTTTCAGATTTATGCCTGTCTTGGCAAACTTTCCGTCAAAAAATCCCGTTTTGTTTTCTGGCGCGCAATACAGGGGGCTGTTTCCGGCCTGGTCTGTTTTGGGATTTGTCTGTTTTTCCCGGAAACGGAGGAAGTCTTTTCCAATTTTGATGGCACGCCTGTTGGCACCCTCTCCGGCAGCATACCCGCAGCGGTCGCGCTTGCACTTCTCTGTTTGGCGCTTTTGTTCAGCCTCCCCCGCAAAAAAGTGGAAACAAATGAGGAAGGATGATATAATGGCAGGTGTGTAATGCCAAAGCCGCCGACGGCGGCTTCCGGAGGATACTGCAATGCTTTTTAAGAAAAGAAAAAAATTATTTGGAAATTCCATTGAGCCGGACTGCGCTTATTGTGTCAATGCTGAAAATGGAACCTGCAGCCCCGGGCACCCTGCCCATTCCTGCGGCAGGTTCCATTATGACCCTCTTCTCCGCACGCCCGCTGGGACACCGGACCTAAAGCCGCATAACCCGGAGGAGTTTAAACTCTAAAAGGATTGCCGGAATTTTTCCCAGTTAAAATAATCTGCCCTGCCGCAAAACAGTCGGGCGGATTTTTTTGCTCAAAAACAGAATTTCAGTCATGGAACGGTAAAAGATAAAACGGGGCTGCAAGGTTTTGTCTCTATGGCCTAATAACTTGTAATTAAACTTATATAAAAGTATTGACATATTATATAGCTATGTTATACTAGTTAGTATTGAACTGGGGGAAAAGCAATGGGAAAAAACGTTTATAGCTTGGTCCTGCTTGACAACGTTGTGGATGCACTGGATAAGCTTGCCTGCGAGCGCAGCATCAGCCGCTCAGGACTTGTAAACCAGATTCTGGCAGAATATCTCTCCTGCCCTACCCCGGAAAACAGGATTCGGGACATCTTTTCCTGCATGGAAAAAATATCCGACGGGACGGAGTATTTTCAATCCTGTGAACCGCGGGGCAACAGTGCAGTCTGCTTCCGGAGCCCGCTGCACTACCGCTACCACCCGGCTGTGCACTACACTCTGGAGCTTTCCTGCAAAAGCGGGCCGTTCCTCGGTGAGCTACACGCATTTTTCCGGACTCAGAATTCAGACCTGCTGGAGTGCTCGGGAGAGTTCTTCCGCTTCTGGGACAGCCTCGAAACAAAGTGGATTGGTTCGCGTTTCCCAGAAGAAAGGGTTCCATGCGCTGCGGGGGCAGGGCGCTACATCCGTCGGCTTTGCTGGCCAAAAAGCGAATCAGACCGGACAAGTGAACGGGTTGCAGAAGCAATCCTTGCTTATCTCAATGAAATTGATTCTGCGCTGAAAACCTATTTTGCCGGTGCAGACGGTGCAAATTCATCCGTTGAACAGCATTACCTAACCTATCTAAAAAATGCCATTATCCTTTAAAAATCAAGTGAACCGCAAAGGAGGTTCTCACTATGGATTTACAGAATTTTACACACAAATCTTTGGAAGCTATTCAAAAAGCTCAAAGCATCGCGCTGGAAAACAACTGCATGCAGATTGAAGAAGAGCACCTTGCAGAAGCCCTGCTGCAGCAGGAAGGCGGCCTGATTTCTCAGTTGCTGACGAAGATGGGGCTTGACTCTTCCGCCGTGCTCAGTGCCGTGGATGAGCAGGTAAAAAAGCTGCCCTCCGTTACCGGTCCAGGCCGTGAGCCCGGAAAAATCTATATATCTTCCGATGTGGACGCCGTCCTTGCAGACGCTGAAAATCAGGCAAAACGCATGAAGGACGAATATGTCTCCGTAGAGCATATCATGCTCTCGATGATTGACCGCCCCAACAGCGCCATGCAGGGTGTTTTCAGCCGTTTCGGCATTACCCGTGATAAATTTCTCGCTGCACTTTCTTCTGTGCGCGGCAATACGCGTGTGACAAGTGACAGCCCGGAAGAAACCTATGATGCCCTTTCAAAATACGCAACTGACCTTGTGGCCCTCGCAAAGAACCATAAGCTCGACCCGGTAATCGGGCGTGACGATGAAATCCGAAGTGTCATTCTCATTCTCTCACGCAAGACGAAAAACAACCCGGTGCTGATCGGTGAGCCCGGCGTCGGCAAAACGGCTATCGTGGAAGGCCTCGCAGAGCGTATTGTACGCGGGGATGTTCCAAACAGCCTTAAAGACCATAAAGTCTTCTCGCTTGATATGGGCGCCCTGATTGCCGGGGCAAAGTACCGCGGTGAATTTGAGGAGCGTTTTAAGGCCGTCCTTAATGAAGTGAAAAAGAGCGAAGGCCGTATCATCCTGTTTATTGACGAGCTGCACAACATTGTTGGCGCAGGCAAAACAGAAGGCAGCATGGATGCCGGCAACCTTCTGAAACCGATGCTTGCGCGCGGTGAGCTGCACTGCATCGGTGCAACGACGCTGAACGAGTACCACCAGTATATTGAAAAAGATGCTGCCCTTGAGCGCCGCTTCCAGCCTGTGATGGTGGAGGAACCGTCCGTTGAGGACACCATCGCCATCCTGCGCGGCCTGAAGGAGCGTTACGAGGTCTTTCACGGCGTGAAAATCACAGACCAGGCGCTCATCGCCGCGGCAGTCCTTAGCAACCGATACATTTCCGATCGTTTTCTGCCCGACAAAGCCATTGACCTTGTGGATGAAGCCTGTGCAATGGTCCGTACGGAAATTGACTCCATGCCGGTAGAACTTGATGAGATTTCACGCAAAATTATGCAGCATGAAATCGAGGAGGCTGCCCTGAAAAAGGACAGTGATCCGCTTACTCAGGAGCATCTCAGGGAAATCCAGAAAGAGCTTGCCGACGAACGTGCCGAACTGAAAGAGCGCAAGGCAAAATGGGAAAATGAAAAGAATGCAATCGGCAAAGTGCGCAACCTGCGTGAGGAGATTGAAAAGGCAAATGCCGAAATTGAAAAGGCCGAGCGCACCTATGACCTGAACAAGGCTGCCGAGCTGAAATACGGCAGACTGCCCGAATTGCAGAAAAGCCTGAAAGCCGCAGAGCAGACCGTCGAAAAAACGCAGGGTGACGAAAACTCCCTTCTGCATGACCGTGTAACCGAAGAGGAAATTGCAAAGATTGTTGCAAAATGGACTGGAATTCCTGTTGCCCGTCTGATGGAAAGTGAGCGCGAAAAACTCCTCCATTTGGAAGATATCCTTCACAAGCGCGTAATCGGTCAGGATGAAGCCGTGAAAAAAGTCTCTGAAGCCATCCTCCGTTCCCGCGCTGGAATTCAGGACCCGAACCGCCCAATAGGCTCGTTCCTGTTCCTTGGCCCCACCGGCGTCGGCAAGACGGAACTTGCTAAGGCACTGGCACAGGCATTGTTTGACGATGAAAAGAACCTCATCCGGATCGATATGACAGAATATATGGAAAAATTCTCCGTTTCCCGCCTGATTGGAGCGCCTCCGGGATACGTTGGCTATGAACAGGGCGGCCAACTCACCGAAGCCGTGCGCCGCCACCCCTACTCGGTTGTGCTGTTCGACGAAGTCGAAAAGGCGCATCCGGATGTCTTCAATATTCTTCTTCAGGTTCTGGACGACGGCCGCATCACGGATTCTCAGGGCCGCACGGTAGATTTTAAGAATACCATTATCATCCTGACCTCAAATCTCGGTTCCAACTATATTCTGGATGGCATCAGATCGGACGGGCAAATCAGCGAGGATGCAAAGAAAAAGGTCAGCTTATTGCTGAAACAGCAATTCCGTCCGGAATTTCTAAACCGCCTCGATGAAATTGTGTTTTACCGTCCGCTCACCAAAGAGGAAATCTACAGGATTGTTGACCTGCAGATTGACGACCTGAAACGCCGTCTCGCAGACAAGCAGCTTGGTATAGATCTGACCCCCGCTGCGAAGGATTTCATCGTTTCAAGCGGCTTCGACCCGGTTTACGGCGCCCGCCCGCTTAAAAGATTTATTCAGAGCCATATGGAAACGCTGATTGCAAAGAAAATTATTGCCGGCGGCCTCAGGCCAAAGACAGTTTTAACAATCGGCTGTAACGGAAAAGGCCTTACAATTTCTGATAAGTAGCTAAAGCAATCCCCCGTTCCGGGCAATGCCCGGAACGGGGGATTTTCCGTTTTCCCAAGGAAAGGTTTTATTCTTCGTTGTTGCGGAAAGCGGAGCATTCAGTTTTGACCTGGCCACCGTTGACAAGCGTTGTGCGGATGTCGATATGGTCGGCCGTGCAGGAATGGTTCCGGTTATAGGAGCAGTTCGCAGCTTCACAATGGATATCGGGAGCTGAATTTGGAAATGCGTCGCTTGCTGTGCTGTTCTCAGCGCCCTGCGCACGGTCTTGGAAATCCGCGCAGTAGGTCTGATCCGAACCGGTCGCATTCGGGCCGCTCACCACAATACCAGGACGGCAACATCTGTTGTCACTGTTGTTTGCGCAACCACTTACGCTGCAGGAAAGATCAGTCATAAGATGACACCTCGTAAAAGTAGTTTTTTAGGGACTGCTTTTATTCTGCGCCAGCTGCCCTACAATTATTCAAAATGATGCAGGACATGCTTGCGAAGCGGGCAGGCAACAGCATAAGCCGCAATACCGCCGAGGATTGCTTCAGGAATCCCGTTGGTCAGGACGACGGAACCAATAAGCGCCGGGAGCACGCCGAAGTTCTGCCCAAGCGCAGAAGCATAGTTGCTGCCAAAAAAGAAATAAATTCCGCCAAGAACAAGAAGAGTGTTCATAAGGCTCCCAATCACGCCGCTGAGGCCATAGGAGAGCGGTTCTTTCCATTTTAGCCGAGTGAACAGGCGGAAGCACAGCCCTGTTACCGCACCAACAAGGATACGCGGCACGAAACAGATGACGAGGCTCCAGAAGTTACCCTTTGATGCCCCAAGCGAGTATGCCGGTGTAAAAGCAAAGGCAACAAGCGGATTTGGCGGCATAAACGTCCACACAAGGAAGCTAAACAGTCCGGCAAAGGCGCCCATAAGCGAACCAGCCCCTGTACCCATGACGATGGCCGTAATGATAACCGGGATCATGCCCAGTGTTGCAACAACCGGCCCGATAGCCGGAAGCGAGCCGAGTGGTGTGAAACACACAACCGCCTCAATGGCAAGCATCATGGCGAACTGGGCCATCCGAATTGTTTTCCCGCTGATGGATGCTCTCATTGCATGATTCTCCCTTTTTTCTTCATCGGCCGTACCGCTGCCAGCGGACGCGGCATTTTTTAATTGGCTTTAAGCAGCTGTCATTATATCACAGATTCGTGAAAAAATAAACAATCTTTTACGATTTTTCCTTGAAAAAGCACTTGACAAATCCGCCTACCGCAGCATATACTGGTAGCAATAAATTTAAGAACTAAACCGGTGAGTAAGAGAAGTACTTTGGGGCTTGTGCATTAAGAGAGTCACAGGTGGTGGGATTGTGGCAGCGCATCCCGGAGGAATGGGCTTATGAGGGCGACGCAAAAGGCTGGTTTGCCGAGTAGCTATCGACGGGAACTTCACCCGTTATCATGGAAGCGTACATAAAAAGTGTGCGGAAAAGTGGGCGTTTTCGCCAATCTGGGTGGTACCGCAGGATTTGCCAAGTATGGCTCCTGTCCCTGTTTTCAGGGACAGGAGCTTTTTCTTTTTCATTTTAAAACAGGAGGTGGTACCGATGCAAGACGGCTGGTGGCGCGAGCCAAATCAGAAAGACTATCTGGAAAATAATCTCAACTATTATTTTATAAGGAGAAAGATAAACATGAAAACAGCCTTAAAAAAATTGATTGCCATTGGAATGGCAGCAGCCGTAATCAGCACCGCGGGGGCCTGCTCCACAATAACGGGTTCTTCCAAACCGGCATCCTCTGCACCAGTTTCCGGCGCAGCTGGAAGCACCGGAAAGAAAGTCACGATTGGGGTAATCCAGTATGCACCGCACCCATCCCTCGACAACTGTTACAAAGGTTTCAAAGAAGGCCTGACGGAATCCGGCTATCAGGAAGGGAAAAACCTCACCATTGATTTTCAGAATGCACAGGCGGAAAATGCCAACTCTGACCTGATGGCAGAAAATATGGTCGCCAAAAAATACGATATGATTATGGCGATTGCAACCCCAGCGGCAATGTCTGCTTATAAGGCAGCCAAAAATACAAGCATTCCGATTGTATACACCGCCGTTTCCGATCCGGTTGCAGCACAGCTTGCCGTTTCTCTCGAAAAGCCTGGGAACAACTGCACCGGTTCTTCGGACGTTTTGCCGTTGGAATCACAGGTCAAAATGATCCGCGCTTTCCTGCCAAAAGCGAAGAAGATTGGGATTCTCTATACAACAGGCGAAGTCAATTCGGTTTCCAACCTTAAACGGTTCAAGTCGATTGCGCCGAAATATGGTTTTGAAGTGGTCGATATTGGTATCACCAACTCTTCCGAGGTTGCGTCAGGTGCTGCTTCCCTTGTGGCAAAAGGTGTAGACTGTGTAAACAACTTTACCGATAATAATGTTGTCAACAACCTTTCAACCCTGCTTCAGGCTACAAACAAGGCTAAGATTCCGGTCTTTGGTTCCGAAATCGAACAGGTTAAGAACGGATGCCTTGCATCGCAGAGCATCGACTATGTTGCACTTGGCAAAGAAACCGGCAAAATGGCCGCAAGGATTTTGAAGGGCCAGGCAAAAGCCTCCCAAACACCGATTTATGTTGTCACAGACGGCAAGCCCGTCTACAACAAATCCGTTATAAAGCAGTTCGGGCTTACCCTACCCGCTGCTTATGCAAATGCTGAAGCTGTCTCTCAGTGAGCTTTTTCAGCCGCCCTTTATCCTTCCGGATTTTTCACAGAAAGCTGGTTTTGCTGAAATATGGATATTTTTCTCGGCCTTTTCAACAATGTCCTGACAGAAGGGTTTATCTACGCAATTATGGCCGTTGGCGTTTATGTCACCTACGCAGTAATGAACTTCCCCGACCTTTCTGTAGACGGCACTTTTCCGCTCGGGGCATGCGTCACGGGCGCATTGATTCTAAACGGAGTAAACCCATGGGTTGCCTGTCTGGTCTCATTCCTATGCGGTGCTGCGGCAGGCTGTGTGACTGGCCTTCTGCATGTGAAACTGCATATTACAGACCTGCTCTCCGGTATCCTTGTGATGACTGCACTGACAAGCATCAATCTCGTTGTAACCGGTGGCACCTCAATGGTGGCCTATTTCAGCAAACCGACTATCTTCAATTATGGCCTCGGTGCGGCACTTTCCGCCGCCGCAGGTTCCTGGGGGCCTGCCCTGCTTGCACTGATTTGCTGCGCCGTTGTCAAACTGGCAATCGACCTCTACCTGAAAACGAAATCTGGTCTTCTGCTCCGCGCGGCAGGAGACAACCCGCAGTATGTCATCTCGCTTGGTAAAGATCCGGGCAATATGAACATTCTCGGCCTGATGATTGGCAATGGGTGCGCGGCACTTGCCGGTTCAATTTTGAGCCAGCAGTCCGGTTCAGCCAACGTTTGGAGCGGCACAGGAATGGTCGTGATGGCACTTGCCTCTGTTATTATTGGCACAAGCCTTTTTGGCCGGGCTAAAATTATCCGGCCGACACTTGCGGCCGTTTTTGGCACCATCATCTACAAAGCCTGCCTGGTTGCGGCAATGCAACTTGGACTGCCGACGAATTACCTGAAACTGCTCATGGCCATTCTGCTCACCATTGCCCTTGTAGCTAATAACATGGCACCGGTCGCCGGAAGGAGGAAAAAACAGGATGTCAACCCAACCCAAATCTGAGCCCCTGTCTGATAATCTGGCGGAAATGCGCCATATCTTTAAGACTTTCAATCCCGGTACAGTCAGTGAAATCAGTCTGTTCCAAGACTTTGGCCTTTCCCTCCGCAGGGGTTCGTTTACTGTCGTCGTTGGCAGTAACGGCTCCGGCAAGACAACACTCCTGAACATCCTCTGCGGCAGCATAGCACCAGATTCCGGTGAAGTAATAATTGACGGCAGGGAAAGCAGCAGGTTTTCCGAATGTCACCACGCAAAACTGATTGGCCGGGTATTTCAGAACCCCGCCGCAGGGACCTGCCCAAAACTGACCGTGCTGGAAAACCTTGCGCTTGCAGACAATAAAGGAAAGTGTTTCGGTCTCTCCAGAGGCATCTCCAAAAAGCAAATTGACTTTTACCGCTCACAGCTTGAGCTTTTGAAACTTGGCCTAGAAAACAAGCTGAATCTGCCGGTCGCAAATCTTTCCGGCGGGCAACGACAAGCCCTGGCCCTCCTGATTTGTTCCATGACGCCCATTTCCCTTCTGATCCTCGACGAGCACACAGCAGCACTCGATCCAAAATCCAGCGAAACCATAATGGAGCTTACAGACCGTTTCGTCCGGGAAAAGCACCTCACCGCCCTGATGGTAACGCATAACCTAAAATATGCCGCCAATTTTGGAGACCGGCTTTTGATGATGCACCGGGGAAATATCGTTTTTGATGTCTGCGGAAACAAGAAGGCATCTGTTGGTATCCGCGACCTGACCGAAAAATTTGACGAAATCAGCATCGAGGACGGAAATTCAGTCTGAATATGCCTTATGGAATCCCCGCTGTTTACATTTTTATGTTTTAATGATATAATATGGCTTATATAATTTCTATAATCAGGGGGTATAATATGGCAGACTACATCATCGCTACGGCTTCTACCGCCGATATGCCGTACGAATTTTACGAAGAGCATAATATCCCGGTCATCAGTTACTCCTATATGATCGGAGATAAAACGTTTGAAGATGACAGCCGCGAATCGTCACGCGAGTCCATTTACAAGCAGATGCGTACCGGTGCCCTCCTTTCAACTTCGATGATCAATTCTTATACTTATTATGCTTTCTTTAAAAAGCTCATGGATACAGGCAAAGATGTCATTTATCTTGATATGTCACGCGAATTATCTCATTCCTATGCAGCCGCAGGCGAAGCCGCTGAACAGATTAAAAAAGAGTACCCAAAGCAGCGTTTTTATGTAATGAATACCCTGTGCGTTTCCGGCGGGCTTGGAATACTGGTGCAGAACATGGTCCGCCTGCATGAAGAGGGTAAGTCCTTTGAGGAAGTAATTTCCTGGGGAGAAGCCCATAAGCTGAAGATTGCGCACCGCTTCACGGTGGACAACTTGAACTATCTAAAACGCGGTGGACGTGTTTCCAATGCTTCGGCCCTTGTTGGCTCTCTGCTCTCCATTAAGCCTGTGATGTATGTCACGGATGATGGAAAACTTGTTGTCACTTCCAAAGTCCGCGGGAGGAAGGCCGCGCTTTCTGAAATTCTGAATGGCATAAAGCGTGACTTTACTCATCCAGAGGGACAGGAAGTTCATATCCTTCACGCAGACTGCTTAGAAGACGCAAAATTCATGCGCTCAAAGATTTTAGAATCGTTCCCGACCGTATCGAAGGTCACAATTTCAAGCCTTGGTGTTATCATAGGTGCTCACTGTGGCCCAGGGCTTCTAACGTTCTTTTATCTGTGTGACCACCGTCAGCCTTAATACATCATGTTATAAAAGCTGTTATTCAAAAAGCCGCATGGAATACCGGAAAAAGCCGGCCATCTGTGCGGCTTTTTTATCATATCTATATAAAAGTAAACGGCTGCATCTATAGCAGATTTCTTTTTTCATCAAAGGGGGGCTTTGTTTTGAAGTTATCAGAAACAGAAAATGATTCCGGAAAGCAGGATATTACAAACGCGTTTTTGGGGGAAGGCCTGCCTGGGCCTGCTCAGGAACAGGCAGCCCTTAAAACTGAAAAGGCGGCTGTTTTAGCTTGTCTCAGTGAACCATCGGAAACGAAAATGGAAACGCTTTGCCACAGGCTGGAAGAAGTTCCCCTCTCCTTCTATTTTGTGAGGCTAAATGAACGCTTTCGTTCTCTTTTTTCCGAAGGCATTTTTGACCGGGACTGTTTCCACAGCTTTGCGGAAAAGCTGGTCAGCGGAAAATACGGGAAGGAAGCTGTGAAACTCGGCATTCTTATTCTTGCAAACTATGAAGATGCAAAAACGCGGTCGGCCCTGCAAAAGTTTGGGACGGATGGAAATTATACGCTGTATGTCGTTGAGGCGTCAAAAACGTTCAGCCGGCGTGAGTCCTTCCTGTTTGAATTGGCAAAAAGGCTTGACGGATATGCCAAAATGGCTGTTACCAGTGCCATGCGCCCGCTGACGGATGAAATGAAGCAGTGGATGTTTCTGGAAGGTTCTAAAAACAGCGTGCTTCCCGAAATGGCTGCCATCATCTGCCTGGAAAATGCAGATATGGTGTCTTATATGAAAAGTCTTCCGATCAGCGCAGAAGTGTTTGGGACGTTTTCACGCCTGTTTTCTAATGCTTTCCGGAATAGCAAAATTATCGATTTCACAGCTTCTATGCCGCTTGTAACGGCATACGCTGAGGCGGCGCCCGAAATGGCTCAAACTTTTCTCGACTACTCTGCTCTACAGACAATTTCTGCAAGCCTTACCCTCTCGCTGAGAGATGGACTGAAATCAGGTTCCGGAAAAAACGGCTGGGCTCCATCCTCAGTACAGTCTGTCCTTGCAAAATGCCAGAGGGCAATGAACCGCGAAACATGGCATGGAATTATCCTCAGTGAAATGCGGAATCCTTCTTTTTCAAGCAGGAAAATTCTCGATGCAGCAAGGGCCGACGGTCTGAAGCCGGATTTTACCGATTTTCTTCCCATGCTATGGCACAGCCCATGCGACTTTTCGGTAATTAATTATCTTATTGGAGAAAATTACAGGACTTACACTCAGGATACTCTGTGCTATATGAAAGCGAACCTTCCGGAAAAAGTATTCAGCGGTGCGCTTAATCCGGCTGAAAATGAAATCAGCCAGGATTATGAACCTGATCTGGCACTTTGCCTTCTGCTGAAAGAAATGAATCTGGAAGTGATTACCGACCTTCCGTTTTTCCTTCGGTGCCTTGACTGCCGTCTCCCGGACTGCCGGAAAGAAGCAGTCCGCGGTCTGCGCCAGTCCCGCACGCTTTGGGGAGCTGAAGTTATTCCCGCTCTGGAAAAGGCACTGGGATATGAACCTGCCAAGCAGGTTAAAAAATGTATTCTGCGTCTTCTCGGCAGAAAGGATGAAAAGTCAGCGAAAGAACAGCGTTACGTTGAACTCCCCACGTCTCCGGTCGAACCAGATGCAGAAGATGTTTTCCTTTTGAAAACCCATATAGCAGGTGCCTATTACCGCGATCTGATGGCGGTTGACGGTGTCTTGGAAGAAGGCGACATGCTGTATCTCGTCCGTGAGCCAGAAAATGCCTATGACTCCAATGCTATTCTCATCGCGACAGATGACGGTTACGTCCTCGGCTATCTCCCCCGCGCAGAAAATAGATTCCCAGCTGCGCTGATGGACTCCGGCCGTGCTCTATATGCTTTTCTTACCGATATTGACCTTGCCAAAAGTCAGCTTTTTGTTGAAATTTATTTAAGTCAGAAAACGAATCTGGATACTTCCGGCCGGCCAATTCTGAGGCTGCTCCAAGACAAACCACAAAAACCTTAGCGCACCTTGTCCGGTCACTCGGTCCGCAGCGCTGTAACAGGGTCTTTTTTGGCGGCCTTGCACGCCGGGATCAAGCCTCCAACCAGTGTCAACGCTACACTGATCAGAATCAACAGGGCTGCGCTGTTTATAGGCAGGAAAGCATTGACTTCGGTCAAACCGGTTGCCCGGTGCAGGAGGATGTTCCCGGGAATCAGGAGCAGAAGGGAAAGGATGATGCCGATAATACCGGAACACAGTCCAATAATAAATGTTTCCGCATTGAAAACCTGTGAGATATTTCTCCGTGAAGCACCAATGGCGCGCAGAATCCCGATTTCTTTCGTCCGCTCCAGGACGGAGATATAGGTGATAATTCCAATCATAATAGAGGAAACGATAAGGGAAACTGCAACAAATGCAATCAGAATATAGGAAATCACATTGATAATATTGGTGACGGAAGACATCAGGAGGGCAACATAATCGGTGTAGGTAATCTGGTCGCCGGAAGCGGCTGAAGCATTGTATTCTTTGATGCAGTCCGCAATTTTATCCTTATTCTGGAAGCTGTCTGTGTAAATGCTGATGGAAGACGGTGCATCCAGGCTGACAACACCGAAAGCGCTCATATTATCATTGTAGCTGCTGGAAGGTATCGTGCTTTCATAAAGTTTGAGCATAACGGACCGATCCGGATTTTTCAGATACTGGTCAAGCAATGCCGCCTGCTCGGACTCGCTCTTTGCCAGAAGGGAAGCAGAGGCTTTGCCGGAGGACTGCATAATTTTCTGAAAAGCCTTTGCTTTTTCTGAGACACCAAGATTGGAAAGATAAAGCTTAATATCGGAAATTTTCTTGCTGTCATCCGCCGGAGAAAAGGCGGTACCGTTCAGAACATTGATTTCCGGGGTGGTTTTTTGGGCTTTTACAACGGCACTACTGTCCGTATGGTTAATAATATAGTTGATTAGTGCCCTTGTATATCCCACATTTCCGCTGATAAAATTGCTGTCTGATTTTTGGATCGGACGGACAATGCCGCTGATTTTCAGTTTGACGGCATTTTTCAGAGAATCCTTCAGCTTTTCGTTGTCTGATGCAATCGGATCGAAAGTCCCATGGCTGTTTTTTTCATAGGTATCACAGGATGGGAGCATATAAAATGTCTGACCGCACAGGTCTTGATAGGAAAAAGTCTTCGTGCTGAGCGAAACAGATTCGCCATTATCAATCTTTTTTACAATATCCTTGTAATCAGCGGAAGGCAGGTATCCAAGCTCATAGAGCACAGAAATGGGCACCTCATTATTTTCATCCAGCACAAGTACGACTTCATTGTACTTCTGAGGCCATGAGCCATAAAGGACCTTATAATTATCCGTCAGGACTTTCCCGACAAGTGTGTTCCCATTCCCTGGAAGGAGTTCAGAAAACGGGCTGGCTGTATTCGTACCCGTCATAATGCCGGACATCAGTTTCGTAGACGTAGCCGATTTTTGCCCGCTCACCAGATTGGTCGCTTTTCCGGAAGTATCGGCAGAAACCAGAGTACTGCCGTCCGCATTGACTAAAGTCCCCTTTGAATCATAGGAGTAAACATCGAATTTGGTATCGTAGGAATAAATAATCCCGTTTTCGCCTACATAACGGTTAATCGGGCTGGTGGGGCTGTCAAGGTATTTCTTAAATTTTGTCAGATCGTTTTTTGTAATGCTTTTTGTTACTGTCGATGCACGCTCCAGTGCCCGATTGTCGGAATAAACGGCATCAAGGCCATGGGATATTTTTTCCCTGTCAGGCTTCCCGCTTTTACTCTGATCCTTAATCAAGCTGCTTAAGTCAATGGATTCTGCATCAATTTTGATTGGATAAGAAGCCATTGTACTTTTCTGGACATTGTTGATATATTGCTGGACACCTGCCGAAAGGGAAATAACCAGTGCAATGCCAATGATGCCGATGGAACCGGCAAAAGAGGTCAGCAGGGTTCTGCCCTTTTTCGTACGTAAATTATTAAAACTCAGGGCAAGTGAAGTCCAAAACGACATGGAGGATTTCCCCATGTTCCTGTGCTTCGGCAGGGCCAGTTTGGTACTGTCCACTTCATAGGGATTGGAATCGTCCATGATTTTTCCATCACGGAGCTTAACAATCCTGGTTGCATATTTTTCCGCAAGCTCCGGATTATGGGTAACCATAACGACGAGGCGGTCCTTTGCTACTTCTTTCAGAAGATTCATGACCTGAATGCTCGTTTCCGTATCCAGTGCACCGGTTGGCTCGTCAGCAAGAAGGATATCGGGGTTGTTGACCAGCGCCCGTGCGATGGCTACCCGCTGCACCTGGCCACCGGACATCTGGTTTGGCCTCTTGTGGAGCTGATCTTCAAGCCCAACTTGCTCCAGAGCTCTTTTAGCCCGCCTCTTCCGCTCAGCTTTGGGAACTCCGGAAATGGTTAGGGCCAGCTCAACATTGGAAAGCACAGTCTGGTGTGGAATCAGGTTATAGCTTTGAAATACAAAGCCTACCGTATGGTTGCGGTACGAATCCCAGTCACGGTCCTTGTATTTTTTCGTGGAAATTCCGTTGATAATTAGATCACCGCTGTCATACCGGTCCAAGCCGCCAATCATATTGAGAAGCGTCGTTTTACCGGAACCGCTGGGGCCGAGGACTGCAACAAATTCGTTGTCGCGGAGGTTCAGGGTAACACCGTCAAGGGCGGTTTGAACCAGATTCCCCGTCGTATATTTCTTGCTGATATTCTGTATTTGAAGCATGAGAAATTTCTCCTTTGAATCTATCCAGGGCGACTGGGCATACTACTTTCTGAAATGAGGTGCTGCTATGTCGTATGTAAACCCTAAGCTTAAAAATCAGTTTGAATCTTTGCCTATTGAGTTAAAAAACGAAATTCTTTCCCGCAATGTAACAATCAATAGTCTGTCCGATCTGATTGCCATTTTACAAAAGATTGCTGATGAAGGGAATAAAACATGATTTCTTCTTCACGGAAAAGGCACAAACCGATATGGAAAACGGCATCCATAAAGCAGTTTATTCTCTGATAGGGTAATTATAGCCTTTTTATTTTTGTAAAGCAAGGCGCCGGATAAATCTGGCTGAAGGCTTTCTTTCCCCCGTAAGCTGATTCAGTATTATGCCCTAAAAAAGCACAAAGAAGGAGGCGGCAGCGGAATGAACCGCTGCCGCCTCCCCCCTGCTTTACAAGAAGGTTACCTGTTTAATTTTTTCCCGTACTTCTTCCTTTTTCTGTAAGGTACAGCAACTGCCGCCAGGCAAACACCAGAACCGAGCAAAATAACAAGCCAAAGAATCATGTTGCTGTTATCTCCGGTCTTGGGGCTTACTGGTGTAATGCTTCCACCTTTATCACCGCTCGCCGGCAAACTCGGCTCACTGGGACTGCTGGTTTTTTCAAACATAGCCGTCACCGTAGCGTTGCCGTCCGGCATAGTAAAGGACGCGCTCAAGCTGGTAGAATCCGATACGCTTCCTGCCGTACAGCTCCATCCTTTGAAATGATAACCGCTCTCGGCAACTGCTTTCAAAGGAATCACGGCTCCGGCCGCATAGCTGCCGCTCGGATCGCTCTCAAGTCTTCCGCCGGTCCCTGCCTGAACCGTCAGGCTGTACTGAGCCGCTTTCACTTCTTCTAAAGAAGTCAGCGGAATCCGGAAAGACTCATTGTCCGCAAGGTCATAGACAAAGCCTTTCGAGAAATCACTGGTATCGGCCCATGCGCGGACTGTGGTAACATCGCCAATATTCAGGCGAATCGTCCCATCATTCTGCTCTTCAGCAGAATCAATCTTGTAAACAGCATTGCGAGTATGGTCGTTATTTACATAGATAGTTTTTCCTGCCAAATCGGAAGGATTAACCTTCTGGTCAGGCTGGATGTCAATATAGTTTTCTGTAGAGAGGCCTTTCGTAAATGCACTGACCTTGCCGGTAACAGCCGAAACAGAACTTGTCATATCACCAATCTGGGTACCGTCATTCAGGTAGCTGGCAACAAGTTTGCCGTCTTTCTGGCTGTACACGCCAAAGAATCCACTGAAATCGAACAAATCAGCAACACGGAATTTACGGGTGCTGTCAAGTGCATTGACAATATAGTCAACACGGCCGTTCATCAGTGTGACCTTAATAGCGCGGACTACGCTGCTGTCAGCTTCTTTCCCATTTTCTGTAACCGGAAGCGCTTCAATGGAAGCAATATTGCTGCTTCCACGGTAAGGCTCAATGACGGAAGTAAAGAGACTGTTAAGGTTAGTGCCTTCATTCTTTACAACCACATAGCGGTAGGTCTTTGGGCTGTCAGCGGATTTCTGCGGCGGCATACCGCTTGCCAGGGAAACAGAGTTGTAATTGCCAAGCATGGTTAACTTGACATGGATCCCGTTTTCAGCATGGCCGCCATTACCAAGAACATTGTAGGTATCAAGGAGATTCCAGTCAACGCTGAACTGCTTCGCAGGGGAAGAATCCGTTGCAACATCTTTCAGCCAGTAATAGCCTGGATTCCTTGTAGAATTCTCACCCGACGGCAGAACACCGAAGGTGGTGTCTGGCCCATCGTATGTGCCGGACTGATTGGTAAGATTCAGCCCCGTCACCGAAGCATTATTATCCACAGATTCTCCGGCATGGAAACTGAATTCGTGCTTATTCCCTCCAGCAACACGGAACAGGTCAACAATATAGGAACTGCTGTCATCAATCCGAATCATTGCGGAAGTGCGACGGTAAGTCTTAGTTGATTCATAACTGCGGGAAGAGTCAACATCCATCAGCTTTACAAATCCAGAATCGTCAAAGTGGAGCGGAGTAGCGGTATAATTGGAAAGTTGCTGCTTCCCATCCACAAGGACTGTATTATGGCTGAGTGTGCCGTCAACCCAATGCAAACGCTCATTACTGCTGTCGGCACGCAGCGGGTAACCAAGGTCGGGCAACAGGTCAAGGCGATAAGCTACCAGGCCAAGGTTCAGCAGGTCTTCATGATGATGCTGGGAACACTTGCTGAATGTCATCCACAGGTCACGCTGGGTATTGGGGATAATCGTACTTGTCTGCCCTGTTTGATATTCAGAAAGTTTCAGGAAACGGACACCCATTTTGCAGTTTGCGTCCGTAGAAACGCAGATAAATTTAAGCGTATTGGTGCCATTTTTAAGGGAATGTACACCGAGGGAATCCAGTACGGCGCCGCTGCCTACAAAGGACAGTTTATCCTTAATCTTAACACCATTGAGATAAACATCATAGACGCCCCACCATCCAGCCCTCCATTTTTCAATATTCATGGTGTACTGTTTTGATTCGTCACCGGCAAAATTGAAAGAAAATTCAACTTCATCCCCGTTCTTAGTCGCATTTAATTGGACGGTCGGCGGATAAGCTGTGCTTACCTGCGCGCTGGCGGAAAGAATGGGCATATCGGCAAAAGCAAGGGACGTTGTCCCTACCCCTGTGGAATTGCCTGCCTCACCGTCACGAAGGACTGCATAGCCGCTGCCGCTGAGCATTTCGGAAGGAAGTTTCAGCGTGCCGCTAGTCTTGATAATATTCTTGATTTTGTCGGCAATGGTCTCCGGGTCTTTGGTAAAGATATCGGAATGCAGGCCGCTGAGGCTGTTGCCATTGAGCTTATAGACGATTTGGCCGAGCTCGGTATCACCGTATTTCTCAAATGCCTTA